>JBBIQI010000029.1:0-21817 GCA_037442465.1 Burkholderiales bacterium
ATCCCGCATCCGCTCGCGCAATTCCCGCGTCCCCCGTGAAATATCCGGGCTAGCCCGCGTGGCGGGCGGATCGTGGGCGTGCGCTCGCCGGCCGCGCACGGCTTCAACCGTTGGCCTGCCGCAGCCGCGCGCGCACCATGCCGATATGCGAGCGCAGCGCGTACAGCTCGTCGGCGTGCGACAACGGGACGTTGATGCGTTCGACCTTGGCGTCGAGCGCGTCCAGTTCCTTCGCCAGTTCCTCGGGCGGCGTCGAGCGCCGACCCAGCTCGTCCTCGATTTCGCGCAACTGCCCGTACCAGCGGAAGATGCGCGAGCGGATGCGAAACTCGTACAGCGGCGGAACGATGCGCGACAGCGGGATCAGCACCGCGACGATCGACACCAGAGCGACCCACATGCGGTCGATCAGGTTGGCGAGCCAGAACGGCAGATAGCGCTGCAGCAGCGGCGGCCCGCTGCGGTAGTAGCGCGCCGCTTCCGCCGCCAGCGGCAGCTCGATGTTCTGCGGCGAGGGGAAGGTCCCGGCGCGCGCGAACCAGCCGGTGTCGCCGTGCACCGCTTGTGCGGTCTGCACGAAAAGCTGAACGAGCGCCGGATGCGTGCGCTCGCGCGCGACCAGCGCGGAGGTCGGCGCGATCAACTGCACGTCCGCGGGCGGGATGTCCTTGGCGAGATCGACGATGCCGCGCGGCAACACGAGCGCGCTCAGAAACGGCAGCCGGCGCGAGTACGCCTCGGCCTGCGCGAAGTCGAACAGCTTCACGCCGGGCGTCTGCAGCAGCATCTGCACCAGCGGCGATTCGGGCGCGGAGACGAACAGCAGCGCGTCGAGTTCGCCCGCGAGAAACGCGACGACCGCCGGCGTCGGTGCCAGTTGGCTCGTGCGGATCGACGCCGCCTCGATGCGGTTGGCGTGCAGCAGCTTGGCCCAGAGCGGCGGCGCGCCGCTGCCGGGCGCGCCGATGTTGACGCGCCATCCGGCGAGCTGCGCCAGGTGCGACAGCGCACCGTTGCTGTTCAGGCGCCTGGCGGCGTCCTCGCGATAGAACAGCCACACCGGCTCGTAGAACAGGCTGCCGAGCGAAACGAGCGGCACGCCGTTTTTCTCTTCGTCGACCGCGAGCACCGCGGCGCCCGAGCCACCCTGCACGAAGGCGAGGTCGACGTTGTGCGCGGGATCGCGCAGCAACGCGAGGTTCTCGGCGGAACCCTGAGTGCCTCTGAGCACGACCTCGATGCCCAGACCCTTGAGCCGCTGCGCGTAACGCTTGCCGAACTCGGCATACGCGCCCTGCTCGGGGCCGGTGGCGAGCACGACGCGCTTCGGCGGCGCCGGGTCGAGCAGCAGGTACGCGCCCCATAGCAGCACGAGCGCGAGCACGACGAACGGCCCCGCGCTGACCGCGAGGTCGCGGATCGAAAGGATCGTATGGCGCAGCAGCCGCGGCATGAGCATCCGCGGCCGATTATGCCGGCGCGCGGGCGAATGGCCGACTTCGCACGGAGATCACGGAGGTTGCGCGGTCACGATCTCCCGCCGTGCTTCGGGGGTGAGATCAGCGGACTTCGAAGTCTTATTGACCATCACTGATCGTCGTGACACGTACCAACCGCTTGGCGTGCGCATGCCTCGGCCCTCGTCACTCCGAGCCAAGGGCGAGGAATCTCCGCTGCTCGCAGTGCCGGGATCGCTCGCTGCGCTCGGGATGACGGAACCGGCGACAGCCAGCGCGAAGCGAACTCGCAAGGTGGCGGTGTCACGAGGTTGCGTAATCATCGATAGTTATCCGCCACGGCGACACAGAGACCCAAAGCGAGGGTCTGCTTCATGTGCTCCGCGTCGATCCGACATCGCGCCGTGCGGCCTCAGCGCTTGCGCGCGAGCGTCACGCCGTCGCCGATCGGCACGAGCGCGAGATCGATGCGCTCGTCGCGGTGCAGCTTGGCGTTGAGCGCCTGCAGCGCACGCGTGTCGTCGGAGTCGGCCGGCCGCGCGACCGTGCCGTTCCACAGCACGTTGTCGATCGCGATCAGCCCGCCGGGACGCAGCAGTTGCAGGCACTGCTCGTAGTAGCCGTCGTAGCCGGTCTTGTCGGCGTCGATGAACGCGAAGTCGTAGGTGTGCGCTTCCCCGGCGGCGATGCGCGCGGCGAGCGTCTGCGCAGCGGGCGCGAGTACGAGTTCGATCTTGTGCGCGACGCCCGCCCGTTGCCAGTACTCGCGCGCGACGCGCGTGTATTCGTCGCTGACGTCGCAGGCGAGGATGCGCCCGTCGGCAGGCAGCGCGAGTGCGACCGCGAGCGCGCTGTAGCCGGTGAAGACGCCGACTTCGATCGTGCGCCGCGCGCCGATCAGCTTCACGAGCAGCGCCATCAACTGCCCCTGCTCGGGGGCGATCTGCATGCTCGCGCGCGGGTGCGTGCGGGTGGCCTCGCGCAGCGCGGCGAGCTGCGGGTGCTCGCGCAGCGAATGCGCGAGCAGATAGTCGTACAGCGCGTCGTCGAGCGGCAGCGTGCGGCGGCTCATGCCCGCCGATTATGCGCGCGGTCGAATCCGGAACACCGAGGGGTCGTCGCCGTGCTCGAGCAGCAGGCGCCGCACGCGCTCCTGCCACAGCTCGCCGAAGCGCCGCAGCTCGTCGGCGCTCGCGCGGCCTTCGGCGGCGCGCGCGAGCAGGGGCGGCAACTGCGGGTCCGAAGGCACGCGCGCGATGTCCGTTTCGGCGTCGACAGCGGCCCCGTTGTCGATGCGCGCGAAGCGCAGCGCGAGCGGCTGCTCGGCGCCGAAGGCGAGTAGGTTGCGCCGGTCGAAACGGCCGGCGATGCCTTTGAAGCCGCCGTCGCGTGCCGCACCGGTCAGCATCGAGATCACGTTGGCGATTACGCCGGTGACGCCTGCGCCGATCGGCTCGCGGAAGATCACGCACAGCGCGCCGCGCTCGGGCAGCGCGGCGCCGTACAGCGCGGCGAGCGCGCGCCGCGTGATGCCGTAGGCGGAGGCGACGGTCGGGCACGAATGGCCCGCCAGCCGCACCGCGTCGAGATACGAGAATTCGACTCGCCCGCCTTCGAGCGCGCCGAGGAATTCGGCCAGCGGATCGCGCAGCGCGATGCGCGGCACCTCGTCGAAAAAAGCCGGGTAGCGCATCGCGCGCCGGCCTACTGCTTCACGAAGTCGATCACGATCATGCCGGGCTCGCGCTGGCGGTAGGCGATCTCGACGCCGGCGCCGTAGCGCGCCTGCAGCTGCGCGAGCAGCGGCAGCGGATCGTGGTCGTTGACGAAGCGCATCGTTTCGCCCTTCGTCAGCGCGTCGAGCGCGCCGAAGATCGCCGCGTGGCGGAAGCGCTTGGCGATGCCGCGTGCGTCGAACGGATAGATCGCGTCGGGCGAAAGGTGCAGATGCGGACGGTTCGTGGGCTCGCTCATCGGGTGTTGTCGGCGGTGGGTAGCTCGGCGGTCGCGGTCGCACGGCGGCCGTCGCCGCGGTCGAGAAGATCGCGCTTGTCGCGCACTTTCGCCCACTTCTGCGCTTCGGGCAGCGCGGGCTTGACCCTGGCGATCGGCTTCCAGACGCGCGCCAGCTCGGCGTTCAGCGGGATGAAGTCGCGCTGGTCAGCAGGGACGTCGTCTTCGGCGTAGATCGCCTCGACCGGACACTCGGGAACGCACAGCGCGCAGTCGATGCACTCGTCAGGGTCGATCACCAGCGCGTTCGGCCCTTCGCGGAACGCGTCGACCGGACAGACGGCGACACAGTCCGTGTACTTGCAGCCGATGCAGGGCTCGGTGACGACGAAGGTCATCGCACGCCTCGGCGGCCGCTCAGCCGGCGCAACAGTCGTCGCCGGGCAGCGCGCCCTTGACGCCGGTCTTGCCGATGCGCACGCGCCAGACGTCGGGACCCTGTTCGAGGTAGTCCCAGGTGAACCTGCCCGGCAGTTCGGCTTTGAACTGGTAGTACAGCGGCTTCGGATCGTGGTCGTTGACGAGCCGGAAGCTTTCGCCGGCGCCGAGCGCCTCGAAGGTGCGGAAGATCAGCGGATGGCGCTCGCGCGGCACGATCGTGCGCACGTCGATGGTGGTGGCGTTAGTCATGGTTCGGCCCCAAGGGTTGATCCCGGATTCCTCACCACAGAGACACGGAGAAAGGCGACAGATCACGGCCTTGCTCGCACCTTGCGCCCGGCCCGCCAGGTGAGAGGGCCTGATCGCACGGCGGTTTGTCTTTCCTCTGTGTCTGTGTGGTTCGAAAACGGATTTTCAGTTTAAAGATGCATTCGACATACATGTTAAGTTACCCCGGTCCGGCCGGAAAAGCAATACGCCGAGGACTTCTTTGCGGGCTACCCCTTTCGGCGTAGCCGCGCTACCTGGCGATCGTCAGAGGCCGAGCGGGCGGAGATCCGGCCGGCGACGATGCCAGTCGGTCGCGCGCTGCAGCGACCGTCCGATGCGCAACAGCGTCGCTTCGTCGAACGGCTTGCCGAGCAACTGCACGCCGAGCGGCAGGCCGTTGTCGCCGAAACCGGCGGGCAGCGCCAGCCCGCAGGCGTCGAGGTAGTTGCCGGCGCGCGTGAAACTCGCCAGCGGCGTGACCGACTCGTCGACCTCGTCCGCCGCGCAGGCGGGAAACGGAACGGCCGGCGACAACAGCGCGTCGGCATCGCGCATCCATTCGATCCACGCGGCGCGCGCGGCGCGGCGGTGCTCGAGCGCGGCGATGTAGTCGGCCGCGCTCACGAGCTTGCCGCCGAGCACGCGCTGGCGCACCGCCGGCCCCAGCGGCAGCGACTCGTCCTCGACGTAGGCGCGGTGGATCGAATACGCCTCGGCCGCGATCAGTTGGCCATTGCGCCGCATCAGCTCGCCGAAGTCGAACGGCAGTTCGCGTTCGAAAACCGTCGCGCCGAGTTCGCCGAGCACGCGCCGCGCCTGAAGCGTCGCAGCGCGCACGCTGGCATGGACTTCGGTCGGGTACTGGTCTTCGGGCAGGACGGCGATGCGCAGACCGACGAGCGAAGTCGCCTCGCTGTGCATGGTGCCGGCGTCGAAGCGCGACGCACGCAGCGTGGCCGGATCGCGCGGATCGGCGCCCGCGATCGCGGCTAGTAGCACCGCCGCGTCGTCGGCGCTGCGCGTCATCGGTCCGATCGTGTCGAGCGAAAACGACAGCGGAAACGCGCCGTGCAGGCTCACCAGCCCGCCGGTCGTCTTCAGTCCGGTGATCCCGTTCATCGCGGCCGGGATGCGCACCGAGCCGCCGGTGTCCGAGCCGATCGCTGCCGGCGCGAGCCCCGCGGCGACCGCGACGCCCGATCCGCTCGACGAGCCGCCGGGCACGCGCTGTGTCGCCAGATCCCACGGATTCCACGGCATGCCCAGCTCGGGATTGGTCCCCCAGGTGCCGAACGCGAACTCGACCATCTGCGTCTTGCCCAGCGGGACCATGCCGGCGGCGAGCAGCCGCTCGACCACCGTCGCGGTCGTCGTGCTGCGCCGGTCTTTCCACGCCGCCGAGCCGACGCCGGTGATCCGCCCTTGGATTTCGAGCAGATCCTTCAGCGCGATCGGCAGCCCGTCGAGCGGGCCGAGCGTCACGCCGGCCGCGCGCCGCGCATCGGATGCGCGCGCATACGCGAGCGCCAGCTCGGCGTCGACCGCGACGAAGGCATTGAGCTTTGCGTTCGCCCGCTCGATCCGCGCGAGATACAGTTCGGCCAGCTCGACCGCGGTGCTATCCCTGCGTGCCAGCGCAGCGGACAGTTCACCGAGCGTCGAAAACGGATCGATCGTCATCGCCGCACCTCCCAGCGGGTCTGCGGATCGAGCGGGTAAATGGGCCTGCGCACGTTGCGGAAGCGAAACAGCGCGTAGTCGGAACTGGTCGCGCCGCGGCTGTCGCACTCGACGAGCCCGCAGGAGATCGGCACGAAGCTCGGCCGGCAGTACATCCGCGACTTCAGGATCAGGAAGTCGAACGCGCGCGGATCCACCCCCGCACTGGTGAACACGCCGAGGTCGAGCGGTTCCATCGGCCGCTCGGTGACGACGATCGTGAACGCCTCGTGCTCGAGCACGGCGGTGCGCCCCATCGTCCACGTCTCTCCCGTGTAAATTGGCCCGGTGATGCGAAAGCGCCCGTCGGTCAGTGCGCGTACGCGCGCCTCGATCCGCAGCGGCTTGCGCGGACCGCCCGCGGCATGATCGGGACCGAACGCGAGCCGGTTGCCGACGTCGAGTGCGACGCGTGCGCCCACGCCCGCTGCGATCGCCGCCGCCACCGCCTGCGGATCGCAGGTGGGACCGACGCCGATCCGCGTCATGCCCTGCCGCAGGCACTCTTCGAGCACGTCGGTCGTGTCGCAGGTGCCGCCGCTCATCACGTTGTCGCCGTGGTCCAGCAGCAGCACGGGGCCGCCCGCGCAACGCCCCGCTTTCGCGCGCGCCACGCTTCGCGTCAGCGGCTCGCTCGCATAGACGAAGCCTTCGCGCTCGGCCCACAGTTGCGCGGCGAGCGCGGTTGCCGCGCGCTGCGCCTCGTCTAGCGTGCGGCCGACAGCGACCGCGCTCATGCCCGCATCGCGGATGTCGGCAAGCGAAAAGCCGGCGAAGACGGTCGCCGCGGGCAGCCCTTCGGCTTCCAGCGCGCGCGCGCGTTCGACCGCGCGCTGCATCGCGCCTGTGCCGGTGGCGCTTCTCAGCGTGTGCGACAGCAGCGGCGGCTGCGCCCACGCGACGTGCGGGCGCGGCCCGCCGTCGAGCCAGTCCAAGAGCAGTCGCGCCGCGTGCGCGCCCGTGTCGAACATGTCGACGTGCGGATAGGTCTTGAAGCCGACGATCGCGTCGGCGGCATCGACGATCGCCTGCGTGAGGTTGCCGTGCAGGTCGAGCGCGACCGCGAGCGGCGTGCGCGGCGCGACCGCGCGGATGCGGCGCAGCAGTTCGCCCTCGCCGTCGTCGTGCGCGGTGGTGACCATCGCGCCGTGCAGGTCGAGCAAGATCGCATCGCAGCCCGCGCGCACCGCGGCGACGATGGCGTCGGCGAAGGCCTCGAACGCGCCGGCGTCGACGCGCCCGCTCGGATTCGCGGTCGCGTTCAGCGCCACCTCGAGTTCCGCGCCACGCGCTTCGCAGGCGTCGATGAACGCGCCGAGCGCCGTGCGCGTGCCCTTTGCGCTCTGGTAGGCCGCGCGGCCGAAGGTCGGGCCATCCGGACCGAACGCCGAAAGCGGCGTCGGCACCGGCGAAAACGTGTTCGTTTCGTGGTTCAGGCGCGCGGCGACGACCTTCATGAATTGCCCCGCCGGAGCAGGCGACCGGTGCGCGCACCCGTGGACTTGCCCTCGCGCCAGGCAAGCGCGCCGTTGACGAACACCGCCGCAATTCCGCGCGCCGGCTGCATCGGCTGCGCGAAGGTCGCGGCGTCTTCGACCGTCCGCGGATCGAACACGACCAGATCCGCATGAAAGCCCGGCCGCAGCAGTCCGCGCTTGCGCAGCCCGAAGCGGTCGGCCGCGAGCCCCGTCATCTTGCGGATCGCGACTTCGAGTGGAAAGAGCCTGCGGCGACGCGCGTAATGGCCGAGCACGCGCGGAAAGGCGCCCCACAGGCGCGGATGAGGAAACGCGTCGTGCGGCAGCCCATCGGAGCCGATCATCGTCTCCGGGTACGCAAGGATGCGCTCGACGTCGGCTTCGTCCATCGAGAAGTAGATCGCGCCGGCCGGCTGCAGCGCGTCGATCAGCGCGTCGACGCCGAGCTGCGCCTCGGCGGCCAGCTCGTCCAGGTAACGCCCTGCGGCGTCGGGGCGCGCTTTCGACCAAGCGATCAGCACGCGCTGCGCCTGCTTCGCCGCGTCGGCCCTGAGCACGGTCGACGACGCGGTGTACGGATAGCAGTCGAGGCAGACGTCGGCCGCAGCGCGCGCCGCGTCCAGCAGCGCCAGCGTCTCGCGCGAGCGGCCGAAGTTCGCCTGCCCGATCACCTTGTGGTGCGAGATCACCTGCCGGACACCAAGCTGCGCGGCGATGTCGATCGCTTCGGTCATCGACTCGAGCACGCGCTCGCCCTCGTCGCGGATGTGCGAGGCGATCAGCGCGTCGGTACCGCGCAGCGGCTCGAGCACGCGCGCGATCTCGTCGGCGGTCGCGGCATGCGCCGGCGCGTAGTAGGTGCCGGTCGAAGCGCCGAGCGCGCCGGCGGCGAGCGCTTCGCGCACGAGCGCGCGCATCGCTTCGATCTCGCCGTCGCCGGCCGGGCGGTCGAGCGCGGCCATCGTCGCCGCGCGCAGCGTCGTGTGGCCGATCAGCGCGGCGCAGTTGATCGCCGGCGGATTCGCTTCGAGCGCGGCGAAGTAGCGCGCGAAGGAATCGAACCGCTGCGCCGGATCGCCGTCGGCCACCAGATTCAGCGGCGGCACCGCGGGCCGCGCGCCAAGCGGCGCCAGGCTGATGCCGCAGTTGCCGACGATCACCGTGGTGACGCCCTGGCTGAGCTTTGGCGTCATCGCGGGATCGGCCAGCAGCAGGCGGTCGTCGTGCGTGTGCACGTCGATGAAGCCGGGGGCGACCGCGAGCCCCGTCGCGTCGAGTTCTTCGGCGGCCGTGCCGCGGCAATCGCCGATCGCGGCGATGCGACCGTCGGCGAGCGCCAGGTCGCCGCGAACGGGTGCCGCGCCGCTGCCGTCGTACAGCGCGGCGCCGCGGATGCGAAGGTCGTACACGCTCATGCGTAGCGCGTTCGTGCGGGGCGCATAGTGTGCTTGTATCGGCGGCGCGCGCGCAAATCGCGCTCCGTGCGTCGACCGGGCGGCGGCCGGACTTTACGTTCGTGCACAAGCGCACTACAGTGCGGCGTCGCGCGCACCAAAACGATTCGATTCGAGCGCGCAGGAGACAAGACGACAGCGAAGCCCGTGCCTGTTTTCGCAGGAACGGAACTTGCGATAACCGAGGTCCACCGGTTCGACCGCAACGAGCGGCCATACGGCACGCGGGCGGTGCTTCCCTTTGATCTGGAGGAAGACGTGTTCTCTACCTTTGCATCCGCGGCCCGGCGTTGGGCGGCCGCTGCGCTGATCGTGGGCGGCGCTGCCGCGACCGGCAGCGCCTTCGCGCAAGGCAAGGTCCTGAAGTTCATCCCGGAAGCCGACCTGCGCAGCCTCGACCCGATCTGGACCACCGCGTACATCACGCGCAACCACGGCTACATGGTCTACGACGTGCTGTTCGCCACCGACGCGAACTTCAGGATCCAGCCGCAGATGGTCGACAAGTGGGAGGTCAGCAAGGACCAGTTGACCTGGACCTTCACGCTGCGCGACGGGCTGAAGTTCCACGACGGCGCGCCGGTGCGTTCGGCCGACTGCATCGCGTCGATCGAGCGCTGGGCCAAGCGCGACGTGTTCGGCCAGAAGCTCGCCGAGATGACCGAGTCGTGGACCGCGGTCAACGACAAGACCTTCCGGCTGAAGCTGAAGAAGCCGTTCCCGTACGTGCTCGACGCGCTCGGCAAGCCTTCGTCGAACGTGCCTTTCATCATGCCCGAGCGCATCGCCAAGACAGACGCCTTCACGCAGATCACCGACCCGACGGGGTCCGGCCCGTTCAAGATGGTCAAGGAGCAATGGGTTCCGGGCAGCAAGGTCGTGTACGTTAAGAACACCGACTACGTGCCGCGCAAGGAGCCGCCGTCGTGGGGCGCCGGCGGCAAGGTCGTCAAGGTCGACCGCGTCGAGTGGATCTACATCCCCGATTCGGCCACCGCCGCGGCCGCGCTGAACAACGGCGAGGTCGACTGGTGGCAGCAGATCCCGCCCGACCTGATTCCGGTCGTCGCCAAGAACAAGGACATCAAGGTCGATAACACCGACCCGCTCGGCTCGATCGGGCTGCTGCGCTTCAACCACCTGCAGCCGCCGTTTAACAACGTGAAGATGCGGCAGGCGGTACTCGCCGTGCTCGACCAGAAAGACTACGCGATCGCGATCGCCGGCGACCCGAAAAACGGCAAGCCGTGCCCGTCGTTCTTCACTTGCGGCACGCCGCTGGCGAACAACGCGGGCTCCGAGGCGCTGACCGGCAAACGCGATGTCGAGCGCGCCAAGCAGCTCGTCAAGGAAGCCGGCTACAAAGGCGAGAAGATCATCCTGATGACCGCGACCGATCAGCCGATCGTGCACGCGCAGGCGCTGGTGACGCAGGAGCTGCTGCGCAAGATCGGGCTGAACGTGGAACTGGCCGCCAGCGACTGGGGCACGCTGATCACGCGTCGCTCGAGCAAGGAACCGGTCGACAAGGGCGGCTGGAGCGTATTCCACACGTGGTTCGTCGGCCCCGACATCACGTCGCCGGCGTTGAACTCGCCGTTGCGCGGTGCCGGCGAGAAGTCGTGGTTCGGCTGGCCGACCGACGCCAAGCTCGAAGAGCTGCGCGACGCCTGGTTCGCCGCGCCGACGCCGGCCGAGCAGAAGAAGATCGCCGAGCAGATGCAGAAGCGCGCGTTCGAGACGGTGCCGTACATCCCGACCGCTCAGTTCATCGTGCCGACCGCGTACCGGACCAACCTGTCGGGCGTGATCATTTCGCCGGTGACCTTCCTCTGGAACGTCGAGAAGAAGTAGCGACAAACCTCCCCCTTCAAGGGGGAGGCAGGGAGGGGGATGGGCCTCGCACGCGCAAATGACCCCATCCCCACCCCAACCCTCCCCTTGAAGGGGAGGGAGAGAATGTCTTCATGCTCCGCTACACCCTGAAACGCCTGCTTGCGACGATCCCCGTGATGGGGGTCGTCGCGCTGTTCGTCTTCTCGCTGCTGTACATCAGTCCGGGCGATCCGGCGGCGGTGATCGCCGGCGACATCGCAACCGCGGAAGACATCGCGCGCATCCGCGCGCAGCTCGGGCTTGACCAGCCCTACTTCGTTCGCTTCGGCCACTGGCTCGCGGATCTCGCGCGCGGCGATCTGGGCACGTCGATCTTCACCAAGCTGCCCGTCTCGACGCTGATCGCGCAGCGCATCGAGCCGACGCTGGCGTTGACGGTCTGCACGCTGATCGTTGCGGTATCGCTGGCCGTGCCGCTGGGCGTCGTCGCGGCGGCGCGCGCCGGCGGCTGGATCGACCGCGTCGTGATGGCGGTTTCGGTGATGGGCTTTTCGGTGCCGGTGTTCGTCATCGCCTACGGGCTGATCCTGCTGTTCGCGGTGCAGCTGGACTGGCTGCCGGTGCAGGGCTACCGCAGCCTCGCCGACGGCTTCGGCCCGTTCATCCGGCACATGGTCCTGCCGAGTGTGGCACTCGGCATCGTCTACATGGCGCTGATCGCGCGCATCACGCGCGCGACGATGCTCGACGTACTGGCGCAGGAGTACGTGCGCACGGCGCACGCCAAGGGGCTGGCGCCGGGCACCGTGCTGACGCGCCACGCGCTGAAGAACGCCGCGGTGCCGATTGTCACGATCATCGGCATCGGCGTGGCGCTGCTGATCGGCGGCGTGGTCGTCACCGAGACCGTGTTCGCGATCCCGGGGCTCGGGCGGCTGACGGTCGACGCGATCCTGCGCCGCGACTATCCGATCATCCAGGGCATCACGCTGCTGTTCTCGGCGGTGTATGTGCTCGTCAACCTGCTGGTCGATCTGAGCTACTCGCTGTTCGACCCGCGCATCCGCTACTGACATGGCCGCGGTCGCGATCCCCGTGCCGAAGTCGGCGTCGCCGACCTGGCGCTTCGTGCGCGACGCGTTTCGCCGGCACCCGACCGCGATCGCCGGCGCGATTGTGCTCGCCGCGATGGTGCTGATCGCGCTGCTGGCGCCCTGGCTCGGAACGACAGATCCGCTCGCGGTCTCCCCGATCCGCCGGCTCAAGCCGCCGTCGGCCGAGTACTGGTTCGGCACCGACATGCTCGGCCGCGACGTCTACAGCCGCGTGATCTACGGTGCGCGCGTGTCGCTCGCCGTGGGGCTGGCGGTCGCGGTGCTGGCCACCGTGATCGGGTTGGCGGTCGGGCTCGTCACCGGCTATCTGCGCTGGCTCGACGCGATCGTGATGCGCGTGATGGACGGACTGATGTCGATCCCGTCGGTGCTGCTGGCGATCGCGCTGATCGCGCTGACCACCGCCAGCCTGCGCAACGTGATCGTCGCGATCACGATCACCGAGATTCCGCGCGTCGTGCGACTGGTGCGCTCGCTGGTGCTGACGCTGCGCGAGCAGCCGTACGTCGAAGCGGCGGTCGCCTCGGGCACCAAGCTGCCGGCGATCCTGCTGCGGCACATCCTGCCGAACACGCTGGCGCCGCTGCTGGTGCAGGCGACCTACATCTGCGCTTCGGCGATGATCACCGAGGCGATCCTGTCCTTCATCGGCGCCGGCACACCGCCCAACATCCCGAGCTGGGGCAACATCATGGCCGAGGCGCGCAGCCTGATCCAGATCGCCGGCACGATCCTGCTGTTCCCCGGCATCTTCCTGTCGTTGACGGTGCTGTCGGTCAACCTGCTCGGCGACGGCATGCGCGACGCGCTCGATCCGCGGCTGGCGCGGCGCATGTAGCTTCGAGAGCAAGAACGACGATGAACGACGTCGACTTCGAACCGCGCGTCGCGCATGCGCATTCAGGGCAACGAGGCGGCTCGGCGGCTCCGGTCTCGCGCCGGTACGCGCTCGCTGCGGCGGCGGCGCGAAGCTCGCGCTTCGCGAAACTCCGCCTCCTCCCCCTCGTGCTCCCCTGGCCCTGAGTCGAGTCCGGTGAACTGATGTCCACCCCCCTGCTCCGGATCGAAGGGCTGAAGACGCACTTCCGCACGCGCGACGGCGTCGTGCGTGCGGTCGACGGCGTGTCGTTCGACGTCGCGCCGGGCGAGACGCTCGCGGTCGTCGGCGAGTCGGGGTGCGGCAAGAGCGTCACTTCGCTGTCGATCCTGCGGCTGCTGCCCACACCGCCGGCGCACATCGTCGCCGGCCGTATCGAGTTCGACGGGCGCAATCTCGTCGAGCTGCCGGAAGCCGAGATGCGCAAGATCCGCGGCAACGCGATCTCGATGATCTTCCAGGAGCCGATGACCTCGCTGAACCCGGTGCTGACGGTCGGCCGGCAGGTCGCCGAATCGCTGATCGTCCACCGCGGGATGAATCCGGCTGAAGCGACGGCGCGCGCGGCCGAGATGCTGCGCAAGGTGCATATCCCCGAGCCCGAGCGCAGGCTCAAGCAGTATCCGCACGAGCTGTCCGGCGGCATGCGCCAGCGCGTGATGATCGCGATGGCGCTCGCCTGCGGGCCGCGGCTGCTGATCGCCGACGAGCCGACCACGGCGCTGGACGTGACGATCCAGGCGCAGATCCTGGAGCTGATGCGCGAGTTGCGCGAGGACACCGGCGCGTCGATCATCCTGATCACGCACGATCTGGGCGTGGTCGCCGAGATGGCGCACCGCGTGGTCGTGATGTACGCCGGCCGCAAGGTCGAGGAAGCGCCGGTCGAGCGACTGTTCGCTTCGCCGCGCCATCCGTACACGCGCGGGCTGCTCGGTTCGATGCCTCACTTGGGTGGATCGCTGGGCGACTCGGTCGATAAGACCGGCAAGCGGCTGGTCGAGATTCCGGGCATGGTGCCTTCGCTGAAGGAGGAAATGCCCGGGTGCCTGTTCGCTCCGCGCTGCCCGAATGCGACCGAGCGCTGCCGGCGCGAAGTGCCCGTGCTCGAACAGCACGATGCCGCGCACTGGGCCGCGTGCTGGAATCCGGTCGCGCGGGTGACCAAGGCCGCGGAGGCGGTGCTATGAGCCGGCGCAGCTCGAACGCGATGGAAAG
The DNA here is from genome assembly GCA_037442465.1 of Burkholderiales bacterium. Lineage (GTDB taxonomy): Bacteria > Pseudomonadota > Gammaproteobacteria > Burkholderiales > Burkholderiaceae_F > DSNY01. The sequence continues at coordinate 13,819 of JBBIQI010000029.1, forward strand.
GCGAATTCACCGCAGAGGCACCGAGGCGCAGAGGGATTGCTCGTTTTCCTCCGTGCCTCTGCGCCTCTGTGGTTCAGGGCAATTTCACCGCGACGGGCGACGCGCATGAACTCACCCGACGTGCTGCTCGAGCTGCGCGACCTCGTCAAGCACTACCCGACGCAGCAGGGCTGGTTCGGCGGCGGCGGCGCGAAAGTGCATGCGGTCGACGGCGTGAGCTTCTCGATCGCCAGCGGCGAAACGCTCGGGCTGGTCGGCGAGTCCGGCTGCGGCAAGTCGACCACCGGCAAGCTGATCCTGCGGCTGCAGGATCCGACCGGCGGAACGATCCTCTGGCGCGGCCGCGACATCAGCCGCCTGTCGCAGGGCGAGATGCGCCCGGTCAGGCGCGAACTGCAGGCGGTCTTCCAGGATCCGTATTCGTCGCTGAATCCGCGCATGCGCGCGGCCGACATCGTCGCCGAGCCGATCCGCAACTACGACGCGCTGCCGGCCGCGCAACTGCGCGAGCGCGTCGCCGGGCTGTTCGAGCGCGTCGGCCTGCGGCCCGACCAGATGGTCAAGTACCCGTTCGAGTTTTCCGGCGGACAGCGTCAGCGGCTCGGCATCGCGCGCGCGCTTTCGGTGCGGCCGAAGCTGATCGTCTGCGACGAGCCGGTGTCCGCGCTCGACGTATCGGTGCAGGCGCAGGTGATCAACCTGCTGATGGACCTGCAGCAGGAGTTCGGTCTGTCGTATCTGTTCGTCGCGCACGATCTGGCGGTGGTCGAACACATTAGCCATCGGGTCGCGGTGATGTATCTCGGCAAGGTCGTGGAGATCGCGCACAAGCGCGCGATCTTCACGCGGCCGCAGCATCCGTACACCGAGGCGCTGCTCGACGCGGTGCCGGTGCCGGACCCGACCGCGCGCAGAAAACGCCGCGTGCTGGCCGGCGACGTGCCGAGCCCGATCAATCCGCCGCCGGGCTGCCGCTTCCACACGCGCTGCCCGTACGTCGAGGAGCGCTGCAAGGTCGAGGAGCCGCTCTTGAAGGAAGTCGTTCCCGGACAGTTCGTCGCCTGCCACTTGCGGCAGCCGGTCGCGACGTCGAAACAGGAGGCCGTCGCATGAACGAACGCGCGCGCGCCATTCGCAATGCCGCCGCCGCGCCTACGCACGAGCCGTACGGCGAGCGGCGCTCGCAAACGCTGAACCAGAAGGGTTTCGACGCGGCGTTCGCGGAGATCTCGAGCTGGCCGGGGTATGCGCCGACGCCGCTGGTTCGGCTCGACGGCCTGGCGCGTTCGCTGGGGCTCGCGCGGATCGACTACAAGGACGAGCGCGGCCGCTTTGGACTCAAGAGCTTCAAGGCGCTCGGCGGCGCGTATGCGGTCGCGAACGTGCTGAAGCGGCGCGTCGCCGCCGCGACCGGGCGCACCGACATCGCGTCGACACAACTGCTGGCGGGCGAGTTCGCGCCCATCGTCCGCGAGGCGACCGTGACCTGCGCGACCGACGGCAATCACGGCCGCTCGGTCGCGTGGGGCGCGCAGCTATTCGGCTGCCGCTGCGTGATCTTCGTGCACGAGCACGTCAGCCAGGGCCGGCGCGATGCGATCGCCCGCTACGGCGTGCAGGTGCGCGAGGTCAAGGGCAACTACGACGACGCGGTCAGGCATGCGGCGGCGACCGCCGCCGCGAACGGCTGGACCGTCGTGTCGGATACGTCGTATCCGGGCTACCGCGACATTCCGCTCGACGTGATGCACGGCTACGGCGTGATGGCGCACGAAGTCGCGGCGCAGCTGAACGACGAGCCGCCGACGCACGTGTTCGCGCAGGCGGGGGTCGGCGCGCTCGCCGCGGCGATCTGCGCGAGCTTCTGGTTGCGCTGGGGTGCGCGGCGGCCGTTTTTCGCCGTCGTCGAGCCAACGCGCGCGGACTGCGTCTATCGAAGCCTCGAGGCGGGACGGCCGGTCGTGGTGGGCGGGGATCTCGACACGGTGATGGCCGGGCTCGCGTGCGGCGAAGTCTCCGAGCTGGCGTGGGAGATCCTGCACGGCGGCGCCAACGCGGCCGTCGCGGTCGACGATGCCTACGCGCTGGAGGCGGTGCGCACGCTCGCGCGGCCCGCCGCGGGCGACGCGCCGATCGTTGCCGGCGAGACCGGCGGCGCGGGGCTCGCCGCGCTGCTCGCCGCGCGCGACTATCCTGACATCCGGCGCACGCTCGCGCTCGACGGCAACGCGCGCGTACTGCTGCTCGGGTCCGAAGGCGACACGGACCCGGCGATCTACCGCGAGGTGGTCGGCCGAACGGCCGAGGAGGTGCTCGCATGAAGGCGGAACAACTGCGAATCAACCAGGCGCGGCTGCTGGCCGCGCTCGACGAACTCGCCGCGATCGGTCGTACCGAAGACGGCTCCTGCTGCCGTCTCGCACTGACCGACGAGGACCGCGCGGGCCGCGATCTCGTCGTCAAATGGATGCGCGCGCTGGGGCTCGAGGTGCGCATCGACCCGATCGGCAACCTCTTCGGCCTGCGCGCGGGAAGCGAAGACATCGCACCGGTGATGACCGGTTCGCACATCGACACCGTGCGCACCGGCGGGCGCTTCGACGGCTGCCTTGGCGTGCTGGGCGGCCTCGAAGTCGTGCGTACGCTCAACGACGCCGGCATCGCGACGCGCCGGCCGCTGGTCGTCGCGGTGTTTACCGACGAGGAGGGCGCGCGCTTCCATCCGGACATGGCGGGCTCGCTCGCCTACGTCGGCGGGCTGCCGATCCAGGAGCTGTACGACACGCGCGGCATCGACGGCAAGCGCTTCGAAGACGAGCTGCGGCGCATCGGTTATCTGGGCGATGCGCCGGTGCCGCTGTACCGCCCGCACGCGTTCGTCGAGTTGCACATCGAGCAGGGGCCGGTGCTCGACATCGAAGGCGTGACGATCGGCGCGGTCGAGAACCTGCAAGGCATCTCGTGGCAGGAAGTGACGATCGTCGGTCAGTCGAACCACGCCGGCACCACGCCGATGCGGCTGCGCCACGACGCCGGCTATTGCGCGGCGGCGATCGGGCACTTCCTGCGCGGGCTGGCGCGCGAGATGGGCGGCGACCAGGTCGCGACAATGGGCCGGGTCGAACTGCATCCGAACCTGATCAACGTGATCGCCGCGCGTGCGAAGGTCACGGTCGACCTGCGCAACACCGACGAGGCGCTGCTGCAGCAGGCCGAGCGGCGCTTCGCGGCGTTTCTCGAGCGGCTCGCGGCCGACGAGGGCGTGCGGATCGAGGCGCGCTCGCTCGCGCGTTTTGCGCCGGTCGCCTTCGACAAGGACATCGCGGCGTTGATCGCCCGCACCGCGCAGCGGCTCGGGCATTCGTGCCGGCCGATGACCTCGGGCGCCGGTCACGACGCGCAGATGATCGCGCGCATCGCGCCGACCGCGATGATCTTCGTGCCTTCGATCAAGGGCATCAGCCACAACCCGGCCGAGGACACGAAGCCCGAGCATCTGGCCGCCGGCGCCGACGTGCTGCTGCATACGCTGCTCGAACTGGCCGCCTGAGGAATCCCTGCGCATGACCCGCATCGTCACCGTCGCCGCCGCCCAGCTCGGACCGATCGCCCGCAGCGACACCCGCGCGCAGGTCGTCGAACGGATGCTCGCGCTGATGCGGCAGGCCCGGTCGCACGGCTGCGATCTGGTCGTCTTTCCTGAGCTGGCGTTGACGACGTTTTTCCCGCGCTGGTACTTCGAGCGGCAGGAGGAGATCGACGCGTTCTTCGAGCGCGCGATGCCGGGCCCCGATACGCAGCCGCTGTTCGATGCCGCGCGCGCGCTCGGTCTGGGCTTCTATCTCGGCTACGCGGAGCTCGCGCAGGAGGGCGGCCGCACGCGGCGTTTCAACACGTCGATCCTGGTCGACAAGACCGGGCGCATCGTCGGCAAGTACCGCAAGATCCATCTGCCCGGGCACGCCGAGCACGAACCGTGGCGGCGTTTCCAGCACCTGGAGAAGCGCTACTTCGAGGTCGGCAACCTGGGCTTTCCGGCGTTCCGCGCGAGCTTCGGCGCCGAGGGCATCTTCGGCATGGCGATCTGCAACGACCGCCGCTGGTCCGAGACCTATCGCATCCTCGGACTGCAGGCGGTCGAGATGATCCTGATCGGCTACAACACGCCGGTGCACAACCCGCCGACGCCCGAGCACGATGCGCTGTCGCATTTCCACAATGAACTGGTGATGCAGGCCGGCGCCTATCAGAACGGCACCTGGGTCGTCGGCGTCGCGAAGGCGGGCAACGAAGAAGGGGTCGAGCAGATCGGCAATTCGATCGTCGTGGCGCCCAGCGGTGAAATCGTCGCCGCCTGCACGAGCACCGCCGACGAACTGGCGATCGCGCGCTGCGACCTGGATCTGTGCGCGTCGTACAAGAACACGACGTTCAACTTCGCGCGCCACCGCGAGCCCGAGCAGTACCGGATGATCGTCGAGCGCAAGGGCGCGGTGCCGCCCGCCTGACGCGTCGCGCCGTACCTCGCGGTCAGGGCTCGTGGTTAGCCGGGCGCGGGTCGTCGCGGGTTGCGGGCGGCGACTCGCGTCTGCCGCGCGCGTCCGGGCCCGCGGTGAGCTGGCTCGCCACCGCGACCGCGATCGCCGCGATCGCGAGCGCGGCGGAGACGGCGCCGAACTGCAGCAAGGCCGCTACGATGCTGGCGGCGAACAGCAGCAGCGCGGCGATGAGCCAGGGCATGGATCGAGGCCGTCGAAAGCGGATCAACCTGCTGCGCAGTGTGCGCCCCTTCGCGCGCGCACGATCGGGCGGAGTCGCCCGCAACAATTCGTGATTTCCGGCGATCGGCGGGGCGCGCCGCGCCGCCAGGAAGAGGAGGACCGAGACCTTGCCCCTGCCTGCAGCACTGCGCGACCGCCTCGCGCTGCCCGTCATCGGCGCGCCGATGTTCATCGTCTCCGGCCCGCAACTCGTGATCGAGCAGTGCAAGGCCGGCATCGTCGGCAGCTTTCCGGCGCTCAACGCCCGGCCGGCGCCGGTGCTCGAGGAGTGGCTTGCGCGCCTCACGACCGAACTGGACGCGTACCGGCGCGCGCATCCGGAGCGCAAGGTCGCGCCGTTCGCGATCAACCAGATCGTGCATTCGTCGAACGACCGGCTGCAGCACGATCTGGACCTCGCGGTCAAATACAAGGTACCGATCCAGATCACGTCGTTGCGCGCGCCCGACGCGGTCGTCGAGGCGGCGCACAGCTACGGCGGGCTCGTGTTTCACGACGTAACCAACATCGCGCACGCGAAGCGCGCGCTCGCCGCGGGTGTCGACGGGCTGATCCTCGTGTGCACCGGCGCCGGCGGACACGCCGGCCGGCTGTCGCCGTTCGCGCTCGTGCCCGAGGTGCGCGCCTTCTACGACGGCACGATCATTCTGTCGGGTGCGATCGCCGGCGGCGCGGCGATCCTCGCCGCGCAGGCGCTCGGCGCCGATCTCGCGTACATCGGCACGCGCTTCATCGCGACGCGCGAAGCGAACGCGGCGGACGAATACAAGCAGGCGCTGATCGACGCGCGCGCCGAAGACATCGTGTACACGAATCTGTTCACCGGCGTGCACGGAAACTATCTGCGCGCGAGTATCGAACGCGCGGGGCTCGACCCCGACAACCTGCCGCAGGCCGACAAGAGCGTGATGAGCTTCGGCAGCGGCGGCAGCCATCGCAGCAAGGTGTGGAAAGACATCTGGGGCGCGGGCCAGGGGACCGGCCAAATCTACGACGTGCCGACCACCGCCGAGCTGGTCGCGCGGCTCGCGGCCGAGTACGAAGCGGCGAAGCGGCGCCTCGCCCGGGAGTGAAGCGCCCGGGGCTTAACGCGGAGAACGGGCAGGGGAGCAGTTGTCTTTCTCCGCGCTCTCCGTGTATCGGTCATGACGATCACGGCCTTCGAAGGCCGAAGGGTTCACCGCGGAGACACGGAGAGCACAGAGAAAGACAAGAACGTTCCTCCGCGTTCTCCGTGCCCTCCGTGTCGAAGTCGATCCGGGCGAAACACGCGCCTACCCCGCCCGTCGCGCCAGCAGCGCGTGCAGGGCGATCGCGCCGAAGGTCGCGGTGCCGATGCCGCCGAGCGTGAACGCGCCGATCTTCAGTGCGAAGTCGCCGGCGCCGAGCACGAGCGTCACCGCGGCGACGATCAGGTTGCGGTTTTCGCTGAAGTCGACCTTATTGTCGACCCAGATCTTGGCGCCGGCGATCGCGATCAGGCCGAACACGACGATCGACACGCCGCCTAGCACGGCGGCCGGGATCGTCTGGATCAGCGCGCCGAACTTCGGCGAAAAACCGAGCACGATCGCCACCGCCGCGGCGACGACGAACACCAGCGACGAGTAGATGCGTGTGGCGGCCATCACGCCGATGTTCTCCGCGTACGTCGTCACCCCCGTGCCGCCGACGCTGCCGGCCGCCATCGTTGCCAGGCCGTCGCCGACGAAAGCGCGGCCCATCAGGGGGTCGAGGTTGCGGCCGGTCATCGCACTGACCGCCTTGATGTGGCCGAGGTTCTCGGCGACCAGGATCACCGCGACCGGCGCGATCAGCAGCATCGCGTCGAGCTCGAACACGGGGCGCGCGAAGCCGGGCAGCCCGAACCACGCGGCGCGCGCCAGACCCGAAAAGTCGATCGGTTTGCCGAAACCCATGCCGTTGGCGAGTACCAGGTAGACCAGATACGCGACGATCAGCCCCGCCAGGATCAGCAGCTTCTGCAGCAGCCCGCGCGTGAAGACCGCCACACCGCCGACCGCGAGGATCGTGATCACCGCCATCCAACCATCGAAGGCCGTGCTGCCGACGCTCTTGACCGCGATCGGCGCGAGGTTCAACCCGATCACCGCGACGACCGCGCCTGTGACCACCGGCGGCATCAGCCGCTCGATCCACTGCGTGCCGGTGGCCATCACGGCGAGCCCGATCGCGGTGTAGACGGCGCCGCAGGCGACGATGCCGCCGAGCGCAACACCGATATTCGCGTTCGGCCCCTGGCCCGTGTAGCCGCTGGCGGCGATCACCACGCCGATGAAGGCGAAACTCGAACCGAGGTAGCTCGGCACGCGTCCGCCGACGACGACGAAAAACAGCAGCGTGCCCACGCCGCCCATCAGGATCGCGACGTTCGGATCGAAGCCCATCAGCAGCGGCGCCAGTACGGTCGCGCCGAACATCGCGACCACGTGCTGCACGCCGAGCGCGAAGGTCTGCGGCGCCGGCAGGCGCTCGTCGGGCGCGATCACGCCGTCGGTCTTCAGCGTCCAGCGGGGAAAGCACGTTGCGGCCATCGACTTGTCCTTGTTGTTCTCGGCGGGCGCAAGCTTACCTGTGCGCCGGGTCACCGTCGCCGCGCGGCGGCGGGAGTACAGTTCGCGGACCGCTGTCCGCAAGGGAGTTCGTCATGAAGAACGAGTATGGATTCGGCAAGACCGTCGCCATGAGTTACGAGCTGGCGCTCGAAAAGGTGACCGCCGAGCTGCAGAAGGAGGGTTTCGGCGTGCTGACCGAGATCGACGTCAAGGCGACGATGAAGAAGAAACTCGACCACGACATCCCGCCGTACAAGATCCTCGGCGCGTGCAACCCGCCGTTCGCGCGGCGCGCGCTGGAGGCGGAGCCGACGATCGGGCTGCTGCTGCCGTGCAACGTCGTCGTGCGGCAGGACGACGCCGGCGCGGTGCACGTCGAGTTCATGGACCCGGACGCGATGCAAAAACTGTCGTCGAACCCGGAGCTGGCGAAAGTCGCGGCCGAGGTGCGCGAGCGGCTGGTCCGCGTGATGAACGCGCTGTAACCGCTTGCGGGCGCTGCGGCTCGCACGAAGGGCTGCAGAGAGAGCCTCAGCCCAAATCCGGCCGTTGGCTATTTGTCGTCCGTTCGTAGCGCCGCCTTGGGGCATTTCGAGCCCAAGTTCCTCGTCATTCCGAACCCACGGTCTTCGTCATTCCGAG
>JBBIQI010000030.1:0-21807 GCA_037442465.1 Burkholderiales bacterium
GGCACCGCGCTCGCGCTCGTCGCGCTGATCGCCGCAGCCGGTATGGCCGGCGCGATGGTGCTGCGCCGCCCGGCGGCGCCGGCACCAGCCGCGGCCGCGCCGACCGTCGAGTTTCTCGCCTCCGAGCTTGCCACCGCGCAGCCGCTCGCGCTCGTACGCACGCTGCCGCTGACCGGGACGCTGAAGGCGGCCAATCAGACGATCGTGAAGACGCGGGTGGCCGGCGACCTCGTTCGGCTCGCGGTGCGCGAAGGCGAAAGCGTGCGCGCCGGGCAGCTCGTCGCGCGCATCGACCTGACCGAATACGAGTGGCGGGTCAAGCGCGAGCAGGCCGCGCTCGCCGCGGCGCAGGCGCAACTCGACCTGGCCGCCAAGACGCGCGAGAACAACGCACAGCTTCTGGCCAAGGGCTTCATCTCGCAGACCGCGTTCGACAACGCGCAGTCGGCGTTCGAGGCCGCGCGCGGCAACCGCGACGCCGCCGCGGCCGCGCTCGAGCTCGCCCGCAAGGCGCTGGCGGACACCGAGATCCGCGCACCGATCGCCGGCACCGTCGCCGAGCGCTACGCGCAGCAAGGCGAGAAGCTGCCGGTCGACGGGCGCGTGCTGTCGCTGGTCGATCTGTCGGCGATCGAGCTGGAAGCGCCGATTCCGGCCGACGATATCGCGCGGGTCGCGCTTGGCACGCGCGCCGAGTTCCGTCCGGAGAGCATGGACCGCACGTACGCCGGCAAGGTGGTGCGCATCAATCCGGCCACCGCCGCCGGCTCCCGTTCGGTGTATGTCTACATCGCGGTTGAGCAGGCCGACCGGGCGATCCGCGCCGGCATGTTCGCGCACGGCCGTCTCGTGCTCGAGCGCACCGCGCCGACGCTGGCGGTGCCCTTCTCCGCCGTGCGCGAAGAGGGCGGCCGCGCGTCGGTGCTGGCGATCATCGACGGCAGACTCGCGCAGGTGCCGGTGACGCTCGGCGTGCGCGCCAGCAGCGATGGGGCGGACGACGCGGTCGAAATTCGCAGCGGGCTCGCCCCCGGCACGCAGGTCGTGCGCCAGTTCGATGCGCGGCTGCCGATCGGCAGCGCCGTGAAGGTCGCGCAGGCGCCGACGACCGCCGCCCGCTGACGCGGGACCGCGAGCCCGGAAGCCGACGAGCACGCCATGTGGTTCACCCGACTGAGCATCGGCAACCCGTGGCTCGCGACCATGATGATGGTCGCATTCGTCGTGTTGGGGCTGTTCTCGGTGCAGCGGCTGCAGGTCGACCAGTTTCCGGACGTGGCGTTTCCGGTCGTCGTCGTGCAGACCGACTACCCGGGCGCGTCGCCCGAAAGCGTGGAGTCCGAAGTCACCCGCAAGATCGAGGAGGCGGTCAACACCGTCAGCGGGCTGCGCGCGCTGACTTCGCGCTCGTTTTCGGGCACCTCGCTCGTCGTCGCCGAGTTCGAGCTGGTCGTCGATCCGGCTACCGCCACACAGGACGTGCGCGAAAAAGTCGCCGCGATCCGCGCAAGCTTCCGGCGCGAGGTCAAGGAGCCGAAGATCACGCGCTTCGATCCGGCCGACCGGCCGATCGTGTCGATCGCGATGACCTCGACAGGCACGCGCAGCCTGCGCGAGCTGACCACGCTCGCCGACCAGGTCGTCAAGCGCCGCATCGAGAACGTGCGCGGCGTCGGCCAGGTCAACCTGGTCGGCGGTGTGAAGCGCGAGATCCAGATCTACCTGAACCCCGCGCAGCTCGAGGCGCTGGCGATCGGCGTGGACCAGGTGATCGCCGCAGTGCGCGGCGAAAACCAGGAGCTTCCGGTGGGCAGCCTGCGCTCGGCGCGCGAAGAGCGCGTCGTGCAGATCCAGGCGCGCGCGAAGACGCCGGACGACTTCAAGCGCATCGTCGTCGCGCGCCGCGGCGGGCAGCCGGTGACCCTGTCGCAGCTCGCCACCGTCGTCGACGGCCAGCAGGAACAGGAGTCGGCCGCGCTCGTCGACGGCCGCGAAACGCTCGCGCTCGACGTGCTCAAGGCGCAGGGGCAGAACACGATCGACGTCGTCGATGCGGTCCGCCGGGCGGTGACAGCGGTGCAGCGCGAGCTGCCGCCCGACGTCCGGCTCGAAGTCGTCAAGGATTCGTCCACGCCGATCCGCACCGCGGTGACCAACGTCGCGCGCACGATGATCGAAGGCGGCCTGCTGACGATCCTGATCGTGTTCCTGTTCATCGGGTCGTGGCGCTCGACGGTGATCACCGGGCTGACGCTGCCGATCTCGGTGATCGGCACCTTCCTGGTGATGTACGCGTTCGGCTTCACGCTGAACATGCTGACGCTGATGGCGCTGTCGCTGTCGATCGGGCTGCTGATCGACGACGCGATCGTCGTGCGCGAGAACATCGTGCGGCACGGCGCGATGGGCAAACCGCCGCGCGAAGCGGCATTGGTCGGCACGCAGGAGATCGGACTGGCGGTGCTGGCGACCACGCTGTCGATCGTCGCCGTGTTCCTGCCGGTCGGCTTCATGGGCGGCATCATCGGCCGCTTCTTCCACCAGTTCGGCATCACCGTCGTCGCGGCGGTGCTCATTTCGCTGTTCGTGTCGTTCACGCTCGACCCGATGCTGTCGTCGGTCTGGCACGACCCGGCGGTGTACGGGGCCAAGCCGCGCGGCCGCTGGTTCGGCTGGCTCGGCCGGCTGCTCGACCGCTTCGAGCGTGCAACCGCGTGGCTCGGCGACATCTACCACGTGCTGCTCGAGTGGGCGCTCGCGCATCGCGGCAAGACCGCACTGATCGCCACCGCGGTCTTCCTTGGCAGCTTCGCGCTGGTGCCGCTGCTCGGCACCGAGTTCGTCCCGCAGGCCGACTTCTCCGAATCGCAGGTCAACTTCCGCACGCCCGAAGGCAGCTCGCTCGCGGCGACCGTCGAGAAAGCGCGCCAGGTCGAGGCGGCGCTGCGCGAATTTCCGGAGGTTCTGTACACGTACACGACGATCAACACCGGCACGGTGCAGGCGAAGAACGCCGCGACCGTCTACGTGAAACTCAAGCCGCGCGCGCAACGCAGCCGCAACCAGGCGCAACTGACGCAGCCGATGCGCGAGCGGCTGGCGCGCATCGCCGGCATCGAGGTCACGCACGTCGGCGTGATGAACCCGGTCACACAGCAGAAGATCCTCGTCGTTTCGCTGCAGGGACCGGATCTGAAGCAACTGGAGCGTTACAACGACGAGGCGCGCCAGAGGCTGGCGCGGATTCCCGGGCTGGTCGACCTCGATTCGAGCCTGCGGCCGGCGCGGCCCACCGTCGACTTGCTGATCGACCGCGATCTGGCCGGCGATCTGGGCGTCGGCGCGGAGCGCATCGGCGCCGCGCTGCGCCCGTTGTTGGCCGGCGACGAGACCACGACCTGGCGCGGCCCCGACGACGAGAACTACAACGTGATGGTGCGGCTTGCGCCCGGGCAGCGCGCGACGAACGCCGACCTCGAACGGCTGACGATCGCGAGCAGCCAGCTCGCCGCCGACGGCAGCCCGAAGGTCGTGCCGCTGCGGCAGGTCGTCGAACTCGTGCCGACGGTCGGCGCCTCGCAGATCAACCGGCGCGACCTCACGCGCGAGGTCGAGCTGACCGCCAACGTCTACGGCCGCTCGGCCGGCGAGGTAAGCCGCGACATCCAGCAGGCGCTGGCGCAGATCGACTGGAAGCCCGGCTACCGCTTCGTGATGGGCGGCTCGACTAAGGACATGGCCGAGAGCTTCGGCTACGCGGTGTCGGCGCTCGTGCTGGCGATCGCATTCATCTACATGATCCTGGCGTCGCAGTTTCGCAGCTTCCTGCAGCCGATCGCGATCATGAGCTCGCTGCCGCTGACGCTGATCGGCGTGCTCCTCGCGCTGCTCGCGTTCCGCTCCACGCTGAACATCTTCTCGATCATCGGCTTCATCATGCTGATGGGCCTGGTGACCAAGAACGCGATCCTGCTGGTCGATTTCGCCAACCAGGCACGGCAAGGATTCGAGGGCAATCCGCCGCTGGGCCGCACCGAAGCGCTGCTCGAAGCCGCGCGCGTGCGGTTGCGGCCGATCCTGATGACGACACTGGCGATGATCTTCGGCATGATCCCGCTCGCGTTGGGGCTCACCGAAGGCAGCGAGCAACGCGCGCCGATGGGCCAGGCCGTCATCGGCGGCATCATCACCTCCAGCCTGCTGACGCTGGTCGTCGTTCCGGTCATTTACAGCTATCTGGACGACTTCGCGCAGTGGGCCGGGCGCCGGCGCGCCGGCGGCACGGCCGTTTCGGCGCGCGCGCCCGCGGTCAGGCACCGCGATTGACCCCAAACTCCCGCGGTCGACCCCGCGCGGTGTAAACAGGAGCATGGCACTGCCGGTGCTCGCGGATCCGATCGCGCTCATCCGGCCGTGTCATCCCGAGCAAGGCGAGGGAGCTCGGCGCCGCAAGCGGTCACCGGCCAGACCAGGCCGATGCGACGGAACGCAGCAACAGCAGCACGAAACGCGGCGGTCGCCGCGAGCCCGGTTGATAGAATCCGCGCCGGTCATGCCCAGGACAACGACAACCGCATCGCCATGCCCGCCGTCACCGCATCACCGACCGAGGACTTCGACGTCGAGCGCGCCCGCTACAACATGGTCGAGCAGCAGGTGCGCACGTGGGAAGTGCTCGACCAGTCGGTGCTCGACCTGCTGTTCGTGGTCCGGCGCGAGGACTTCGTTCCGCCGGCCTATCGGCGGCTCGCCTTCGTCGACATGGAGATCCCGCTGCGGATCGAAGTCGACGGCGCGATTTACGACAGCGGCGAGTCGATGTTCGCGCCGAAAGTCGAGGCGCGCATCCTGCAGGAACTGGGCATCCGCCCGCACGAGCACGTGCTGGAGATCGGCACGGGCTCCGGCTACATGGCAGCGCTCGCCGCGCACAAGGCTCAGCACGTGCTGTCGATCGAGATCGACGAGCGGCTCAAGCGCTTCGGCGAAGCCAATCTCGCGCGCGCCGGCGTGCGCAACGTGCGCGTCGAACAGGGCGACGGCGCGCGCGGCTGGGCCGCGCGTGCGCCGTACGACGTGATCATCGTCTCGGGCGGACTGCCGGCGCTGCCGCCGGACCTGCCCGCGCAATTGAAGATCGGCGGGCGGCTGGCGGCCATCGTCGGCGCAGCACCGGTGATGACTGCACAGATCGTGACGCGCGTCACCGACGATGGCTTCGACACGTTGAAACTGTTCGAGACCAGCGTCAAGTACCTGCGCAACGCCTGGCACCCGCCGGCGTTTCGGTTCGATTGAGGATGACCCAATCTCGTGACATCGGCACCTTGCGAGGACGTTTCGCCCTCGCGGGCGCCGATTGCGTCATCCCGAGCAGTGAGAGGGATCTCGCCATCGCGCGCGATGACGGACCTGGCGGGTGCGATGTCCGCGCAGGCGACGGCGCGGCCACCGGCCGAGGCAATTGGAACGGTTCGGCCACGGCATGAACTTCGCGATCCCGGGTCTCACGCCGCTTGTCTGCCGCGCGGGCGCACCTTGCTGCGGGCGGCGCACCGAACGGCCGCGGTTCGAAGGCGCACCGTGAAGAGCGTGACCGCACCCGAACTCGCGCAGTGGGTGCAGGACGCGCAGCGTCCGCAGCCGCTGCTGCTCGACGTGCGCGAACCGTGGGAGTTCGAGCTGTGCCGGATCCGGGGTTCGGAGCTGATTCCGCTGCGCGCGCTGGCGGTCCGATTCCGGGAGCTCGACCGCAGCCGGCCGATCGTGTGCATCTGCCACCACGGCCGTCGCAGCGCTCACGCGACGATGTTCCTGATGCAGCACGGCTTCACCGACGTGTACAACCTGACCGGCGGCGTCGATGCGTGGGCACGGCAGGTGGATCCGGCGATGCCGACATACTGACCGAAGGCGATGATTTCCGATGACAACCGCTGACCGACCGCCGTTGCTCGCTGCCGGCTCGGCGATCGGGTGCGCAGTCGCGATCGCAGCCACGCGCCGGCGCTTCATCCGAGCCCCCGCTCGCGGCGGCTGGCGGCGCTCGGCACGGCGGGGCACCGCGAGCACGCGGCATGACGCCGTCGCGCGATTCAGCAATGCTCAATGCAGAGAGAGGACGCAATGAACGGCACGGAAACGATGACGCTGAGAGCCGCGCTCGCGGTCGCGCTGCTGGCGGCGTCCGGCGCGACGTTCGCGCAGAAGAGCGATCTGCTCTCGATCTATCGCGACGCGCTCGCCAACGACCCCGTCTACGCTTCGGCGCGCTTCGCCAACCAGGCAGCGCGCGAGCGCGAACCGCAGGCGCGCGCGGCGCTGCTGCCGAACGTCGGCGCCGCCGTGAGCTACAACCAGATCTGGCAGGACTCCGCGCCACCCAACGTGTCGAACTCGTTCAACTCGTGGGGACCGTCGCTGCAACTGACGATGCCGATCTACCGGCCGCAAAATTGGGACGCGCTGTCGCAGGCGAAGCTCGCGGTGCAGTCGGCCGAGGCGCAGCTCGCGCAGGCGCGGCAGGATCTGATCCTGCGCGTCACGCAGGCGTACTTCGACGTGCTCGCCGCGCAGGACGCGCTGACGGCGATCGAGGCGAGCAAGAAGGCCACCGCCGAACAGCTCGCGCAGGCCCGACGCGAATTCGAGGTCGGCACCAAGACGATCGTCGACACGCACGAGGCGCAGGCGCGCTTCGACCAGATCGCCGCGCAGGAGCAGGTCGCACGCGGCGATCTGATCGTCAAGCGCAACGCGCTGCGCGCGATCATCGGTCGCGACGCCGGCGACAGCCTGCTGCCGCTGCGCGACGCGCCGCAGTTGACGCCGCCGCAGCCGGCCGACGTCGAAGCGTGGGCCAAACGCGCCGAGGAAGCCAGCTACGGCGTGGCAATCGCGCGCGCGGCCGCGGAAATCGCGCGGATCGAGACGACGCGCAGCCGGCACGGCCACTGGCCGACGCTTGACCTCGCGGCATCGGTCAGCCAGTCGCGCAGCAGCGGCAGCCTGACGTCCGATACGTCGAACACCTTTCGCGATTCGCGCATCGGCGTGCAGTTGAACATCCCGATCTACGCCGGCGGGCTGATCCAGAGCCGCGTGCGCGAAGCGCTCGCCAACGAAGAGCGCGCGCGCTTCGACCTCGAATCGGCGCGCCGCAACGCCGCGCAAGGCGCGCGCCAGGCGTACACCGGCGTGGACTTTGGCCTCGCGCAGGTGCGCGCGCTGGAGTCGGCCGAGGTCTCCGCCAAGAGCCAGCTCGATTCGACGCAACTCGGCTACCAGGTCGGCGTGCGGATCAACCTCGACGTGCTCAGCGCGCAGACGCAGTTGTTCAACACGCAGCGTGATCTGAAGAAGGCGCGTTACGACTTCCTTGTCAACGGCCTGCGCCTGAAGTCGGCCGCCGGCGCGCTGGAAGACAAGGACCTCGAAGCGATCAACGCCCTGCTCGCGCGCTGAGCCCCGCACCCGAAAAATGGGGTCAGACACCTTTTTGGCAAATGGTGTCTGACCCCAATTTCCTGTTGAGCGACTGCTCGACGATCGCGAGGGCGCGCGCCGTTGCGCCGCAGTGTGCAGTGGCGAAACCCAGTGCGGCAGCGCGCATCGATTCGAGCCGCGCGCGGTCCGCCGTGAGCTTGGCCATCGTGCGCAGCGCAGCTTCGGCGTCTTCGACCTGAACGGCCGCGCCGGCGTCGAGTGCGTCGCGCGTCGCCTGCTCGAAATTGAACATGTGCGGCCCGACGACGACCGGGCAGCCGCACGCGCAGGCCTCGATCAGGTTTTGCCCGCCGAGCGGCTTGAAGCTGCCCCCGATCAGCGCCACGTCCGCCGCCGCGTAGTACATCGCCATCTCACCCATCGAGTCACCGAGCAGCGCGTCGGCATCGATGCGATCCGGCCACGTGGCCCCGAACGCCGATCGTCTCGCGATGCGCAGTCCGCTCGCACCCAACAGCCCCGCGACTTCGTCAAACCGCTGCGGATGCCTCGGCACAAACAAGAAAATGGGGTCAGACACCAATTTCGAAAAAATGGTGTCTGACCCTAATTTCCTGATCGCATCGACGAGCAGCGGCTCTTCGCCTTCGCGGGTGCTGGCGAAGAGCCAGACGGGACGGGTTCCGAGGCGAGCGCGCAGCGCCCGGCCGTGCTGCAGTAAGCCCTCGGACGGCGCGAGATCGAACTTCAGATTGCCGATCACGTCGATCGGCCCGGCGTAGAGCTGCGCGATGCGATCGCGATCGGCCGCGGTTTGCGCGCCGATGCGCGCGAAGCACGCGACGGCCGCCCGCGCGAGCGTGCGCCAGCGTCGGGCCTTGGCGAGCGACTTCGCCGACAGCCGCGCGTTGACCAGCAGCATCGGCACGTCCGCCTCGCGCGCAGCGAACAGCAGATTGGGCCAGACCTCCGTTTCGAGCACGATCCCGATGCGCGGCCGCGCTTCGCGCAGAAAGCGGCGCACCGCGAACGGCAGGTCGTACGGCAGATAGCGCTGCACGACGCGCCCCGGCAGCGCGCGCGCGATCCCCTCGCCCACCGCGCGTCCGGTCGGCGTCATGTGCGTCAGCAGGAATCGCAGTTCGGGACGCGCCTGCGCGAGCGCTTCGATCAACGGCTGCGCAGCGCGCGTTTCGCCGACCGACACGGCGTGCACCCAGACGATGGGCGCATCGCCCTCGACGCGCGGGCCGCGGCCGAGGAAACGTTCACCCCAGTGCGCCAGATACTCGCGCTGGCGCAGGCTGCGCCAGACGAGATACGCGGCGACGAAGGGCAGCCCTGCGAGCCATGCCGCCGAGTACAGCCAGCGCGCGGCGCGTTCGCTCATCGCGCTGGGCTCGCCGCCAGCACGCGTTCGATCGCCGCGATGACTTCGTCGGCACCCGGCGCGCGCGAAACACCGCCCAGGCTCTCGCACGGCGCATCCCCCGTGATGCCGACGAGCGACGGGTCGTAGTCGCAGAAGATGCCCACCGTCGGAGCGCCCAGCGCAGCCGCTAGATGCGTCAGCCCGGTGTCGAGCCCGACCACGACGCGCGCGCCGGCAAGCACCGCGGCGATCGCCTCGAGCGAAGCGCGCGGCGCGACTTCCGCGTCGCGCATGCCCGCGGCGCGCGCGCAGGTGCGCACGCCCTCTTCGTCCGACCCCCAGAACAGCAGCGAGCGCAGTCCGCGCTGCGCGAGCCACGCCTCGACCGCAGCCCAGCGCGCGTCGGGCCAGAGTTTGGTCTCGCGGCTGGCATTGGACAGCAGCACGGCGTACGGGCGCTCACTGGCGAGCGCGCTCAGTTCGCCTTCGACCGTGGGCGGTTTCAGGCCGAAGCGCGGCGGCCCGTCGGGCGTGAACCCGAGCGCGGCGGCGCCGATGCGGCGATTGCGCTCGATCGCGTGCAACGCCTGCGGCACGCGAATGCGCTCGCCGTAGAAGCATGCCGCCAGCGGCTCGCGCGCGGACGCCGCGTCGGGTCCCGCCACAGGTCCGCGTGCGCGCCGCGCCAGCCAAGCGCTCTTGATCAATCCCTGGCAGTCGACGATGCGGTCGTAGCGCTGCGCGCGCAGCGCCGCCACCGCCGCGCGCCATTCGCGCCAGGTACGCGGCGAGGCGAGGCGCTTGCGCCAGCGGCGCACTGCGACCGGGATGACGCGCGCCACCGCGGGATGCAGCCGGGGAATCGCCGCGAAGCCCTCTTCGACGACCCAGTCGATCGTGGCGTCGGGGTGCGCGCGCGCGATGTCCGAAACCATCGGCAGCGCATGCACGACGTCGCCCATCGACGAGGTCTTGACGATCAGCACGCGCGGCGCTGGATGCCCGGACATTGCACGGGGGGCGCGGGAGTTGCGCGGATGCATGCGGGATGCGGATTGCGCGAGACGGCCGCAGTCAAAGGCCAAGGGGCCTTTGCGAGGAGTTGAGCGCAAGCCCGCGCCCGCAGGCACCGCGCAAACTCGCGCAGCCCCGACCCCGCAAACCGCGATCGCAGTTGCGACACAGCCGACTTCGCTTCACCGGTAGCGGCCTCGCTTGGCTGGGGCGACCCCGTGCAATGTCCGGGCTTGCATGGCGCCGCGATTGTAGGGGCGCGCGCAGTTACGGCCTGCGCGCTTCCTTGGCGGCGTCCTGCATCTTCTCGCCGGTCCTTTCGATCGCCTGGCCGGTCCTTTCGACCGTCTTGCGAACCGCCTCGCCGGTCTTCTGCGCCGCGCTTTCGACGGCTTCGCCGGCGGCCTTCGCGCGTTGCTCGATCGCATCACCCGCCTGCTCGAGCTTCTCGCCCGCCTTCTGCACGGCTTCGTCGATGCTGCGCCCGATCTTTTCGGCGGGACCCTCGGGCTTGCCGCAAGCGGCCAGCGCGAACGCAGCGCAGGCGGCAGCCCACCAGCCCAATGATTTCAGCTTCGGTTCCATCGATTCCCCGCGAACGAAGATCGATCAGAACGGCAACTGCGCGTCGGGCTTCACCGCGAGAA
This sequence comes from Burkholderiales bacterium, assembly GCA_037442465.1. Taxonomy (GTDB): domain Bacteria; phylum Pseudomonadota; class Gammaproteobacteria; order Burkholderiales; family Burkholderiaceae_F; genus DSNY01. The sequence goes on from JBBIQI010000030.1 coordinate 10,480, forward strand.
ATGCGCGGCGGAAGTCGGACTGGATGCGCGCCAGGGCGGCCGCATCGTCGGCCTCGAAGCGCAGCACCACCACCGGCGTCGTGTTCGACGGCCGCGCGAGCCCGAAACCGTCGGGGTATTCGACGCGCACGCCGTCGATCGTGATGATCTCGGTCGCGCCCTCGAAACGCGCTTCGCGCTTCAGGCGCTCGACCAACGCGAAGTTCTCGCCCTCGGCGGTCTTCAAGTGCAGCTCGGGGGTGGCGACCGCATCGGGCAGCGCATTCAGCGTCGCGCTCGGGTCGGCCGTGCGCGACAGCAGCTCGAGCAGCCGCGCGCCGGCATACAGCCCGTCGTCGAAGCCGTACCAGCGATGCTTGAAGAAGATGTGCCCGCTCATCTCGCCCGCCAACGGCGCGCCGGTCTCGGCGAGCTTGGCCTTGATCAGCGAGTGCCCGGTACGCCACATCGTCGGCCGCCCGCCGTGCGCGCGGATCGCCTGCGCGAGCTTGCGCGAGCACTTGACGTCGAAGATCACTTCGGCGCCCGGGACGTCGGCGAGCACGCCTTGCGCGAACAGCATCATCTGCCGATCGGGCCAGATGATGTGGCCGTCCTTGGTGACCACGCCGAGCCGGTCGCCGTCGCCGTCGAACGCGAACCCCAGCTCCGCGTCGGTCTGGCGCAGGCAGCGGATCAGGTCCTGCAGGTTTTCCGGGTGCGCTGGATCGGGATGATGGTTCGGGAAGGTGCCGTCGATCTCGCAGAACAATTCGATGACTTCGCAGCCGAGCGCGCGGAAGAGTTTCGGCGCGAATGCGCCCGCCACGCCGTTGCCGCAGTCGATCGAGATCTTCATCGGCCGTGCGAGCTTCACGTCGCCGGCGATGCACGCGACGTAGGCGTCGGCCACGTCCGCGCTGCGCAGCGCGCCCGGGGCGCGCGCGCGGACGAGATCGCCGGCGACGATCCGCGCGCGCAGCTTTTGCAGACCGTCGCCGTGCAGCGCCTGGCCGGCGAGCACCAGCTTCAGGCCGTTGTACTCGGGCGGATTGTGGCTGCCGGTGATCGACACGCCGGAACCCGTGCCAAGGTAAAACGTGGCGAAGTACAGCATCGGCGTGGTGACCATGCCGACGTCGACCACCGCGGTGCCGGTGCTGCGGATGCCATCGACCAGCGCATCGCGCAGCCGCGGGCCTGACAGGCGCCCGTCGCGCCCGACCGCGATCTCGCCCACACCGCGCGCGGACGCTTCGCTGCCGAGCGCGGCGCCGATCGCACGCACCGCGTCCGCCGTCAGCGTGCGGTCGACGATGCCGCGGATGTCGTAGGCCTTGAAGATCGTTGCGTCGATCGGCGGGTGCATGGCGTCGCACGGTGCGGTTGACCGGCCGGCATTCTACGCATCGCGTTCGTCGGGCTCTTGCACGCCGAACGCGGACTGCGCTTAGGCGTCGGCGATAATGCGAGCAACCAGCGGAACCACCCCCGGCGCCGATCCAGAGTCACCCGACGCTTGTACGCTCGCTCGCCCCGGAAACGGACGAGGGGTTGGGGTCAGGGGTTCTCGCGACGGCGTCGCTGCCCCTGCCCTCGCCGCGGCAAAGGCAAGGACGGTGCGCAGGATCGACTCCACCTCCAACACGCCTACGGAGCCAGCGCCACGATGCTCGCAGTGATCCTTTCCGGCGGTTCAGGCACGCGGCTGTGGCCGGTGTCGCGCGAAGCGCTGCCCAAGCCGTTCATGCGCATCGGCGACGGGCCTTCGCTGCTCCAGCGCACGGTCGCGCGCGCAACGCGTGCCGGCGCGCAGCGCTGTGTCATCGTCACGAACAAGGAATACAGCTTCCGCACGGCCGAGGAAGTCGAGTCGATGCGCGCGGGCGCGCCTGCATCGCTGCAGCTTCTGCTCGAACCGATCGGCCGCAACACCGCGCCGGCGATCGGCGCGGCCGCGCTGTGGGCGGACGCCAACGGCCTGCGCGACGAGCCGATGCTTGTGCTGCCGGCGGACCATCTGATCCAGGACGAAGCGCGCTTCGCGCAGGTCGCCGCGCGCGCGGAAGCGCTGGCACGCGCGGGCCGGATCGTGCTGTTCGGCATCCGGCCGACGATGCCCGAGACGGGCTTCGGCTATATCGAATGCGAGGCGCCGCCCGCCGGCGACGAAGCCGCGGCGGTCAAGCGCTTCGTCGAAAAGCCCGATGCGGCGACCGCAGCCGGCTATCTCGCCGCCGGCAACTACCTGTGGAACAGCGGCATGTTCTGCTTCACGCCGGCGACGATCCTCGCGGCACTCGCCACGCACGCGCCCGACGTGCTCGCCGCGGCGACGAAGGCCGTCGGCCAGGCCACGCACGAGGCCAAATCGGCGCAGCGGCTCGAACTGGACAAGGCGTCGTTCGCGCAGTCGCCCGACATTTCGATCGACTACGCGGTGATGGAGAAAGCCGCCGGCGTGGTCGTGCTGGCGGGCGACTTCGGCTGGAGCGACATCGGCTCGTGGAAGGCGGTGGCGCAGGAGTTCGATGCCGACGCGCAGGGCAATACCGTCAGCGGCGACGTGCTGCTCGCCGACTGCCGCAACACGCACGTGCAGAGCGAAGACCGGCTCGTCGCCGCGGTAGGATTGAACGACGTGGTGGTCGTCGACACCGCCGACGCGCTGCTGGTCTGCGACCGCAACGCCACGCAGCGCGTGAAGGAAGTGGTCGCCGAGCTGAAGCGCCGCGGCCACGAGGCGCACAAGCTGCATCGAACGGTCGCGCGCCCGTGGGGAACCTACACGACGCTGCAGGAAGGGCCGCGCTTCAAGATCAAGCGCATCGAAGTCAAGCCGGGGGCGGCCTTGTCGCTGCAGATGCACCACCATCGCAGCGAGCACTGGGTCGTCGTCAGCGGCACCGCCAAGGTCGCGATCGACGGCCGCGACGCGCTGATCGCGCCGAACGAATCCACGTACGTGCCGGTGGGTGCCAAGCACCGGCTCGAAAATCCCGGCAAGGTGCCGTTGGTGATGATCGAAGTGCAGTGCGGCGACTACGTCGGCGAGGACGACATCGTCCGCTTCGACGACAGGTACGGCCGCACGGGCGGGTGAACTGCATGGCTTCGCGCGCCGAACTGCCGCCATGGCGCGCGCTCGCCGCGCATCGCGCCGCGTTCGACGGTTTTCACATCGGCGACGCACTCGCCGCCGATGCCTCGCGTGCGCAACGCTGGACGCTCGAGGCTGCGGGGCTGACCTTCGATCTGTCGCGCCACCGCGCCACCGACGAAACGCGCGCGCTGCTGACCGAGCTTGCGCGCGCGTGCGACCTCGAGCGCTGGCGCGAGCGCCTGTTCGCCGGCGAGCCGATCAACACCACCGAAAACCGCGCCGCCTGGCACACCTCGCTACGAAATTGGGGTCAGACACCATTTTCCGAGATACGAAAAAAGGTGTCTGACCCCGATTTTCTGGGGTTCGCGGAGGCGTTGCGCGCGGCAAGCGTTCGCGGAGCGACGGGCGAGGTGATCGAGCGCGTGGTGTGCCTGGGCATCGGCGGATCGGATCTGGGACCGCGGCTGGTGACGTATGCGCTGGGCGCGCAGGCAGGCGGGCCGGCGGTGCACTTCGTCGCGAACATCGACCCGGTCGAGCTCGACGAGGCGCTGGCCGGCGCGCGGCCCGAGTCGACGCTCGTCGTCGTGATCTCGAAGAGCTTCACGACGCTGGAGACGCTGGAGAACGCGCGCGCCGCGCTCGCCTGGCTGCGCTCACACGCCCCGACGCTGGACATCTCGAAGCACCTCGCGGCAGTCACCGCGCAACCGCAGCGCGCTCAGCACTTCGGCGTTGCCGCCGAGCGTATTTTCAGCTTTCCGGAATGGGTCGGCGGCCGCTATTCGGTCTGGTCCGCCTGCGGACTGCCGATCGCGATCGCGCACGGCCGCGCGGCATTCGAGCAATTGCTGGCCGGTGCGGCCGCGGCCGACGCGCATTTCGCCGAAGCGCCGCTGGAGCGCAACGTGCCGGTTCAACTCGGGATGCTCGGGGTGTGGTACGTGAACTTCTGGGGTGTCAACGATCGTGCGGTGATGCCCTACGCGCAGCGGCTGCGGCTGCTGCCGGCGTACCTGCAGCAGCTCGAGATGGAAAGCAACGGCAAGCGCGTCGACCGCGAGGGCCGGCCGCTCGCCTACGACACCGCGCCGATCGTCTGGGGCGAAGTGGGCACGACCGCGCAGCACAGCGTGTTCCAGCTCCTGCACCAGGGCACGCATTGGACGCCGGTGGACTTCGTCACCTGCGCGGCGTTCGCCGACTCGCGCAACGAACGCGAGCGTCTGCTGTACCAGAACGCGCTCGCGCAGGCCGACGCGCTCGCGCACGGCGACCGCGTGCTCGACGCCGCGCAGCGGCCGACCGCCGCGTACGCGCAGGCGCCGGGCAACCGCCCGAGCAGCTTCGTCGCGCTGCCGCGGATCGACGCTTTTTCGCTCGGCGCGCTGCTCGCCACCTACGAGCACCGCACGTTCGTGCAGGGTGTGGTGTGGAACATCAACAGCTTCGACCAGTGGGGCGTGGAAATCGGCAAGCGCCTGCTGTCGCAGCGTTTGGCAGGAAAGAGGGGATCACCGTGACGACCAATCGAGTGCGCAAGGCAGTGTTTCCGGTCGCCGGCCTCGGCACGCGCTTCTTGCCGGCGACGAAAGCGATGCCGAAGGAAATGCTGCCGGTGGTCGACAAGCCGCTCATTCAGTACGCGGTCGAGGAGGCCGCCGCCGCCGGCATCGAGCAGATGATCTTCGTCACCGGCCGCGGCAAACGCGCGATCGAGGACCACTTCGACCGCGCGCCCGAACTGGAGCAGATGCTCGATGCGGCGCGCAAGCACGAGCTACTGGAACTGCTGATGTCGGCCACGCCGCCCGGCGTGAACTTCGTCTACGTGCGCCAGCCCGAGCCGCTCGGCCTCGGCCATGCGGTGCTGTGCGCCGAGCAGGTCGTCGGCGACGAGCCGTTCGCCGTGATCCTCGCCGACGATCTGATCGACGCCAACCCCGGCGTCACCGCGCAGCTCATCGAAAGCTACCGGCGCACGGGTGCTTCCGTTCTCGCGGTGGAGGACGTTCCGCGCGCGGACACGTCGAAGTACGGCATCGTCGCAACCGACCGCATGAACAAGCTGGAGGAACGCGTCACGCGCATCGTCGAGAAGCCGCGACCCGAAGAAGCGCCGTCGACGCTCGCCGTCGTCGGCCGCTACGTGCTGCGGCCGGAAGTATTCACCGAGCTGGCGACGACCCCGCGCGGCAGCGGCGGCGAAATCCAGTTGACCGACGCGATCGCGCGCCGCGTGACGCGCGGCGAAGTGATCGCGCGGCGCTTTGACGGCAAGCGCTACGACTGCGGATCGAAGCAGGGATTCCTGCAGGCGAATCTGGCGTTCGGGCGCAGGGCGGGACTCATCGACTGAGGGCAGCGCTACAGGCCGCGCCGCCCGACCGACCTACAATGCCACGGCGATCCGCGGGAGCGTTGCGTCGATGAAACGCGAAGAGTGGGAACGGTACCGTCGCCAGGCCGCTCATACGCTGCAGTCGGCCAAGAGCGATCGGGCGCAAGGGGTCTTCGACTGGGCGTGCTTCAAGGCGCATCAGGCCGCCGAACTGGCGGTCAAGGGTTACGTCCGCGCGACCGTGCACTACGCAACCGGACACTCGATCGTCAAGCTCCTCGCCGGCGTCGGCGCGGCGGCGCCGACCGCGCTCATCGACTGCGCGAAAGCGCTCGACAAGGTGTACATACCCGCCCGCTATCCGGACGCCTTCGACACCGGCGCGCCGCTCGACTACTACACCGCCGCCGACGCCGATGCGTCCATCGAGTGCGCGCAGCGCATCCTGGATTGGCTCGATGCTCTCGCTGCCCGCTGATCCGCTCGACCCGGCCGAGCGCATCGCGCGCGTGCGCAACTATCTCGCCGCGCTCGGCCTGAACCGCTACCGGGCGATCGTGTTCGGTTCCGTCGGCCGCGGCGACTTCACCGCCGACAGCGACACGGATCTGCTGATCGTCAGCGACGAGTTGCCTGCCGACGTGCGCGCCCGTCTGGACCTGCTGTATTCCGTGCGCGACGTCGCGCCGGAGGTCGAGCCGATCGGCTGGCGCGAAGGGGAATGGCAACGCCGCCACCGTGAAGGCGACCCGTTCATCGACGTGCTGTTGCGCGAGGGGGTGGAGGTCGGCGCATGAGGTGCGTGGGAACCGCGGAGCGGCTGCTGCAGGATCAGTCAGACCAGCGCGCGAGCAGCACCGCATCCTCGGGCGCGCCATCCAACAAAAAGTGCCGCTTGCGGATCGCCTCGACGACGAAACCCGCCTTCTCGAACGCTCGCCGGCTACCGACGTTGCAGGCGTAGCAGCCTGCGGTGACCTTGAGCAGTCCAAGCACGTCGAATGCATAGAGCGTCGCGAGTTCGATCGCGCCGGTGGCGATGCCGCGGCCCCAGATCGTGCGATCGCCGATCAGCAGGCCGATCTCGGCGCGCCGATGGTGGCGATCGACGGGCCCCAGGTTCAAGTTACCCACGTGCCGGCGATGACGTACCGCGCCCGGCAGTCTTCGCGCGCTCGCGACGACCCCGGGCGGCAGAGGAGCGGCGGAGATCATTTCGCCAGAGCAACCATTCGTCGCACGGGAGGCGGTGACATGATTGCGCAGCGCCTCGGCAGCGGGCACTTCGACGGCAGCTTCACGCAGGATGGCCTTGCTGCTGCGTCGCGGACGGACATCGGGACGCGTAAAGCGACGGCAAGGCGGGTGCCCTCCGGCGCACGCGCCTCGACCACGGTTGCAAACCTGCTCGACAGCGCATCTTGCTCGCGTAGGATTGCGCGCTTGCGATACGTCGGTCATGAGTTTCGTTCGCACCGCCCCGTCCCTCGATCGTCTGCTGCGCTTCGTTCGTACGATCCGCCACCTGCGCGCCGAGCAGGTGTTGTATCGGCTCTGGTACCGCAGCCTGCCCTTCGGGCAAATCTTGACGGTCAACGGCTCACGAAGGCGATGGCCAAGACGCTGGCCGCTGTTCCCGCTCACTGCAACTTCGCTGGTCGCTCCCTTGACCTTCGAGTTCTTGGGTCAGCGCGGCATCGTCGATGGGCCTTCGGCTTGGAACGCTCGCAATCGGACCAAGCTCTGGCTTTACCACTTGCATTACCTCGACGACCTGAACGCCCGCGGCTGCGAGGACCGCAGCGACGCCCACGTCGAGCTTGTCGAGCGCTGGATCGCCGAGAACCCGGCGGGGCACGGCGTCGGTTGGGAGCCGTATCCGCTGTCGCTGCGCATCGTCAACCTGGTGAAGTGGCTCGACCGGCGGCAGCGCGTCGAGCCGCGCTGGCTGAGCAGCCTCGCCACGCAGGCCGCCGCGCTTTCCCGCCGCATCGAGTATCACCTGCTGGGCAACCACCTGTTCGCCAACGGCAAGGCGCTCGTTTTCGCCGGTGCGTTTCTGGACGGTGCGCAGGCCGATCGCTGGCTCGTGCAGGGGCTGGCGATCCTCCACCGCGAGCTGCCTGAGCAGTTTCTCGCCGACGGCGCGCACTTCGAGCGTTCGCCGATGTACCAGGCGACGCTCACCGCCGACCTGTGCGATCTCGTGCAGCTTGCCGACGTCTCCGCGCTCGCGTCCTTGCGCACACGCCGCGCCGCCTGGGGTGAGGTGATTTCGCGTGCGCTGCGATGGCTCGAGTCCATGTCGCACCCCGATGGCGAGATCGCATTCTTCAACGACGCGGCATTCGGCATCGCGCCCCGACCGGCCGCGCTGCGCGCCTACGCCGAGTCGCTGATCGGACCGATCGCCGCGCAGTCACCGGGCGGCTTTGCGCTGCGGCCGCTTTCCGCCAGCGGCTACCTGCGTGTCGACCTGCCGAACGCAGGCGCCGCGATCGTCGACGCCGCCCCGCTCGGCCCCGACTATCTGCCCGCGCACGGCCACGCCGACACGCTCAGTTTCGAGCTGAGCCTCTTTGGCAAGCGCGTGTTCGTTAACTCGGGCACGTCGCGCTACGGCGAAGACGCAGAGCGGCTGCGCCAGCGCGGCACCGCCGCCCACAACACCGTCGTGATCGACGGCGAGAATTCCTCCGAGGTGTGGGGCGGATTCCGCGTCGCGCGCCGCGCGCGGCCAACGCTGCACGAAGCGCGTGAAGGCGACGGCCGCATCGTGATCGACGCCAGCCACGACGGCTACCGCCGCCTGCCGGGCCGCAACGTACACCGCCGGCGCTGGACGTTCGAGCCCGAGGCGTTGCGTATCGACGACACGATTCAGGGTCCTTTCCGCAGCGCCGTCGCGCACCTGCATCTGCACCCGGACGTGACGATCGAGTCGCTGTCGCCCGAAGCGCGCACCGCCAGGCTGCGGATGGCAAACGGCGCAACCGTCGACGTGGCCGTGAGCGGGGCGTCGCTGGCCGCCGCCGACTCCACCTGGCATCCGCGCTTCGGCGCCAGTGTCGCGTCGCGCGCGCTCGTGCTCTCTTTCGAGGGTGGCGCCGTCACCACGCACATTCGGTGGGCCGCGGCGTCATGAAGTTGCTCGTGCTCAGCTTCTACTACGCGCCCGACTTGAGCGCCGGGTCGTTCCGCACCACCGCACTGGTGCAGTCGCTCGTCGCCGCCGCGCCGGCCGCCGAGATCGAAGTCGTCACCGCTCTGCCCAACCGCTACCGCAGCTTCAGCGTCGAGGCGCCCGAGCACGAGGTGCACGGCAACGTGCGCATCCACCGCCTGGCGCTGCCGCCGCACGCCAGCGGCATGCTCGACCAGTCGAGGGCGTTCGGCTCCTTCGCCATGCAGGCGATGCGCCACGTCCAGTCACGCCGATATGACCTCGTCTACGCCACGTCGTCGCGGCTGATGACCGCGGCGCTGGGGGCGCTGGTCGCGCGCCAGGCGCGTACGCCTCTGTATCTGGACATCCGCGACATCTTCGTCGATACGATCAAGGAGGTGCTGCCAAACCGCGTCGCCGCGCTCGCGCATCCGCTCTTTACGCTGCTCGAACGCTGGACGATGAACCGCGCCTGCCGCATCAACCTCGTGTCGCCTGGCTTCGCCGACGACTTCCGCGCGCGCTATCCGCGCATCCCGCTGTCGTTCTTCACCAACGGCATCGACGACGAGTTCATCGCCGCCGCGACAGGGACGAGCCAGCCTCAACCGCCTCGCGACGGCCCGGCCACCATCCTGTACGCCGGCAACATCGGCGAGGGGCAAGGGCTGCACGCGATCGTTCCGGCGCTGGCGCGCGCGTTGCGCGGCCGTGCCCGCTTCGTGATCATCGGCGACGGCGGCCGACGCTCTGCGCTGCAGGCGGCAGTGAACGGCTTCGACAACGTCGAGCTGCGCGCCCCGGTCAAGCGCGACGCGCTGATCGCCGCCTACCGCGCGGCCGACGTACTGTTCCTGCACCTGAACGACTACGACGCCTTTCGCAAAGTGCTGCCGTCCAAGCTGTTCGAATACGCGGCGATGGGCAAGCCGATTCTCGCCGGCGTCGCCGGCCAATCGGCCGACTTCATCCGTGCCGAAATCAAAAACGCGGCGGTGTTTCCGCCGTGCGACGCGCCGCAGGCCGTGGCCGCGTTCGAATCGCTGTCGCTGCGCGATACGCCGCGGCCCGACTTCGTCGCGAAATACGCGCGCACACGCATCATGGCGGCGATGGCGCGCGAGATCCTGGAGATCGCCGCGTGACCGTGCGCGTGCTCGTCACCGGGGCGACCGGGTTCGTCGGCCAAGCGCTGGTCGCGCGCCTGACGGCGGACGGGCAGCGCGTACGCGCCGCTGTGCGTCGTGCGGCGCCCGATCTTGCGGTCGAACAGGTTTGCGTCGGCGATCTCGGCCCGCACACCGACTGGGACGCGGCGGTCGCCGGGCAAGACGTGGTCGTCCACGCGGCGGCGCGGGTACACGTGATGCAAGAGCGCGCCGCCGATCCGCTCGTGGAGTTTCGCCGCACCAACGTCGAGGGCACCTTGCAGTTGGCACGCCGCGCCGCCCGGGCAGGCGTGCGCCGGTTCGTGTTCATCAGCTCGATCAAGGTCAACGGCGAAGCGACCGCCCCCGGACGGCCGTTCCGCGCCGACGACGCGCCGGCACCGGCCGACGCGTACGGTCAGTCCAAGCTCGAGGCCGAGCGAGGGCTGCAACGCATCGCCGCCGACACGGGCATGCAGTTCACGATCGTTCGCCCGCCGCTCGTGTACGGCCCCGGCGTCAAGGCCAATTTCCTGGACCTGATGGGCGCGCTGCACCGGGGCGTGCCGCTGCCGCTCGGTGCGATCCACAACCGGCGCACGTTGATCGCGCTCGACAACCTGACCGACCTGTTGGCGACCTGCGTGACCCATCCTGCGGCCGCGAACGCGGTGTTTCTGGCTGGCGACGCCGAGGACCTCTCGACTACGGAGTTGGCGCGCCGGCTCGCGGCCGCGCTCGGTGTCCGCGCACGCCTGTTGCCGGTGCCGGCGAAACTGCTGGAACGCATGGCGCAGGTGCTGGGCCGCGGTGACGCCGCGCGGCGCTTGTGCCGTTGGCTGCAAGTCGACAGCGGCGCTACGCGCGAACGGCTTGGCTGGTCGCCGCCGGTCGGTGTGGACGAGGCGTTGCGCCGAACGGCGGCGCATTTTCTTCGATCCATCTCACTCGCTGGCCAATGCTAGGATTGGCCACACTATCGGTGATTACCCAGCCTCGTGACACCACCGCCTTGCATGTTCGCTTCACCCTCGCTGTCGCTGGTTACGTCATCCCGAGCAGCGCGAGGGATCTCGGCATTGCGAGAAGCGGAGATTCCTCGCTTTCGGCTCGGAATGACGAGAGCTGAAGACTGCGGGCGCCGGACGGTTGGCACGTGTCACAAGGATTTGTAAGACTCGATAGGGCAAAGAGAGCAAGAGGGCTTCCGATGCCGCGGCAACTGACGGCCATCATTGAGCGCGAAGCAGACGGCTATGTGTCGTTGTGCCCTGAGCTGGACATCGCCAGCCAGGGAGCCACAGTCGAAGAAGCGCGCGAAAACCTAAAAGAGGCACTTGAGCTCTTCTTCGAGACCGCCTCGCCCGAGGAGATCCGGCAGCGCCTGCGCGACGAGGTGTACGTCACGCACGTCGAAGTGGCCGTTGGGTAAGCTGCGCGTTCTGTCAGGCAAAGCCGTTTGCGCCATCTTGGTGCGGCACGGCTTCGTGGAAGTACGCCGCCGCGGCAGTCACGTCGTAATGCAAAAACGGCAGGCCGGTGCCACGGTGACGGTCCCGGTGCCGGATCATGCCGAATTGCGCATCGG
>JBBIQI010000031.1:0-21364 GCA_037442465.1 Burkholderiales bacterium
CCGCCGCCGAGCCAACCCGAAGCGCCTTCCGGCTTTCGCGCCGGGCTGACCTCCGCGACGGCCGTGCGCCACATGGCCGCGGCGGCGAATCCGCTGGCGGCCGAGGCGGGACGCGAGATCCTGCGCGCCGGCGGCTCCGCCGTCGACGCCGCGATCGCGATGCAGATGGTGCTGACGCTGGTCGAGCCGCAGAGCTCCGGCATTGGCGGCGGCGCATTCCTGCTGCACTGGGACGGACAGCGCGTGCAGTCGTATGACGGCCGCGAGACCGCGCCGATGGCGGCCGACGAGAACCTGTTCGTCACGCCGCAGGGCCGTGCGATGGGCTTCGTCGAGGCGGTCATCGGCGGCCGGTCGGTCGGTGTGCCCGGGCTGCTGCGCATGCTCGAGATGGTGCACAAGCAGCACGGCAAGCTGCCCTGGGCGCGGCTGTTCGAGCCCGCGATTCGGCTGGCCGACGGCGGTTTTGCCGTGTCGCCGAGGTTGCACGCGCTGCTGGCGCGTGACAAGCACCTCGCTGGCAACGATGCCGCGCGCGCGTACTTCTACGAAGCGGACGGCTCGCCCAAAGCGGTCGGCGTGCGGCTGAGGAATCCGGAACTGGCCGCAACGCTCAGGGCCATCGCGCACGACGGCGCTGACGCGTTCTATCGCGGACCGATCGCCACGGACGTCGTCGCGGCCGTGCGCGGCCATCCTTCGAACCCGGGTCGCGTCGCTGCACACGATCTGGCCGACTACAGGGCGAAGGAACGCGCGCCGCTGTGCACCGACTACAAGCGGTGGCGCGTGTGCGGCATGGGCCCACCGTCGTCCGGCGGCATTGCGGTCGCACAGATCCTCGGCGTGCTGAACGTGCGGGACATCGCAGCCGTGCCGCCGGTCGAAACCGGCGGGCGACTGGAGCCGCAACCCGACGCGGTACACCTGTTCACCGAAGCGGCAAGGCTCGCCTTTGCCGATCGGAACAAGTACGTCGCCGACAGCGACTTCGTTGCCGTGGACGTCGCCGCGCTGACGGACGCGGCGTACCTGGCCGACCGCGCGAGGCTGATCGGCGACCGCAGCATGGGCCGCGCTTCGCCCGGCACACCGTCCGCAACGAAGGCTGCGTGGGCCGAGGACGTGTCGCCGGACCGGATCGCAACCTCGCACATCTCGGCGGTCGATGCGTTCGGCAATGCGGTCGCGATGACGACTTCGATCGAAGATGCGTTCGGCGCGCGGCTGATGGTGCGCGGCTTCCTGTTGAACAATCAGTTGACCGACTTCTCCTTCCTGCCGCGCGAGTCCGACGGCAGGGGCGGCGCCAGGCCCGACGGCGCGCTCGTCGCCAACCGCGTGCAGCCCGGCAAGCGCCCGCGCTCGTCGATGGCGCCAACGCTCGTGTTCGACCGCGCAACGGGTCAGCTCGTCGCCACCCTCGGCTCGCCCGGCGGCGCACACATCATCAATTACGTCGCCAAGACGCTGGTCGGGCTGCTCGACTGGCAGCTCGACGTGCAGCAGGCGATCGCCTTGCCCAATTTCGGCAGCCGTAACGGCCCGACCGAAGTCGAGGAAGGGCGGGTCAGCGCGGGACTGATCGACGCGCTCACCGCGCGCGGCCACGAGGTGCGCGCGCTGCCAATGACCAGCGGGTTGCAGGGCATCGTGCGCGTGCGACTGCGCGACGGCCGCGCGGGCTGGGCCGGCGGCGCCGATCCGCGCCGCGAAGGCGTCGCACTGGGCGATTGAGTAGACTGCGCTCTGCAGCGACGAAGGAGGCAAGCACCATGGCAATCAAAGTCGGCGACCGGCTGCCCGACGGGCAACTGCAGGAATACATCGAAGTCGAAACCGCGGGCTGCTCCGTCGGTCCGAACACCTTCAACGTGGCCGATCTGGTCAAGGGCAAGAAGATCGTGATCTTCGGGCTGCCCGGCGCGTACACGCCGACCTGCTCTGCCAAGCACGTGCCCGGCTATCTGCAGCACCACGACGCGCTGAAAAAGAAAGGGGTCGACGAGATCTGGTGCCTGTCGGTCAACGACGCGTTCGTGATGGGCGCATGGGGCCGCGACCAGAAGGCGGGCGGCAAGGTCCGCATGATGGCCGACGGCTCGGCCGAGTACACGAAGAAGCTGGGACTCGAGCTGGATCTCACCGCGCGCGGCATGGGCGTGCGCTGCCAGCGGTTCTCGATGCTGGTCGAAGACGGCGTGGTCAAGGCCTTGAACGTCGAGGCGCCCGGCAAGTTCGAGGTCAGCGACGCCGAGACCATGCTCAGGCAGCTCTGAGAAGGTCTGAAGATTTCGTCGTGAGCGGGCCGCTGGCCAGGCGCACGCCGCCGCAGGGCCGAGACACATCAAGCCGATAGGCGAGGGGCGAGCACCGCGCAACGACGCCAGCGGGCCGCGCAGCAGAAAGATTCACGCCTTCTGAGCACGGCCCGGCGCGCGCACCCGCAGGGGCGCGAATCCGGTCAATTCAAGCTTCTGGCCGCGCTCTGCAACCGCGCGAGCCGCGCGCGTAACGCGCACGCATCGCGCGGCTCCGGACGCCGTGCCAGGTAGGCACGCAGGTCTTCGGCCGCGGCACGCGGACATTCCAGCCGCTCGAACACGAGGGCGCGATCACGGCGCTCCTCGGCCGCGTCGGGCAGCAGCGCGACGAGCCGATGCTGGATCTCCAGCAGTGCGGACCAGTCTTCGTGCTCGGCGTGAATCGCCTTCAGGTTGCGCAGCAGGCGCGCAAGCACGTCGCGTTCGCTCGCCGCCCGAAGATAGGGCGCGAGCGGCGGCGGCGCGCTCGCGCGCAGCACAGCTTTGAGCCGCGCGCGCAGCATCTCGGCCGAAAGCGTCTGTCCGCGCGCGAAGACGTCGATGACCAGTGCCCCTTCGCTCAGCGCCAGCCTGACCAGGAAGTGGCCCGGGAAGCCGACACCGACGAGCTTCAGCCCGATCGCGCGACCAAGCTCGATGTAAAGCAGCGACAGCGTGATCGGGATGCCGGTGCGCCGCTCCACGACGCGATGCAGATAGCTGTTGTCGACGCTGTAGTAGTCGTTGTCGTTCGGGTGAAAGCCCAGCTCTTCGAAGTAGAAGTGGTTCAGCATGCGCAGGCGGCCGACGGTCGAGGCGTCGGGCGGGATGCGCGCCGCGAGCCGCTCGCCCCAGGTCCGCACGGTCCGCACAACCTGCGCGGGATCGAAGTCCTGCCGCGCATAGAGGGCGACGCTGGCAGCGGCCTCGAGCAGCGCCAGCGGCGCTTCGCAGTGCACGCCGACGAGTCGCTCGAACGATTCGAGAGCGTTCATCTGAGCCGCAGCAGGAAGTCGCGCGGGCGGAATCCCATCAACCAGAGCGCGCCGAAGTATGCGGCCATCGCCCCGGCAATGACCGCAGCGAGCAGCCCCGCGCGCAAGGCCCAGTGCGCATGCAGAGCGATCCAGTCGATGCGCCGATCCACGGCCCAAAGTAGCACCGCGAGTGCCGCCAGCGCAACGGCGAGCCTGGCCGCGAAGCCCCGCCAACCGGGACGCGGCCGGTAGATGCCGCGTCGCGTCAGCCCCGCGAGCAGCAGCGCTGCGTTGGCGAGCGCCCCCAGGCTGATCGCCAGCGCCAGCCCCGCGTGCGCGAGCCAGGGCACGAGCACCAGGTTGGCGAGCTGCGTGGCCACCAGCACGAGCAGCGCGATCTTCACCGGCGTCTTGATGTCCTGCTGCGCGTAGAAGCCCGGCGCGAGGATCTTGACGGCGATCAGACCGAACAGGCCGACCGCGTAGCCCACCAGCGCCGCCGCCGTCTGCGCGACGTCCTGCGCGCCGAAGCGGCCGCCGTGGAACAGTACGGCGATCACCCCTTCGGCCAGAATGCCCAGACCCAGCGCGGCGGGCAGCGCGATCAGGCAGGCGAGTCGCAGGCCCCAGTCGAGCAGATCGCTGTACTCATCGGCACGCCGCTCGGCGTTCGCGCGCGACAGGTTGGGCAGCAGCACGGTGCCCAACGCCACGCCCAGCAGCGCCGTCGGAAACTCCATCAGTCGGTCGGCGTAGGCGAGCCACGACACACTTCCGGTCGCCAGGTGCGAGGCGATGTTGGTATTGATGATCAGGCTCACCTGGGCGACCGACACCGCGAAGATCGCCGGCAGCATCAGCCGCAGGATGCGGCGTACCGCGTCGTCGCGCAGTGCCGCGCGCAGTCCGGTCAAGCGCGGCAGCCTGCCGATGCGTGCAAGCGCCGGCAGTTGCACCGCGAGCTGCAGCACGCCGCCGACGACCACCGCCGCGGCGAGCGCGAAGATCGGCGGATCGAAGCGCTGCGCGAGCAGTCCCGCGAACACGATGAAGCTCAAGTTCAGCAGCACCGGCGTCAGCGCCGGCACCGCGTAGCGGTTGAACGTGTTCAGCACGCCGGCTGCAAAAGCCACCAGCGACATGAACAGGATGTAAGGAAACATCCACCGCGTCATTGCGGCGGCCAGATCGAACGCCGCCGGGTTCTTCGAGAACCCGCTGGCGATCAGCAAGACCAGAACCGGCGCGCCGAGGGCACCCGCGATCGACACCGCCAGCAGCGTCCAGAACAGCGCCGAGGCGACGTGCGACAGCAGGTCCTGCGTACGCGCATCGCCATGCCGCGTGCGCACTTCGGCCAGGATCGGCACAAACGCCTGCGAGAACGCCCCCTCGGCGAACATCCGCCGCAGCAGATTCGGTAGCCGGAACGCCACGTTGAAGGCGTCCATCTCCACGCCGGCACCGAACCCGCGCGCGACGATCAGCTCGCGCGCGAGCCCCGTCACGCGCGACAGCAGCGTCATGCCGCTCACCGTTGCCGCTGCGCGTAGGAGATTCACCGGTGGAGAGGTTTTCGCAGAAGGGAAGGCCGAAGCTGCGGGTTTGTTCGCGCGGGCGCGTTTTGCTATAGTTCGGCGCCTTTCGGCGCCCCTATTTTCTCACCGACCGCGCCGCCACAGGATTCCCGACCATGGCGAACACCAAACAAGCCCGCAAGCGCGCCCGCCAGGCCAGCGCGCGCAACGCGCTCGCGACCTCGCAGCGCTCCAAGGTGCGCACCGCGATCAAGTCGGTGCGCAAGGCGATCGCCGCCGGCGACAAGAAGACGGCGGCCGAGATCTTCCGCAGGGCGACCAGCGTGATCGATTCGATCGCCGACAAGAAGGTCATCCACAAGAATACGGCCGCGCGCAACAAGAGCCGGCTTGCCGCAGCGATCAAGGCGATGGCGTAAGCGTCCTCTGCGAATCGTTCGACCGGCACAGGCCCGCGCTCTTGCGGGCCTGTGCTTTTTCATCCGCTCGTTGGGGCCGGCAGCGAACACCCTTCGTACACCGGTAACCCGTTGTCGCGCGCGAAGTTCATCACGAAGTCGAACGCCATCGACTCGATGTCCCTGAGCCGCTCGTCGACGACGACGCACTTGACACCGCCGATCGTCACCGGCCGCACGTACGGCGAATAGCCGATGAACGCGTCGCGCCCCGCGCCGACACCACCGGGCCGAAAGCCCGACATGACGCCGCACAACCGTTCGGCCCAGTCGCTCGGACGGAACGCCTTGCCGTGCACGGTGACGCCGTGGATGAAAAATTCCCTTGCTCTGGCCTTGGGATCGGCCACGCCGCATGACTCCGCATTGACTCTCGCGCGGGCGCGCCGGGGCGACCCGGACCCGGCGCCGCTCGTCGGCGCTGCGCACGCGCTGACGAGCTAAATTATATCTTATATAAGACTTGGCCACGGCGTGGACGAGCCCGCTGTCGGACGCAGGTCGACGAAGGCCGGCAGCGACGCGCCTGCCGCATCGTTTGAGCGCGGCGCCGGGACGACGATACCGGTCAACCGCGGTGCGGCTCCACCCGTTGGCTGCGCTTGCTTTCGCGTCGTAAATCCCGCATAAATCCGGTCGCTCGCCGGTTTCCCTACGACAAGACGCTGCCCGAACGAAGACCGCATGTCCAAACCCATATCGAAAGTGCTCGTCATCAACGACGAGCCGCTGATCCTCAGGGATCTGCTCAAGGGACTGAACGCGGCGGCGCGGGCACTGGACAACCCCTTCGGACTGACGTTCGTCGGCGCACTGACCGCGCGCGAAGGGCTGCAGCTGATCGAAAAGGACGGCGACATCCAGATCGTGATCGTCGACGACAAGCTGTACGCCGTGCAGGAGGGCCCACGCAGGGGCCTGCCGACTCGTAACGGCGCCAAGGAGCCACCGCGCAGTCTGCAGGTCAGCGCGCTGAAGCTGGTACAGAAGATCACCGCGCTGCGGCCCGAGCTCGACATCTACATCCTGATCGAGAAGGAAAAGGAGGACCAGGTCGTCGACGCACTGTTTGCCGAGGCGGTCGACGGCTATTTCTACCGCGAGGAGCGCGACTACCGCGGCATCTACCGCATCCTGAATGCGCAGATCGCGGAACGCGCGCGTACGCCGTTTTACGACGCGCTGCGCGCCTACGTGCTGTCGGCCAAGGACGCGTGGCACACGCCCGGGCATTCGAGCGGCGACTCGCTGCGCGGCAGCCCCTGGGTCGCCGAGTTCTACGAGTTCATGGGCGAGCACGTTTTCGACGCCGACCTGTCGGTGTCGGTCAAGGCGCTCGACTCGCTGATGGAGCCGACCGGGGTGATCGCCGAGGCGCAGCAGATGGCGGCCAACGCCTTCGGCGCGCGCAAGACCTTCTTCGCGACCAACGGCACCTCGACCGCAAACAAGGTGATCCTGCAAACGCTGATCGCGCCGGGCGAGAAGCTGCTGCTCGACCGCAACTGCCACAAGAGCGTGCACCACGGCGTCGTGCTGTCGGGGGCGCGGCCGATCTACCTCGATTCCAGCGTCAACCGCCGCTACGGGGTGTTCGGCCCGGTGCCCAAGCAGACGCTGTTGCGCGCGATCGAGGAACACCCGGACGCGCAATTGCTGGTGCTGACCTCGTGCACCTACGACGGCTTGCGCTACGACCTGAAGCCGATCATCGACGCGGCGCATGCGCGCGGCATCAAGGTGCTGATCGACGAGGCGTGGTTCTCGCACGCGCGCTTCCATCCCGACCTGCGGCCGACCGCGCTCGAGTCCGGGGCCGACTACGCCACGCAGTCGGCGCACAAGACGCTGTCGGCGTTCTCGCAGGCCGCCTTCATCCACGTCAACGACCCGACTTTCAAGGAGCACCTGTTCCGCGAGAACTTCAACATGCACACGTCGACGAGCCCGATGTACAGCCTGATCGCCAGCCTCGACGTGAGCCGCAAGCAGATGATGATGGAGGGCTACAAGCTGCTCGAGCGCACGCTGATGCTGGCGGGCGAGCTGCGCGAGCAGATCAACTCGACCGGCGCGTTTCGCGTGCTCGAGCTCGACGATCTGTTACCCGACGAGGTCAAGGGCGATAACATCCGGCTCGACCCGACCAAGATCACGGTCGACATCTCCTCGTGCGGCCTGACCGTCGACGAGCTGCAGGCGGAGCTGTTCACCCGATTCAACATCACGATCGAAAAGTCG
Organism: Burkholderiales bacterium; assembly: GCA_037442465.1. GTDB lineage: Bacteria > Pseudomonadota > Gammaproteobacteria > Burkholderiales > Burkholderiaceae_F > DSNY01. The sequence continues at coordinate 7,518 of JBBIQI010000031.1, forward strand.
ACCTTCAACACGATCACCTTATTGCTGACCGTCGGCACCACGCGCTCGAAGTGCTCGCGGCTGTACGACGCGCTGATGCGCATCGCGCGCGAGAAGCGCGCGCCGCGGCGGCTGTACCGCACGCCGGACCTGCCGCCGTTCACCGATCTGGTCTGTCTGCCGCGCGACGCGTACTACTGCGGCGGCGAGCTGGTGCCGCTGCTGGACGAAAACGATCAGGCCAACGCCTCGCTCGCCGGTCGCATCTGCGCCGACCAGATCGTCCCCTACCCGCCCGGCATCCCCGTGCTGGTGCCCGGCCAGTTGATCACCGAGAACATCGTCGAGTACCTGATCCGCTACCTGCGCGTACAAAACAAGGTCGAACTGCACGGCGTGGCGTATCAAGGCTATTTTCCGAGCATCCGCGTGCTCACCGCCGCCGAGGAGCGGCGCCTGTCTTCGCTGCGCGAACTGCCGCGCCAGAAGGCGGCGTAGCGCCGCGCGCACGCAATTGCGCGCGTGCGGTGCCCGCCGACGCGGGCGTGGCGCGACCCCGGCGGTCTGCCCCGGCGCTGCGGCCGAACAGCGGCACGCGTACGCGCCGGGCACGCGGCGCGACGCCGCCGCCGTACCAGCGTGTTCCTATAATCGGGTCATCGCGGCGCGCTGCGCGCCGCGATTTCGTTTCCACGCCGGAGCCGCCATGTCGTCGCACCTGATGAACACCTACAACCGCCTGCCGATCGCGTTCACGCACGGCAAAGGCGCGTGGCTGTATGGCGACGACGGCAACGAATACCTCGACGCGCTCGCGGGCATCGCCGTCAACGGGCTCGGCCATGCGCACCCACGGCTCGTCCGTGCGCTTGCCGACCAAGTCGGCAAGCTGATCCACACGTCGAACGTCTATCGCGTCCGCGAGCAGGAGCTGCTGGCCGACCGCATCTGCGCGCTGTCCGGCATGGACGAGGTGTTCTTCGCCAACTCCGGCTCCGAGGCGAACGAAGGCGCGCTCAAGCTCGTGCGCTTCTACGGCCACCAGCACGGCAACCCGCAAGCGCAGACGATCGTGATGGAGCACGCATGGCACGGCCGCACGCTCGCCACGCTCGCGGCCACCGGCAGCGAGAAGGCGCGAAAGGGCTTCGATCCGCTGCCCTCGGGCTTCATCCGCGTGCCTTACAACGATCTGGCGGCGATCGAGCGCGTCGCCGCGCAGGACCGGCGCGTGCAGGCCGTCTGGCTGGAGGTGCTGCAGGGCGAAGGCGGCATCCGCGTCGCCGACCGCGACTACGTGCGCGCGCTGCGCCGGCTGTGCGACGAACGCGGCTGGTTGCTGATGATCGACGAGGTGCAATCCGGCATCGGTCGCACCGGCAAGTGGTTCGGCTACCAATGGGCGGACATCCGGCCCGACGTCATCACGCTCGCCAAGGGACTCGGGTCCGGCGTGCCGATCGGCGCGGTCGTCGCATGCGGGCGCGCCGCCGGCGTGCTCGGCCCGGGCAACCACGGCTCGACCTTCGGCGGCGGCCCGCTCGCTTGCCGCGCGGGTCTGGAGACGTTGGCGATCATCGAGGAAGAGTGCCTGATGGCTAACGCCGCCGCGCAGGGCGAGCGGATCCGCGCCGGGTTTGCGCGCGAACTGGCCGGCGTGCGGGGCGTGGTGGCGATCCGCGGCCAGGGGCTGATGATCGGCATCGAGCTGGACCGCCCGTGCGGCGATCTGGTCAGGCGCGCGCTCGACGCGAAGCTGCTGATCAACGTCACGCAGGAGCGCGTGATCCGGTTGCTGCCGCCGCTGGTGATCGGCGCGCACGAAGCCGACGAGATCGTCGCGCGGCTGGCGCCGCTCGTGCGCGCTTTTCTGGCCGAAGCGGCGCCGCGAGCCGCCTAGGAGTCGCCATGCCGGACGGATCGATCAGGCACTTTCTGCAGCTTGCCGACTTCACGCGCGACGAGATCGTGCACGTGTTCGAGCGCTCGCGCGTGATCAAGGACCGCTTCAAGCGCTACGAGTTCTACCAGCCGCTGCGCGACCGCACGCTGGCGATGGTGTTCGAAAAGGCGAGCACGCGCACGCGCGTGAGCTTCGAAGCCGGCATGTACCAGATGGGCGGCTCGGTGATCCACATCACGACCGGGGATTCTCAGCTCGGGCGCGCCGAGCCGATCGAGGACACCGCGCGCGTGATCTCGCGCATGGTCGATCTCGTGATGATCCGCACCTACGAACAGACGAAGATCGAGCGCTTTGCCGCGTATTCGCGCGTGCCGGTGATCAACGGGTTGACCAACGAATACCACCCGTGCCAGATCCTCGCCGACATCTTTACCTTCATCGAGCAACGCGGCCCGATCGCCGGCCGCACGGTGGCTTGGATCGGCGATGCCAACAACATGGCGTACACGTGGCTGCAGGCCGCCAAGCTGCTTGGCTTCACCGTGCACGTGTCCACGCCGCCCGCGTACGCGCTCGACCCGAAGCTCGCGCCGCCGGGTCCGCACTTCAGGGTCTTCGACAACCCGCGCGACGCGGCGCGCGGCGCGCACCTGGTGACGACCGACGTGTGGACCAGCATGGGCTACGAGGCGGAGAACGAAGCGCGCCGGCAGGCGTTCACGCACTGGCGCGTCGACGCCGCGCTGATGAAGTTTGCCGCGCCAGACGCGCTGTTCATGCACTGTCTGCCCGCGCACCGCGGAGAGGAAGTCACCGAAGAGGTGCTCGAAGGCCCGCAGTCGGTCGTCTGGGACGAGGCGGAAAATCGCCTGCACGTGCAGAAGGCCCTGATGGAGTATTTGCTGCTTGGCAAGGATGTGCATTGACGAAGGCACAGCAGGCGATTTCGTCGCAGGCTAACTTCGCGCGAGCGAAATTAAGGCGCGCAGCGCCGGCCGGAGACAAAACAGGCTGCACGTGCAGAAGGCCCTGATGGAATACCTGCTCCTCGGTCGGGACGCTCACTGACCCGACGTGCTGCGTCCATGAATGCGAATCGCCGCCGAATTGTCTGCGCGGGCAGCCTGGCACTGCTGGCTGCGCGCCTGGCGACGGCGCAATCGTGGCCGGCAAGACCGATCAGGTTGATCCTGACCGCACCGCCCGGCTCTTCGATCGACGTGCTCGGGCGTCTGATCGGCGAGCAGTTACGCGAGCGGCTTGGGCAACCGGTCGTGCCGGACAACCGTCCGCAAGCGGGCGGCACCGTGGGCACCGACGCGGTCGCGAAGGCCGGACCCGACGGCTACACCATCGGGCTGTCGTTCACCGGACCGCTCGCGCTGGCGCCGCTGCTGTACGCCAGGCTGCCGTACGACCCCGAGCGCGATCTGGCACCGATCGTACTGGTCGGCTCCGCGCCCAATCTGCTCGCGGTCAACGCGGCGCTGCCGGTGCACAGTGCGCGCGAATTCATTGACTACGTTCGCCGGCGGCCCGGCCAGTTGAATTACGCATCGGTCGGCAACGGCAGCAGCTCGCACCTGGCGATGGAACTGCTGAAGGCGCAGGCCGGTTTGTACCTGGTACATATCCCGTACAACGGCGCGCCGCCGGCGGCGCAGGCCACAGCGGCGGGCGACGTGCAGGCAATCATGTCGAATCCGACATCGCTGATGCCCTCGATCCGCGCCGGACGCGTCCGACCGCTCGCGGTGACGAGCGCGCAGCGGTGGGCGGGCATGACGGAGCTGCCGACGATCGCCGAGCTCGGTTACCCGGGGTTCGAAGCGCTCGCGTGGAACGGCTTCGTCGCGCCCGCCGGCACGCCGCGCGACGTCATCGAGCGACTGAACCGCGAGATCAACGCGATCCTGCAGGCGCCCGACATGCGCCGGCGCGTCGAGGCGGCGGGCTGGGATCCCGCCGGCGGAACGCCCGAGGGGTTCGCCGCCTATCTGAAGGCCGAGCGCGCGCGCTGGGCGCCGATCGTCAGGCGTGCCGGAGCGCGGATCGACTGAAGCGCGAGCGCAACAGCGCGACTCGAATGCGTCCACCGTCGAAGCCCGCGGTCGTAGCCCGCACCCGATGCGAGCGAACGATGGCCCGGCACGTTGCGGCTGACCGATGAAGCACAGCGCACGGTCAAGGCCGAACTTCAACGGCGCCTCAGTGCGATCGACGCGCCCGCTCGGTGAAGGATGGGCGCGCTGGCTCATCTGCGGGCTGCTGTGGGTAACGACCCACGCGGTTGGCGCCCGCACCTTTGCGCTGCCCTCTGCCGACGACGCGGTCGTCGGTTCGATCGCAACGATCACCGCCCGCCACGAAGACACGCTGGCGGACATCGCCCGGCTGCACGGCGTCGGCTACGCGGAGATCGTCGCCGCCAACCCGGGGGTGGATCCGTGGCTGCCCGGTGAAGGCATGTCCATCGTGCTGCCGACCCGCTACGTGCTGCCGGACGCCCCGCGGACCGGGCTGGTGCTGAACTTGCCCGAGTACCGCCTCTACCACTACCGAGCGTCCCGACCGGGAGAGCCGCCGCAGGTCACCACGTATCCGGTCAGCATCGGCGATGTGGACTGGCGCACGCCGCTGGGGCTCACCCGTGTCGTGTCCAAGACGAAGAATCCTTCGTGGTATCCGCCCGCCTCGATTCGCGCCGAGCACGCGCGCAACGGCGACAGCTTGCCCACCGTCGTGCCGCCCGGCCCGGACAATCCGCTCGGCGAGTACGCGCTGCGTCTCGCGCTGCCGGGCTATCTGATTCACGGCACCAACAAGCCATACGGCATCGGGATGCGGGTCACGCATGGCTGCGTGCGGCTGTACCCGGAACACATCGCACGCTTGTTCCGCGAACTGCCGGTCGGCACGCCCGTTCGCATCGTCGATCAGCCGGTCAAGGCCGGTTGGCTCGACGGCGTGCTCTACATGGAGGTGCACCGGCCGCTGGCGGAGAGCAACAACGGCGCGGACGTCACCTCTGCCGTACGCACGGTGATCGCGGCCACGAAGGGCCGCAGCGCGGACATCGACTGGGACGCCGTCGAACGCACGGCGCGCGAGCGCCGCGGCGTGCCGGTCCCGGTTTCGCGCTGACCTACTTCTTCTGCGACTGCTTGAAGGCGCGGTCCAGCTTTTCGTTCATGGCCTGGGTCGCCGCCTTGGCTTCGTCGGCCGCGCGCTTGGCTTCCTGCGCGGCGGCCTTGGCCTCGTCGGCGGCACGCTGAGCGGCGGCCGCGGCTTCTCTGGCTGCGCGCGCATCGGCGGCAGCGGCGCTGGCCGTTCCGCCCGCCTGATCGGCCGCGGACTTCGCATCCTGCGCAAGCTTTCTCGCAGCCGCCGCCTCGCCCTGCACCTTTTCGAGGTCGCCGGTCGTGGCGCAGCCCGCCGCGAGAGCGACCGCGGACAGGATGATCGACAAACCGAGGTACCGATTACGCAGGCTGTTCATTGAGCGATCTCCTTGGGGTTTGGCCAGGCGAATGTAGGACGGTTTTCTCACACATGCAACCGAGGCGCCCGGCGGCCTTGACGCATGTCAGCCGGTGCGAGCGACGAACCCTGCGCGACGCCGGATCGGCCAGGATACGGCCATCAAAACGCAAGCCGCGCGACCAGCGGCAGATGATCCGAGGTGCCCCGGAGGGTTCTTCGATCGAACGGCCGCGGTCGTCCGCTGCGGGTGGCGACCGTTGCGTCGCTGACGTAGCTCACCGAGTCCTCGATCAGCCGCAGCCCGCTCGGCTTGAGCAGTCCGCGGCTGGCAACCAACTGGTCGAGTGCCTGATGGCGATTGGTGGCGCGACCCGCATCGCCGCCCTCGAAAAAGTACGAGCCCGCGCCGGTCGCGCCGAAACGAGCTGTGGCGTTGTACACGAAGACGTCGCGCGCGCGATAGTCGGCGACTTCCGGCAAGAAGCGGTCGAGATCGTTCGTTTCGCCGACCACGCGCTCGCGCTCGCGCGACGCCTTCAAGTGCTCGACGACGCTGCGATCGGCGGGTTCGTCGTTGAAATCCCCGCACACGAGCAGCGGCGTGTCCCAGCGCGCCTGCAACGTGGCCAGATCGTCCGCCGCGCGCAGCGCCTCGTAGCGCACGGCGTCGACCTTGAGATGAGCTTCGATCAGGTAGGCGATGTTCTCGGCGACCGTGATGCGGGCCGGCTCGCTTTCCCAGCGTCCCTGCGAGCGCGACGGCCAGTGCGAGGCGATCACCACCAGCGGCTCGCCGCTGGCGCGCACGACGAACTCGGCTTCGAGAATGTCGCGCGTGCGATAGCGCAGATGCACGACGTGCGAGCGGATCGCACGCAGCTCGAGCGCCGCTGCGTTGAACGCGAGCGCAACGTCGATGCCGCGCAGATCCGACGTGCCCATCGGATCGTTGGCGACCGTCAGGTGGCATTGCCGCGCCGTCGTCTGCAGCAGCCGCGCGAGCAGCGACTCCTTTTCGATCTCGCATACCGCGAGCAGGTCGAGCGGCTGACCGCCGTGCAGTACGTCGAGCGCGGCGGCCAGATTGGCGAGCTTCGCCGCGAGCGCCGCCTCGGTCCAGCCGTGCGCAGGCGTGTACTCGAAGTCGCGCGAGATCGGGTCATCGTCGGTGTCGAACAGGTTCTGCAGGTTCCACCAAGCGAAGTTCAGCGTTTCCATCGCGGTTCCACCCATCGGCTCTCGACGGCGCTACGGTCGCACGCAGCGGCGGGCCACAACAATCGACCATTCACGCGACTGTGCCGGCCGCGGCAGGGTGCGCCCGTATAATTTCGCGCGTCCTGGCGGCCTTGCGCCGCGGGCTGGCCCGAATTCCCGGACGCGCCGTTGCGCGCGACATGGGCATCGGCATCCCGATCCCGCGCGTGCGCTTCACGAGCGACGCCTTCTGTCTCGCCATGCCAACGATCCTGCAAAGCCTGCCCGTCGGCCACAAGGTCGGCATCGCCTTCTCCGGCGGACTCGACACCAGCGCCGCGCTGCTGTGGATGCGCAAGAAAGGCGCGATTCCGTACGCGTACACCGCCCACCTCGGCCAGCCCGACGAGCCCGACTACGACGACATTCCGCGCCGTGCGCTCGCCTACGGCGCCGAGCGCGCCCGGCTGATCGATTGCCGCGCCCAGCTCGTCGCCGAAGGCATCTCGGCGCTGCAATGCGGCGCGTTCCACATCTCGACCGCCGGCCTGACCTACTTCAACACGACGCCGCTCGGGCGCGCGGTCACCGGCACGATGCTGGTGGCGGCGATGAAGGAGGACGACGTCCACATCTGGGGCGACGGCAGCACCTTCAAGGGCAACGACATCGAGCGCTTCTACCGCTACGGGTTGCTCGCCAACCCGGCGCTGCAGATCTACAAGCCGTGGCTCGACCAGGCGTTCATCGACGAACTGGGCGGGCGCAAGGAGATGAGCGAGTTCCTGATCGCCAACGGCTTCGACTACCGGATGAGCGTGGAGAAGGCGTATTCGACCGACTCGAACCTGCTCGGCGCCACGCACGAAGCGAAAGACCTGGAGCGGCTCGACAGCAGCATCCACATCGTGCAGCCGATCATGGGCGTGGCGTTCTGGCGCGACGAGGTGGCGATCAAACGCGAGGAAGTCACGGTGCGCTTCGAGGCGGGCCGGCCGGTCGCACTGAACGGCGTCGAATACGCAAACCCGGTCGAGTTGATGCTGGAGGCCAACCGCATCGGCGGCCGCCACGGGCTGGGCTTGTCGGACCAGATCGAAAACCGCATCATCGAAGCGAAGAGCCGCGGCATCTACGAGGCCCCCGGCATGGCGCTGCTGTTCATCGCCTACGAGCGGCTCGTGACCGGCATCCACAACGAAGACACGATCGAGCTGTACCGCGACAACGGGCGCAAGCTGGGAAGGCTGCTGTACCAGGGCCGCTGGTTCGATCCGCAGGCGATCCTGCTGCGCGACAGCGCACAACGCTGGGTCGCGCGCGCGATCAGCGGCGAAGTGACGATCGAACTGCGGCGCGGCAACGACTATTCGATCCTCGACACGCGCTCGCCGAACCTGACCTACAAGCCCGAGCGGCTGACGATGGAAAAAGGCGAGGCGTTTTTCACGCCCGCCGATCGCATCGGGCAGTTGACGATGCGCAACCTGGACATCGCCGACACGCGCGACAAGTTGCTCGTGTACACCAAGGCCGGGTTGCTCTCAGCCAGGCGGGGCGGAGCGTTGCCTGAACTCCCGAGCGGCGCGTCCGCGGACGATCAGTAACCGGCCGCAAGCGAAGTCGTCTTCTTTGAGCGCGCCGGCGGACGCCGCCCCCTGACATCCCGAGCAGCGCGAGGGAGCCCGCTGTTGGGAGCGGCCTGCGGCTCGCCGTGGGGAGGGTTGAGCGATGCGGATTTTTCCGACCGTACCCCGCGCGGGTGCATTCGCCCACACCGATGCCCGCGCCGAGCAGTCGTCGCAGGTGCTCGCTCGAATACTTCAGGGCGTCGCCCCGCGTGCGCATTTCGCTCTGCTTCGCCAGGCCGAGGCGCTCGTCCGCGCGCGGTCCCGACACGCCGACAACGAATTGCTGTAGCGATGCGCGGACCATCCCCGATAGGAAGCTCCACGCCTCAACGCGGACTCGTGAGTCTTCGCTGCCGTGTCGCGGGGAGACGATGCATGAAGCGTCTCAGAACCCAGAGCCCTTTTCTTGCCGTATGCGAAGGGTCCCGCTGCCCGCGCCTCGCGCTGCTTCCCCAGGCGTCCCTGCCGCGACCGCCGGGGACATTGAGACAGGTTCTGGCGTCCTGCCGTCCGCTGCGGGGAGCGGGTAGAGCCAGCACGCAACCACGCCATACATGCAAAACTCGAGCAGACCGAAGACAAACCAGGCCGCAGCGAGCGACCCCGGGATCGGATAGAGGACGTACTGGTTCAGATCGACGAGCAGACCCGCCAGCAGCGCGAAGAAGACGCCGTGGCCGAGCGCGCGCTTGATGCCGGGCATGCGCACGAAGGCGGCGTAGGAGTAGGCGAACAGGAAGGCGACGCCGGCGGTGAGGGCAAGGCCGAGCGCAAGCGGGCGCTGCGCCAGCGGGCGCGCCAGGCCTTGAAGGGCCTCGTTGGCCTCGCGCAGCACAAGGCCATGGACGAGGCCGTTCCACACCAAGCCGATCACGAAGATCGTCGCCGCGGTCAGGCAAAGACGTTTCCAGTTCATGATCTCGGTCTCCGATTCACGACGCCTGCGCGAAGGGCCGCAGCTTTGTCCCGCGCATCATGCGTCGACGCTTGGCTGCGGCTCCCTGCCGGGCGCGTCGAGAAAGAACAGGACCACCTCTTCATAGGGCACGGTCCCGACGTTCACCGCGCGATGCACGACCTCGGTCGGCGCATCCCACTCGGCCATGCCCGGATGGACCGCGACCTCGCGTGGCACCGAGCCGTCACCGAACTCGATGCGCAGTCGCTCGCCGCGCACGACCACGGTGTATCGGTGGCAGGGATCGCGATGCCACGGCGTGGCCTGCCCGGGCGCCAGCACGCGCCGGCGTACGACGATGCAATCGCGATCGATCATGGCTTCGACACCAGCGTCCAGGTGAAGAGTTGACCGTCGACCACGCCGTGCGCCACCACTTCGAAGCCGCAGCGCCGATAGAAGGCCAGGTTGCCCTCGTCCTCGGTCGTCAGATCCAGTCCCGCCGCGCCGGCCGCCGCGCCTGCGGCCTCGAGCAGCGCCTCGCCATGGCCCCTGCCGCGATGGGCGGGCAACACACCGAGCATGTTCACATGCCAGCGATCGCCGCTGGCGGCCGTGGTGGTCCACGCCGCTTTGACGGCATCGTAGCGGCGGCGGGCGGCCTCGCCCAGCGCGCTCCACGTCCGATCGCCCAGTTCGGTCAGCGCGGCAAGCGCGGCGAGCTCGCCAGGGGGCGTCAGCGTGATGACGCCGAGAAGCCGATTGGCAGCGTCATACCTACCGAGGATCGGGTGCTCGCGCATCCAGCGCCCGGCCGTGAAGAGCTCTACCAGACGGCGCAACCCATCGCGCGCGGTGCACTCGGCCAGCACGTAGCGCATGACCGGGTAGGCGGCGAATGACGCGCACAGCACATCGTTGGCCGCACCGATCTCTCGGCGACCGAGGCGCCGCACCGTCATCGTTCACCCCGGGTCGGTCGTGGCCGGCGCACCATCGGCACGATCGGAGGGCAGGTGCCGACGCGCAACACGGTCAAGACCTCGAAGCCATGGCGCTGGTACAGCGGAACGCTGCGTTCGCTCGTCGCCTCCAGATACGCCGGTAAGCCCTCGTCATCGCATTTCGCAAGCCGGTGTGCGAGCAACGCAGCGCCGAGCCCGCGCCCCTGGCTCGCCGGAACGGCGCCGATCAGCGGCAGATACCAGTGCGGCTCGTTCGGGTGCCAGCGACCCATGGCGTCGAACAGCTCAAGTGCCTGTGCGCGGGCCGCGGGCGGCGCGCCGAGCTGCACGGTCTGCACGAGGGCGTCCTCATCCGGGAGCGCTCCGGGTGGCAGCCACAAGGCCACGACCCGCGCCGGTATGTGCTCCGCTGTGCCGAGTGCAAACGCCTGGCCGCCGAAGGCGCGCGCGAAGGCGCGAAAGTAAGCGCCGTACGCGGTGACGTCGGGGAACATCCAGCGCACGCCGGGATCGGCGGCAAAGGCGAGCGCCAGCACGTCCAGGCAGCCATCGGCATCGGCTTCGGTGGCCGCGAGAATCCGTGGCACGGCCGGCACTGCCGATCTCGGTCGCGGATCAAGCATCGATCGCCTCCTCTTGCGGTGCATGCCGCTCGGCGGCTCGCGTCGCGAGCAGGCGTGCCAGTGGGCTTTCTGGCTGGCGGGCGCGTCGCTCTGCTGCCAGCGCGCGGGCGAGCGGCTGCATACCGGCACGCACGGCCGCTTCGATCAGCGTCAAGTCGATCAGATCCCGCTGCGCGTGGCTGCCACCGAAGCGGTGCGCGCTGGTACGGATCGCCCGCAACAGCCTCACGGTCTCCGCGTACTGACCGTGGCCGAACGCATAGATGGCGCGCGCGGCATCCAGCCCCACCTCACGCGCGAAGGCGGCCGTGTCGCCGCTGCCCGTGGCCGCCGCCTCGAGCGACTCGAGCACGGCGCGTTGCGCCTTCGGTCGGTCGGCGCCGACGAAGGCCATCAACGCGTGCCAATCGTTGAACGCGTAGTGGCCGGCACCAGCGATCGGCGCCCAGCCATCGGCGATCGCCTGCCAGCGCGCGCCGAGCGCGACGCCGCGCAGATGCAGCCGCCAGGCGAGCGCGGTGGCGTCGATCATGTCCAGCACCACGGTCGAGCGTGCGCCGTGGATCGGACCGTCGAACAGGCGCAGCACCTCGTCGATCTCGCCACGGTCGAGGTGGAACAGCGCCAGGTGCCACCAGTTGTGGACGGCGAAGAAGCTTTCCCGCGACCAGGCGTCGGCATCGGCAGTGAGCCACGCGATGCCCTCTGCGGTGCGATTCTGCATCTCCATCACGTGTGCCACAGCGTGCCAGCCCCAGCCGTCGCGCCGCTCGCGTTCCACACTCTCGCGCCCGTAGCGCTCCGCCTGCGTGTACTCGCCGCACTCTTCGAGTCCGAACGCGTACATGCCGAGCACGGCGTGATAGCCGGGCTGCGCCGCGCTCCAGGCCGGTAGCGCGCGTGCCATGCGGTCGCGCAGCAGCCGTGCTTCGCCGGTAAAGAAGTCGATCTGGTGCCCGGCCTGCAGCGCCAGCGCGTCGCGCGGATAGGCAGCGGAGACGTCTTCGAGAGCTCGACCGGCGGCGCGCCAGTGGCCCTCGAGGACAAGGCGGATCGCCTCCAGATGTCCGCGCTCGCGCTCATTGGCTTCGAGCCGGTTCGCCCGCTCCAGGCACTGCCGCGCCACGGGCAGCGCGGCCGGCTCGGTGCCGAGCAGGTGCAGCCAAGCCTTTAGCACATGCGCCATCGTCATCGCGGGCGCTGCCGCCAGCGCACGGTCCACGCTCGCCACCGGATCGCCGATGAAACAGCGCAGTTCGTGGCTCGCCTGCTCGAACGCCGTGAGTGCGGCGGCGCTGGCGCCGCTGACGGTGTAGTGCGCGCAGTCTCTGATCGTCATCACATTCTCTCCTCAAAGCGCCGGCATTCCGGCAGGTTCATCAGTACAGACAGACCGACCGCGCAGTCGGGCAAGGCGGCGTGTCTTGAGCGGCCGCCTTCGCCGCCTGGCCGTCACGGACATGCGTCTTGTAGCCCCTCGCGTCGCGCGCAACCTCGCTGCACGAACAAAGAAGCGCAGCGATCAGCACGATGCGCAACGCGCGGACCGCGCCTGTACCCACAACACTCGCGTTCACCGTGGCGTTCGCCGTGAGCGGCCCCCGCTCGAGGACGTACGCTTGCTTCATCGAGTCTCCCTTCTTCGATTCGCGGTTCGGCGACGGAGTGCCGTGGTCGAATCCGATCCACACCGACGGCAGCGGTTGCGCCTGCCTGAATGCCGGGGGCAGAATCGAGGCCCGCCGCAAACCGCAGCGCCAGTTTGGCCGTGCGGGTCGCGCTCTGGTATGGCCGTAGCGCCGGATGTCTTTGCCGTCACGCCGCGGCCCATTCACAAGGTGCACCCGGTCGTCGATGGACGCCCTGTCGGATCTGTTGAACGTGCTGCGCTTTTCGGGCGGCGTGTTTCTCGACGCCACGTTTCGCGCGCCGTGGTGCGTGTATTCACAGGTCACCGAAGAAGACTGCGCACCGGGCACCACGCCGGCGCAAAGCCTGATCGGCTTTCATTACGTGCTGGAGGGAACGCTGGACGTGCGCGTGACCGATGCACCCGTGCGCCGCTGCGGACCGGGCGACCTGATCGTGATCGCGCGCAACGACAGGCACGTGGTCGGCAGCGACTTGTCGCTGCCGCCGCAGCCGGCCGAGCCCTTGGTGCGCAAGGCAGTCGAGGACGCGCTCGCGGTGATCGACTTCGGCGACGGAGCGGTGCGCTCGCGCTTCGTGTGCGGCTATCTTGCCAGCGCGGTGCGCGACCACCCGTTGCTCACGGCATTGCCGGCGCTTCTCGTCTGCCGTATGCATGCGCGTCCCTGCGCGGAGTGGTTCGAAAGCTCCCTGCGTTACGCCGCGCGGGCGCAGGCTGCGCGTCATGCCGGCGCGCAGGGTCTATTGGCGCGTCTGTCCGAGCTGCTGTTCGTCGAAGCGGTGCGTGAATACACGGAGGCTCTGCCGCCGCAAGCCACCGGCTGGTTGGCCGCCCTGCGCGATCCGCCGCTCGCGCGTGCGCTGACGGCGCTGCATGCGCGCGTGGCGCACCCGTGGACGACCGAGCAGCTCGCCGAGGAAGCACTGCTGTCGCGTTCGGCCTTCGCCGAGCGCTTCGCGCGCACGTTGGGAATGCCGCCGATGACGTATCTGACGCGCTGGCGCATGCTGCTCGCCTGCCGCAAGCTGCGGGAGTCGCCGGCATCGGTCGGCCGTATCGCCGCGGAGATTGGCTACGAGTCGGAGTCGACCTTCACACGCGCCTTCACGCGCGAGATCGGCGTGTCCCCGGGCACCTATCGGCGAAGCCGGGCGCCGTAGAGGTCCTCTACCGACAAACTACACCCAGAACCTATCTCAAAATGCCCGGCGGCCGCGGCGGGGTCGCCTGGGGATGCAGCGCGAGGCGCGGGCAGCGAGACCATTGGCCCGCGCCAAGAACCCGAGCCGCAACGACGCGATGCGCCTCAGGCGACCCCGCCCAGAAGGGTTGCGACGATAAGCGGCCGTCTGCGTCGTTGGCGCGCTCGGTCGTAGGCTCAGCTACTGTCCTTCGCGCGCCGCCTCGCATCCGACCGCTTCTCGTCGCAACGCGACCGTCGGGCATGTTGAGATAGGTTCTAGACAATCACCGGCTCGGGCTCCAACCAGACCCCGAACTTCTCGGCCACCTTG
>JBBIQI010000032.1:0-21341 GCA_037442465.1 Burkholderiales bacterium
GCGCGCCCGCGCCCGCCGCGGGCGGCGCGCTCAAGCACGAGCAGATCGAAGTGCACGGCATGGTCTGCGCCGCCTGCGCGCTGCTGGTCGAGCACCGCCTGCAGCACGCCCCGGGCGTGGCGTCGGCGCACGTCGACTTCGGCGCGCGCCGCGCGTACGTCGCGTTTGACCCGAAGCTGACTTCGACCGACGCCGTGCGGCGCGCGGTCGAGGCGTGCGGCTACCGGACGGCGAGCAGCGCCGAGGCCGAACGCAAGGCACACCGCGTCGAGATGCTGCGCGTGCTGCTGGCGTGGCTGGCGATGATGCAGGTGATGATGCTCGCGATCCCGGCGTACGTCGCCGCGCCGGGCGACATCCCCGCGGACATCGAACAACTGCTGCGCATCGCGCAGCTCGTGCTGACGGTGCCGGTGTTGCTGTTCTCGGCGGCGCCGCTCGTGCGTGCGGCGGCCAGTCAGGTCCGTGCGCGGGCGATCGGCATGGACCTGCCGATCGTGCTGGGACTTGCAGCGGCGTTTGCCGCCAGCGTGTACGCGACCGCGATCGCGGCGGGCCCGACGTATTACGACTCGATCACGATGTTCGTCGCGCTCGTGATGGGCAGCCGCTGGTTGCAGGCGCGGGCACTGGCGCGCGCCTATGTCCACATCGACGCGGCGCACCGGCAGTCGACGCTGCGCGCGCGCCGGCTGCGCGCCTGGCCCGGTTCGATGCTCGCCGACGACGTGCCCGCGCAGGCGCTCGTGCCCGGCGATCACGTCGTCGTCGCGCCGGGCGAAACGGTGCCTGCGGACGGTGTCGTCGCCCGCGGCGCATCGACGGTGTCGCAGGCGTGGCTGACCGGCGAGGCGGCGCCGCTGGAGGTCGCCGACGGCGCGCCGGTGCTCGCCGGCAGCGTCAACCTGGAGCAGCCCCTCGTGCTGCAGGTCACGCGCGCGGGCGAAGCCACGTCGCTCGCCGCGCTGCGCCGGCTGGTCGACGACGCCGGTCGCCAGCGGCCGCGCATCGTCGAGACCGCCAATCGCGTCGCGGTGGTGTTCCTGTGGGCCGTACTCGCGATCACGGCGGCCACGGTGATCGGCTGGTCGATCGTCGATCCCGCGCAGGCGTTGCCGAACGCGATCGCGGTGCTGGTCGCCACCTGCCCGTGCGCGCTGTCGCTGGCCGCGCCGGCGGCACTGGCGGCGGTGCAGTCGGCACTTGCCGCCCGCGGCGTGCTGACCGCGCGCGCCTCCGCGCTCGAGCAGCTCGCGCGCATCGACGCGATCGCCACCGACAAGACCGGCACGCTGACCGAAGCCGAACCGGCGCTGCAGCGTACGGTGCTGTTGCGCGCGGGTGTGCCGGCGCAGGTGCTTGCCGTCGCGGCGGCGCTCGAGTCGCTGTCGACGCATCCGTTTGCGCGCGCGCTGACGCGCGCGGCGCGCGCCGCCGGTGTGACGGTACCCGCGCTCAAGGGCGGCCGTGTCGAACCGTCCGCGGGCGTCGAAGCGGTGGTCGACGGCGTGCGGCTGCGGCTCGGCCGCGCCGACTATGCGCTGGGCATCGTCGATGCCGAGCCGGCGCCGGTGGTCGCGCGGCTGCTCAAACGGCTCGAACGCGAGAAGCTGCAGGCCGCCAGCGTCATCGTGCTGGCCGACTCGGCGGGGCCGATCGCGCTGTTTGCCTTCGGCGAAGCCCTGCGGCCGGATGCAAAGGCGTTCGTCGACGAGGTGCGCGCGGCCGGCATCGAGCTGGTGCTGGTCTCCGGAGATCGGCGCGAACCGGTCGCCAAGCTCGCGCGTGCGCTCGGCATCGCCGCGCCGGACGGCAGCAACGTCTACGCGCACCAGACGCCCGACAGCAAGCGGCAGCTCGTCGCCGCCATGCAACGCGCCGGGCGGCGCGTTGCGATGCTGGGCGACGGCATGAACGACGCGCCGGTGATCGCGCAGGCCGATGTGTCGCTCGCGCTCGCGCAGGGTTCCACGCTGGCGCAGGCACGCGCGGACTTCATCGTGCTCGGTTCGCGTCTGGCCGACGTCGCGTACGCGCTGCGCGCCGCGCGCCACGGCATGCGCATCGTGCGGCAGAACCTCGGCTGGGCGCTCGTCTACAACGTCGCGATCATTCCGCTCGCCGCGTTGGGCTACCTGACGCCGGCCGTGGCCGCGGTGGGCATGGCGGCGAGCTCGCTCGCGGTGGTCGCGAACGCGTTGCGCGCGCGTCGTCAGTGACGGCCGTCACACGATGGATTCGCTGTACCTGCTCATTCCCTTGTCGATCGTGCTGGTGCTCGCGATCGGCGCGCTGCTTGCGTGGTCGGTGCTGTCCGGGCAGTTCGACGACCTCGACACCGAGGGGCGACGCATCCTCGACGAAGACGCCCAGCCGCGCGATGATGCGCGCGGGTCGGATGGCTGACTACGGCTCCGGCATTTGAGAAGCGAGTCACCGAGGTTCCCAAGGATGGGAACCGAGTTGACTTGCATCAAACGGGGTGACTCGGACGGTCCCTAGAATCACCGCGGGCGTAACGAATCCGGTGACAGCGCCGGACGTTCGCACCGCCGGGAGGGCGGCGGTCGCAAGTTGCCGAAAGACCATTGCAGCGATACGTGCACGTTGGGTCGTGCGCGGTGGTGCGCGGTGCCTGTGGGCGGCCGATCAGGTTTGCTTCGAGAGGGAGACATGAACCAGTCCAATGCCTTGACCTACCACTACGGCGTGGTCCGCGCGTTTTCGATCATGGCCGTCGTCTGGGGCATCGTCGGAATGCTCGTCGGTGTCTGGATCGCCGCACAGATGGCGTGGCCGGAGCTGAACTTCGGCATTCCATGGCTGTCGTTCGGCCGGCTGCGCCCGCTGCACACCAACGCGGTGATCTTCGCGTTCGGCGGTTGCGCGCTGTTCGCCACCAGCTACTACGTCGTACAGCGCACTTCGCAGGTGCCGCTGTTCGCGCCCAAGCTGGCCTGGTTCACGTTCTGGGGCTGGCAGGCGGTGATCGTCGCCGCGGCGGTGACGCTGCCGCTGGGCATCACCACGAGCAAGGAGTACGCGGAACTGGAGTGGCCGATCGACCTGCTGATCGCGGTGGTCTGGGTCGCGTACGCGATCGTCTTCTTCGGCACGATCGGCGTGCGCCGGGTCAAGCACATCTACGTCGCCAACTGGTTCTACGGCGCTTTCATCCTGACGGTGGCGCTGCTGCACATCGTCAACAGCGCGTTCACGCCGGTCAGCCTGACGAAGTCGTATTCGGCCTACCCCGGTGCGATCGACGCGATGGTGCAGTGGTGGTACGGGCACAACGCGGTGGGCTTCTTCCTCACCGCGGGCTTCCTCGGGATCATGTATTACTTCATCCCGAAGGCGGCCGGCCGCCCCGTGTACTCGTACCGGCTGAGCGTCGTGCACTTCTGGGCGCTGATCTTCACCTACATGTGGGCCGGCCCGCACCACCTGCACTACACGGCGCTTCCGAACTGGGCGCAGTCGATCGGGATGATCTTTTCGCTGATCCTGCTCGCACCCTCCTGGGGCGGCATGATCAACGGCATCATGACCTTGAGCGGGGCCTGGTACAAGCTGCGCGAAGACCCGATCCTGAAGTTCCTGATCGTGTCGCTGTCGTTCTACGGCATGTCGACCTTCGAAGGGCCGATGATGTCGATCAAGACCGTCAATGCGCTGTCGCACTACACGGACTGGACCATCGGCCACGTGCACAGCGGCGCATTGGGCTGGGTCGGGCTGGTGTCGATGGGCGCGCTGTACTACCTGATCCCGCGTCTGTACGGCCGCACCGAGATGTACTCGATGCGACTGGTCACCGTGCACTTCTGGGTGGCCACGATCGGCATCGTGCTGTACATCGCGGCGATGTGGATCGCCGGCGTCATGCAGGGCCTGATGTGGCGCGCGGTCAACGAGGACGGCACGCTGACCTACAGCTTCGTCGAAAGCGTCAAGGCGACGTTGCCGTTTTACGTGATCCGGCTGACGGGCGGCCTGCTGTACCTCGGCGGCATCTGCCTGATGGCCTACAACATGTTCAAGACGATCGCCGTCGGCCGCGCCGTCGAGGACGCCGTGCCGGCGCCGGCGATGGCGCACGCGTGATCGCCCGGCAGCGGCGCATCGAGGGGGAAAATCATGCAACTTACCCACGATTTCATCGAACGCAACAACTGGCTGATGATCGTGCTGGTCATCCTCGTGGTGGCGGTCGGCGGACTGGTCGAGATCGTTCCGCTGTACTTCCAGCGGCAGACGACGCAGCCGGTCCAGGGCATCAAGCCATACGAACCGCTGCGGCTGGTTGGGCGCGACATCTATATCCGCGAGGGCTGCAACAACTGCCACTCGCAGATGGTCCGGCCGTTCCGCGCGGAGACGTTGCGCTACGGGCACTACTCGGTCGCCGGCGAGTTCGTCTACGACCATCCGTTCCTGTGGGGCAGCAAACGCACCGGTCCCGATCTGGCGCGCGTCGGCGGGCGCTACTCGGACGAGTGGCACCGCATCCATCTGAACAACCCGCGCGACGTCGTGCCCGAGTCGAACATGCCCGCGTATCCGTGGCTCGAGCGCACCGGCGTCGACGGCGTCGACGTGCAGGCGCGCATGCGCGCGCTGCGGCGCGTCGGCGTGCCGTACAGCGACGAGCAGATCGCGAAGGCCCCGGAGGCGCTACAGGGCAAGACCGAATTGGACGCGCTGATCGCCTACCTGCAAGGGCTGGGCGTCGAACTGCGCAACGTGCGCTAGGAGGCGACGATGGACATCAACGAAATGCGCTCGATCGTGACCGTGCTCGCCTTCGTGACCTTCATCGGGATCGTCTGGTGGGCATACAGCCGGCACAGCCGGCAGCGGTTCGAGGAAGCGGCGCGCCTGCCGTTTGCCGACGAATGGGCCGACGACGCGCAGTCGAACAAGAAGTGAGCGAGGCGGGCAATGAGCGACTTCTATAGCGGGTTCTGGGATTACTACGTCGCGATCATCACTGCCGTGTCGGTGGTCGGTTGCGGCGTGTTCCTCTGGATGCAGAGCAAGCGCCGGGTCAAGCTGGTCGAAGGGCAGGAGCCGGAGACCACCGGTCACGTCTGGGACGGCGATCTGCGCGAGTACCACAACCCGATGCCGCGCTGGTGGATCGGGCTCTTCTACATCACGGTCGTGTTTTCGGTCGCATACCTGATCCTGTATCCGGGGCTCGGCACGCAGTACAAAGGCGTGCTGAACTGGAGCCAGGAAAAGCAGCATGCCGACGAAGTCAAGGCCGCGGAGGCGCGCTTCGGCCCGGTGCTGGCCGCGTTTGCGCAGCAGCCGCTCGAGCAGGTCGCCGCGGATGCGCGCGGGCGTCAGATCGGCGAGCGCATCTTCGTGAACAACTGCGCGCAGTGCCACGGCGTCACCGCGCAGGGTTCGCGCGGGTTCCCCAATCTGACCGACAGCGAGTGGCAATGGGGCGGCACCCCGGACGCGATCAAGGCTTCGATCGCCGGCGGTCGCCAGGCCGCGATGCCGCCGATGGCTGCCGCCGTGGGTGGCGCCGACGACGTGACCGATGTCGCGCACTATGTGCTGTCGCTGTCGAACTCGGCGCACGACTCGGTGCGCGCGGCGCGCGGCAAGGCCAAGTTCGCCGCCTGCGCCGCCTGCCACGGCGCCGACGGCAAGGGCAACCCGGCGCTGGGCGCCCCCGACCTGACGAACAAAAGCTGGCTGTACGGCGGCTCGGTGGCGACCATCACGGAAACCATCACCAAGGGGCGGCAAGGCGTGATGCCCGCCTGGAAGGGCATCCTCACCGACGCGGAGATCCATCTCGTGGCGGCCTACGTCTACTCGCTGGCGCACGCCTCCGGCGCGCCGCCGGCGCCCAAGCAGTAGGCTGTCACGCCCCGGCACGCCGGCTCCGCCTCCCCGGGGCCGGCCAGGCCGGTTTTCACATCACGAAGAGCGGCACATGAAAAGCGCGGTCGACCGCCAGCGCAAACAGCGCGAAACGCGAGCCGCCGGCCCGGCGCCGGTCATTCCGATCAAGGAAGCCCCGGTACGCGAGGTCGTCGAGTCTCTTTATGAGAAGCGCAAGGAGATCTATCCGCGCGCAAAGATTGGCGACCGGCTCGCGTACTTCCAGAAATGGCGCTGGGCGCTCGTCTGGATCACGCAGATCGTCTATTACGGGCTGCCGTGGCTGACCTGGAACGATCGCCAGGCCGTGCTGTTCGATCTGGCCGCGCGCAAGTTCTACATTTTCGGCCTCGTTCTGTGGCCGCAGGACATCATCTTCCTGACGGCCATTTTGATCATCTCGGCGCTGTCGCTGTTCCTGTTCACCGCCGTCGGCGGACGGCTGTGGTGCGGCTACGCCTGCCCGCAGACCGTCTACACGGAAATCTTCATGTGGATCGAGCGGCGCATCGAGGGCGAACGCGCTCAGCGCATGCGGCTCGACGCCCAGCCGATGTCGGTGCGCAAGGCCGCGCTGAAAGGCGCGAAGCACGCCGCGTGGATCGCGGTGGCGCTGTGGACGGGCTTCACCTTCGTCGGTTACTTCACGCCGATCCGCGAGCTTGGCGCCGACGTGCTGCGGCTGGATGTCGGCGGCTGGTCGGCCTTCTGGATCCTGTTCTACGGCTTCGCCACCTACGGCAACGCCGGCTGGATGCGCGAGCAGGTGTGCAAGTACATGTGCCCGTACGCGCGCTTCCAGAGCGCGATGTTCGACCCCGACACGCTGATCATCAGCTACGACCGCGAGCGCGGCGAGCCGCGCGGGCCCAGCAGCAAGCGCGAGGATCGCAAGGCCAAGGGGTTGGGCGACTGCGTGGACTGCGGCCTGTGCGTGCAGGTGTGCCCGACCGGCATCGACATCCGCAACGGCCTGCAGTACGAGTGTATCGGCTGCGCCGCCTGCATCGACGCGTGCAACTACGTGATGGACAAGGTCGGGCTGCCGCGCGGGCTGATCCGCTACTCGACCGCGCACGCGCTGGAGGAGCGCTACGGGACTGCCGGCATCTGGAAGCGCGTGCTCAGGCCGCGCGTACTCGTCTACGGCGCGATCCTCGCCACCGTTACCGCGGCGCTCGTCGTGGCCTTGGTGCTGCGCGTGCCGCTGAAAGTGGACGTGATCCGGGATCGCGGCTCGCTCGCGCGCGAAACCGAGACCGGTTACGTCGAGAACTCCTATCGCCTGCAGGTCATGAACACGAGCGAGCGGCCCCACGTCTACTCGGTGCGCGTCGAGGGTCTGCCGGGGCTCGCGGTGGCGTCGCAGACGAGCTTCGAGGTGCCGGCGGCGACGACGATGTCGGTGCCGCTGCGTCTGCAGGTGCCGCCGGAGGCGGCCTCACCCGGCTCGCACCGCGTATACATCGAGGTCACCGCGCAGGACGATGCGTCGATCCGCGTGCGCGAGAAGACCACTTTCCTCGGTCTGCGGCGATAGGATGAGCGGCGCAATGAGCAAACCGTGGTATCGCGAACCCTGGCCGTGGTTCCTGATGGCGCTGCCGGCGGCCGCCGTCGTCGGCGGCATCGCGACGGCCGTCATCGCGTATCGCGGCGCCGACGGCGTCGTCGCGGCCGACTACTACAAGCGCGGGCTGGCGATCAACGAAGAGTTGTCGCGCAGCCGGCTCGCCGCCACACTCGGCATCGAAGCCGAGCTTCGGGTCGGCGGCATCGAGCCGGGCGATTTCGTCGGCGTCCGGCTCGTTGCGGCGCAGCCGCTTCCGCCCGAGGCGACGCTACGCGTTCGGCTGATTCACCCTGGACGCGGCGGTGCGGACCGCACCGCGCTGCTGGCACGTGTAGGCAGCGCCGATGACGGGCGCCGTGCGGAGTACGCAGGCAGTTGGGGCGACGCCGCCTCCGTGGCCCGCCAGCCTGCGTGGCGCATCGTCGTCGAGACCGTGCAGTGGCGCATCGACGGCGATGCCGCGATGCAGGACGGACAGATCGCAAAGGAATTTCGGCTCGCCGCGAAGCGTTGACGATCGTGGGCGACGTGACGGAAGCAGGGAGGCAGCGATGACGCAGAACTTGGGACAACGGGTGCTGTGGGTGCTTTGGCCGGCGTTCCTCGTGGCGGCGGTTGCCGAGCTGATCTTCTTTGCGCTGTTCGACCCGGCCGATCTTCACCTGTTCGGCGTGCCGCTCGAGGTCGAGCGCATGCCCGTGTACACGATCGGGTTCTTTTTCTTCTGGGCGATCACATCGGCGGCGAGCGCGCTCACCGTGTTCCTGGCGCGATCGCCGTTCGAGGTCAACCGCTGCCCGATCGACGCGTCCGACCGCCCGCCCGGGTGTCCAAAGCGCGTGACCGACCCGGTCGCCGACTGCGCCTGCGAGCCGGCGGGTCGTTAGCGCTTCAGCGATCGCAGGCCGGCGCCTGACCGGCGACGATCGCGCGCAGCCCGTCCGGATTGACGATGCGGACGTGCTTCTGATTGACCTCGATGAGGCCGTCCTGCGCGAAACGCGACAGCACGCGGCTGACGGTCTCGAGCTTCAATCCGAGAAAACTGCCGATCTCCGCGCGTGTCATGCGCAGCACGAACTCGGTGCGCGAATAGCCGCGCGCCTCGAAGCGCTGCGAAAGGTTCAGCAAGAAAGCCGCGAGCCTTTCCTCCGCGTGCATGCTGCCGAGCAGCAGCATCACGCCGTGCTCGCGCACGATCTCGCGGCTCATCACTTTGTGGAAGTGGTTGCGCAACACTGGCACCGCCGCGGCAACTTCTTCGAGCCGCTCGTACGGGATCACGCAGACCTCGGTGTCCTCCAGCGCGACCGTGTCGCACGAATGGGTCTCGCTGCTGATGCCGTCTAGGCCGACCAGCTCGCCGGCCATGTGAAACCCCGTCACCTGCTCGCGGCCGTCGGAAGACATCACGGTGCTCTTCAGGAAGCCGAGCCGCACCGCGTACAGCGACTCGAAGCGGTCACCCGCGCGGAACAGGCTTTCGCCGCGCTTGATGCGCTTGCGCGTGGCCACGAGATCTTCGACCTTCTCGATGTCGGCCAGCGACAGTCCGACCGGCAGGCACAGCTCGCGCAGATTGCAGTTCGAGCATGCGACTTTCAAGTGCGACAGGGAGAAAGCGGGCGCGTTCATCCGTGCGGCTCCTGCCGAAGAGAGTTGCGCATCGTCCGGCCGTGCGCCGTGCGTGTCGCTCGCCTGCTTTTTCACGAGCATCGTCGTCGTTCCGAAGGTCAAGCGCAGCGAGTCGTCGTGGTGGCCGCCCGCGCGGTTGACGTTCATCAAGTCTGGCGGGGAGGGCCACCGAATAATACACGGGGCCCGTTACATGGGCGGCCGGGTGTGCACGCCGTACACTTCTTGCAACCATTCCGAGCGAAGGATCCGATGTTGACGTCCACGCGCAACCAGGTCGAGTTGCCCGATCCGGCCCTGTTGCGCCGGTTCGACATACCGGGCCCACGCTATACCTCGTATCCCACGGCCGATCGATTCGTCGAGGCGTTCGACGCCCAGGCGTTCGCCGACTGGCTGGCCCGGCGCGGCGGCACCGGCGGGGCGTCACCGTTGTCGCTGTACGTTCATTTGCCGTTCTGCAATACGGTCTGCTATTACTGCGCCTGCAACAAGGTCATTACGCGCGACCACGGCAAGACCGCGCAGTACCTCGCGGCGCTGGAACGCGAAGCCGACCTGGTCTGCGAACGGCTCACCGGCGAGCGCAGTATCGAGCAGCTGCATCTGGGCGGCGGCACCCCGACCTTCTTGTCCAACGACGAACTGCGCGCGCTGATGGCCATGCTGACGCGGCGCTTCGCGCTGGCGTCCGATGGCGAATTCAGCGTCGAGGTCGATCCGCGTTCGACGCCACCCGACAAGGTGCGCGTGCTCGGCGAGCTCGGCTTCAACCGCATGTCGGCCGGCGTGCAGGACTTCGACACGACGGTTCAGCGCGCGGTCAACCGCCTGCAGGGCTTCGCGATGACGCGCGCGACGATCGATGCGGCGCGCGACGCCGGCTTCAAGTCGGTGAATCTCGACCTGATCTACGGACTGCCCAGGCAGACGCGCGCCACCTTTGCGCGCACGCTCGATCAGGTGCTCGAGATCGCCCCGGAACGCATCGCGCTGTACCACTACGCGCACCTGCCCGAGCGATTCAAGCCGCAGCGACGCATCAATCCCGCCGAGCTGCCGTCGCCGCAGGAAAAAATGGGCATCATGCTGGATGCGATCCAGCGCCTGACCGAGGCCGGCTATCAGTACATCGGCATGGATCACTTCGCAAAAGGCGACGACGATCTGGCGCGCGCGCAGAACCAGGGCCGGCTGCATCGCAACTTCCAGGGCTACAGCACGCGCCCCGACTGCGATCTGATCGGGCTCGGCGTGTCCGCGATCAGCAAGATCGGCCCGACTTATTCGCAGAACGTGCGCGAGCTCGAGGAGTACTACGACCGCATCAACGGGGGCCTGCTGCCGACCGCGCGCGGCATCCTGGCCGACCGCGACGACCTGCTGCGGCGCGCCGTGATCATGGCGCTGATGTGCCACTTCGAAGTGTCGAAGGAGGCGATCGAAGCGGCGCACCGGATCGCATTCGACGAGTACTTCGGTCGTGAGCTGGCTGCGCTCGCGCAGTTCGTTGACGAAGGGCTGGTCGAGCTGTCCGCCGATCGGATCAGTGTCACGCCCAAGGGCAAGCTGCTGATCCGCGCGATCGCGATGACGTTCGACCGCTACTTGCAGCACGACGAGCGAGTGCGGCGCTATTCCAAGATCGTCTGATGCCCGTTCGACCTGCGACGCTGCGAGCGACGGCCGCGCAAAGACGCTGTCGCCCTCTGCGCCGATAGACTGTAGGCGAGTGCGCTGCCTGTCGGGCGAGGAACGCGCGCCCGACTGCCCCGACCATCATGCTGGACCTGCTGACCACCCAGGCGATTGCGGCCTTTGCGCTGGCCGCGCTCGGCGGGCTGCATTGCGTGGGGATGTGCGGCGGCTTCATCGGCGCGCTGCAGATCAACCGACCGCGCGCCGTGTCGGCCGCGCGACTCGCCGCCGGTTATCACGTCGGGCGCGTCACGAGTTACGCGGCGGCCGGTGCGCTCGCCGGCGCGCTCGGCGGTGCGCTGTACGCGGCCGATGTCTTGCCGGTACAGGTCGCGCTGCTCGCGGTCGGCAGCGCGATGCTGCTGGCGATCGGCGCGTCGATGTTCGGGCGCGGCGCGTGGCTGAAGCGCATCGAACCCGCGGGGGCCTGGGTCTGGCGCTTCATCGCCCCGCTGGCGCGCAAGGTCTACCCGCCGCGTTCCGGGCGGCAGGCGCTCATCGCCGGGCTCGCCTGGGGCTGGATCCCCTGCGGGATGGTCTACGCGGCGTTGCCGCTGGCGCTGGTGGCGGGCGGCTCCTGGCAGGGTGCGCTCGTGATGCTCGCCTTCGGGCTCGGTACGCTGCCCAATCTGGTGCTCGTGGACTTTGCGGCGAGCCGCATCGGCAACGAGCCAACCGGCGCGCTGGCGCAGGCACGCGCGTGGCTCAAGCCAATGGCCGGCGTGCTGATCGTCGTCTTCGGCTTGTCCGGGCTCGCGCACGCGGCGCGCGTGGCCGGTGCGGACCACCCGGCGATCGCCGCGTTCGCCAGCTTCTGTCACCGTTGAGCAGGCCGGCCGGGTGCGGCTTGGGCGATCCGCTGCGCTGGATCGCCGAGGCTCACCGATCGCTCGCCCGTTTGAGAGCCCTCGTGTTGCTGGGGATGATGGGAGTCGGTCAGTTCGGGCCGAAGGCGAGGTGAAGGCGAGGAATTTCGCGATCGGGGATTGCCCGATCTCATGACACTGCCACCTTGCGAGCGTGTTTAGCCCGCGCGGAGTGCCGGGTCGGTCATCCCGAGCAGAGCGAGGGATCTCGGCATTGGGCTCGGGCGAGATTCCTCGCCCATGTCATCCCGAGGCAAGCGAAGCGACGAAGGATCTCCGCCCTGCGGGGGCTGAGATTCCTCGCCTTCGGCTCCGAACGAAGAGGCGGCCTGGAATCAAACGAGTCGGCGGCTCGGAATCGCGGACACTCGTCATCCCGAGCGAATGCGAGGGATCTCGGCATTGCGAGCGGCGGAGATTCCTCGCCTGCGGCTCGGCATGACATGGGGACGGCACGGATCGACGACCAAGGGACGGCTCGGATCGACGAGAAAGGGATGGCGCGGAATGACGAGAAAGGGGCGGCGCGGAATGACGAGCAAGGGACGGCGCGGAACGACGAGCAAGGCACGGCTCGGGATGACGCCTGACCGATGCGCAGGCCAGGCCGCTGGAACGCGTCGCGAGTATCGGTCGTGCTCGATAGCTCGCAACGCTGGGAGGGACGGGGCCGCAACCTACGCCGTGCGTTGTGCCCGCAGACTGCGCGGGCGAGCGACGCGCGAGTTTCGTCATGTCGGCCCGCCTCGCGCACACCGCGCGCAGCGCAACCGGGCGCGTTCGAGCGCGGTCAGGTCCAGGCAGCGAGCAGCGTGCCGACCGTCAGCAGCGCGCCGAACAGCGCCTCGAGCATGACGGTTCGCAGCATCAGCGCGTTGAAAGCGGTTCCGGGCGGCGTGGCCGGCAGCGCGCGCACGAGCACTGCGGCCGAAGGCAACGCGAGCAAGGGCAGCCACAGCCATGCGCTGCCGGTGAGCCACACGAGCAAAGGCACGGTCGCAAAGGGCCAAAGCATCAGCATCGCGTACAGCCGTGCCGATGCGCGCGTTCCCGCCACGACGGCAAACGTGCGCCGGCCGGTCGCCGCGTCGTGCGCGATGTCGCGGTGGTTGTTGACGACCAGCACCGCGGCGGCGAGCGAGCCGATCGCTGCCCCGGCCAGCCACATCGGCGCGTTGACGCTGCCGATCTGCACGTAGCCGCTGCCGGCGACCGCGACCAGGCCGAAGAAGACGAACACGGTCAGCTCGCCGAAAGGCGTGTACGCGATCGGCCGCGGCCCGCCCATGTAGCCGAGTGCGGCGAGCAGCGAGGCCACACCCATCGCCAGCGCGGGCAGTCCCCAGCGCGCCACGATCGGCAGACCGATCAGCACCACGAGCGCGACCGCCAGCGCGATCGCGACGCGCACCTCGCGCGGCGTGAGCCAGCCATTCGATGTGGCGCGCGGAAAGCCGACGCGCCGCGAAGAATCGGCGCCGCGCGCGCTGTAGCCGACGTCGTTTTGCAGGTTGGCGATGATCTGCAGCAGCACCGAACCGGTCAGCGCAAGCGTGGCGAACAGCACGTCCACCACGCCGCTGTGCAGGAACGCGAAGCTCGTGCCGACGAACACCGGCACGGTGGCGATCCACCAGGTGCGGGGCCGCGAGGCGATGCGCCATGCCTCGAGCGATCCGGGACGGATCGCGGCGACCGGTGCGGGAGCGGGCGAGTCCAAGTGCGACGGTTCCCTTCGAAGGCGGCGCGCAGTGTAGCGCCGCGAGCCGGACGCAAGTCTTGTCGAGCGCGCGTCACGCGCGTTTGCGCCCGGTCAAGGCGCGTGTTCGAGCGCGGCGAAGCAAGCGCCCTGTTATGATCGCCGCGTTCAAAAAATTTCCAAGCGTGGCGTGGGTTTGCGCCCAACGCCGCGCCCGCTTTCGCCATGAAAAGCGCCGAGATCCGCGAGAAGTTCCTCAAGTTTTTCGAGTCCAAGGGGCACACGATCGTGCGCGCCTCTCCGCTCGTTCCCGCCAACGACCCGACGCTGCTGTTCGTCAACTCGGGCATGGTGCAGTTCAAGGACGTGTTCACCGGCCGCGAGACGCGTCCGTACACGCGCGCGGTCACCGCGCAGAAGTCGCTGCGCGCCGGCGGCAAGCACAACGACCTGGAAAACGTCGGCTACACCGCGCGGCACCATACGTTTTTCGAGATGCTCGGCAACTTCAGCTTCGGCGACTACTTCAAGCGCGACGCGATCAAGTACGCGTGGGAACTGCTGACCGAGGTCTACAAGCTGCCCAAGGAACGGCTGTGGACGACGGTGTACGTCGACGACGACGAAGCCTACGACATCTGGACCAAGGACATCGGCATTCCGCCGGAGCGCTGCATCCGCATTGGCGACAAGCCGGGCCAGCCGAAGTACGTGTCGGACAACTTCTGGCAGATGGCCGACACCGGTCCGTGCGGCCCCTGTAGCGAGATCTTCTACGACCACGGCCCCGAGGTCGCCGGCGGCCCGCCCGGATCGCCGGACGCCGACGGCGACCGCTACATCGAGATATGGAACCTCGTGTTCATGCAGTTCGACCGCGACGAACGCGGCGTGCTCACCCCGCTGCCAAAGCCCTGCGTGGACACGGGCATGGGGCTCGAGCGGCTGGCCGCCGTGCTGCAGGGCGTGCACTCGAATTACGAGATCGACCTGTTCCGCAACCTGATCCGGGCGGCCGCGCGCGAGACGAGGGCGAAGGATCTCGCGGACAACTCGCTGAAAGTGATCGCCGACCACATCCGGGCGTGCGGTTTCCTGATCGCCGACGGCGTGATTCCGAGCAACGAAGGGCGCGGCTATGTGCTGCGGCGGATCATCCGGCGCGCGCTGCGCCATGGCTACAAGCTCGGCCAGACCCAGCCGTTCTTCCACAAGATCGTCGCCGATTTGGTTCGCGAGATGGGTGACGCGTACCCCGAGCTGCGCGAGATGCAGCCGCGCATCGAAGCGGTGCTGAAGCAGGAGGAAGAGCGCTTCGGCGAAACCCTCGAGCACGGCATGAAGATCCTCGAGGGCGCGCTCGGCCGCATCAGCAGCGGTGATGCGCGCATGCTCGACGGCGAGACCGTGTTCCTGCTGTACGACACCTACGGCTTTCCGGTCGACCTGACCGCGGATATCTGCCGCGAGCGCGGCATCGGCGTCGACCATGCCGGCTTCGAGCAGGCGATGCAGCGCCAGCGCGAGCAGGCGCGCGCCGCGGGCAAGTTCAGGATGGCCGCGGGCGTCGAGTACGCCGGCGCCAAGACGAAGTTCGTCGGCTACGACTACCTGACCGCCGAAGCCAAGGTCATTGGCTTGTATGTCGACGGCACGCCGGCGAGCGAGGTGCGCGCCGGGCAGAACGCGATCATCGTGCTCGACGCCACGCCGTTTTACGCCGAGGCGGGCGGACAGGTCGGCGACCGCGGCGAGATCGTCGGCGCCGGCGGCACCTTCGAGGTGCTCGACACGCAGAAGGTCCTGCCCGACGTCTTCGGCCATCACGGCGTGCTGAAGACCGGCTCGATCGAGTTCGGCGAGAAGGTCACCGCCAAAGTCAACGTCACGCTTCGCACACGCGCGATGCACAACCACTCGGCCACCCACCTGATGCACGCGGCGCTGCGCCAGGTGCTGGGCGCGCACGTGCAGCAGAAAGGCTCGCTGGTCGACGCTGAACGCACGCGTTTCGACTTCTCGCACGACAAGCCGATGACGGCCGAGCAGATCCGCCAGGTCGAGGAGCTCGTCAATCAGGCCATCCGCGCCAACGTGCCGGTGGCCGCGAGCGTGATGAAGTTTGACGACGCGATCCGTGCGGGCGCGCTCGCGTTCTTCGGCGACAAGTACGGCGACGAGGTGCGCGTCATCACGATGGCCGACGACGGCCAGAAGTTCTCGACCGAGCTGTGCGGCGGCACACACGTCAAGCGCACCGGCGACATCGGCTTGTTCAAGATCGTCGCCGAGGGCGGCGTGGCCGCCGGCGTGCGACGCGTGGAGGCCGTCACCGGCGCCGGCGCGCTCGCCTACGTGCAGTGGCTCGACGCGCAGCTCGGTGAAGTCGCCGCCGCGCTGAAGGCGCCGGTGTCCGAGGTGACACAGAAGATCGTGCACCTGCTCGACCACGTGAAGTCCCTCGAGAAGGAGCTCGCGCGGCTCAAAGGCCGGCTCGCCGCCGCCCAGAGCGACGATCTGGCCGCGCAGGCGGCCGACGTCAAGGGCGTCAAGGTGCTCGCCGCCACGCTGGAAGGCGCCGACGCCAAAGCGCTGCGCGACACGGTCGACCAGTTGAAAAACAAGCTGAAGTCGGCGGCGATCGTGCTGGCAGCGGTCGAGGACGGCCGGGTGCAGCTCGCCGCCGGCGTGACCGCCGATGCGGTCGCGAAAGTCAAAGCGGGCGAACTGGTCAACTTCGTCGCCCAGCAGGTCGGCGGCAGAGGCGGTGGCCGCGCCGACATGGCGATGGCCGGCGGCACCGATCCGGCCAAGCTGCCCGGCGCGCTCGCTGGCGTTCGCTCATGGGTGGAACAGCGGCTGTAAGCCACGTCGAGTACCGCCACGCCCGCGGACGCGGAGCCACTCGCGCGGCTGATGGCCGACGAGTCCGTTTTCGCCGGGCTGCTGCAGCTTCCTTATCCGACCGCCGAGGCGTGGCGCAAGCGGCTCGAATCGCAGGTCGCCGAGGCCGAGCCGCTTCATCTGATCGGGGTGGCCGGCGGCCACGTGATCGCCGGCGGCGGCATCCATCCGCTCGCCTGGACGCCGCGGCGGCGGCACGTCGGCGGGCTCGGCCTCGCGGTCGCCGCCGAGTGGCAGGTGCGCGGCATCGGCTCGGAGATGATGCGCCGTTTGCTCGAATGGTCCGACCGCTGGCTCGGCTACCTGCGGATCGAGCTGACCGTGTACACCGACAACGCGCCCGCGATCGCGCTGTATCGCAAGTTCGGCTTCGTGGTCGAGAGCACGCAGCGCGCCTGGGCGCTGCGCAATGGCGTCTACGTCGACTGCCTCGCGATGGCGCGGTTACATCCGGATCCGCCGCGCCTGCCGGCGACGTCCGCGTGAGCAGCGCGCGTGTCGAGACGGACCCCGTCGAACGCGGTATGACGCGCCGGCGACGGCATCGATCGTGACCGCCGACGAGTTCCGCTTTTGCCCGTGCTGCGCGACCGCGCTGGCGCGCGGCACCCACGGCGAGCGCGAGCGCAGCGCCTGCCCGGCCTGCGGCTGGGTTCATTGGGACAACCCGACGCCGGTGGTCGCTGCGGTGATCGAATACGAGGGCAAGGTGTTCCTCGCGCGCAATGCGGCGTGGCCGGAGGGGCGCTTTGCCCTCGTCACGGGCTTCCTCGAGCGCGGCGAAAGCCCGCGCGATGCCGTGATCCGCGAAGTCAAGGAGGAGACGCAACTGGACGCGCTCGACGCGCGGTTGATCGGCGTCTACGAGTTCGCGCTGCGCAACCAGGTCATCATCGCCTACCACGTGCCGGCGCAGGGCGAAGTGCGACTGAACGAGGAGCTGGTCGAGTACCGGCTGATCGAGCCCGCCAAGGTGCGCGTGTGGCCGCGCGGCACCGGCTTCGCTCTGGCCGACTGGCTGCGCCAGCACGGCCACGAAGTACACTTTGCGCCGTTGCCGTAGCGGCTGCCGGGCGCCCGCAGCAGACCATGATCAGCTTCGACAAGGAAATCGACACGCGCGGATTGAACTGCCCGCTGCCGGTGCTGCGCGCGAAGAAGGCGCTGGCCGACATGGCGAGCGGGCAGGTGCTGAAGATCGTCGCCACCGACCCCGGCTCGTTCCGCGACTTCAAGGCTTTCGCCAAACAGACCGGCAACGAATTGCTCGCGCAGGAAACCACCGTCGACCGCGAGTTCGTGCATTACCTGAAGCGGCGCTGATGAGCGGACTTGTCCGACGCCGACACGCCGGTTTCCCCCGCGTCGCAGCCTCGGCCGCCGGCGCCGGTGCCGCGTGCGGGCGCCGGCGGCGTGACGTCTGCTGCGCGACCTGCCCGTCGACGTCGGTGCGTGCGCGATGAAGAAGTTCCTGTTCATCGGCCTGCCGCTGATCGTGCTGCTCGCCGCGCTGTATTTCTTCGTCGTCCTGTCCTGGAACTATTCGACCGGCGAGCGTGCCGGCTGGGTGCAGAAGTTCAGCAAAAAGGGCTGGATCTGCAAGACCTGGGAGGGGGAGCTGGCGATGGTGTCGATGCCGGGCGCCACGCAGGAGAAGTTCTACTTCACCGTGCGCGACGACGCGGTGGCCGCGCAAATCAACAAGGCGATGGGCCGGCGCGTATCGCTGCACTACGAAGAGAAGGTCGGATTGCCGACCACCTGCTTCGGCGAGACGCGACACTGGGTCACCCAGGTCACGATCGTGCCGGAGATTCCGCTCGTTCCCGGGGTGACCGTACCGGTGCCGCAGGGGCTGGTCCCGGCACCTGCGCCGCAGGGGCCCGCGCCCGCGGCGCTGCCACCTTTGCCTGATCCGGCATCACCGGCGCAGGCACCCGCGCCGGCGCAGCCCGTTCAGGGCCAGCCGACCGACAGCGCGCCGGCGACGAAGTAGCCGCCTGCGCCAATCAACCCGCGGGCAGCCGCGCGAGTTGCTCGCGCAGCTTCTGGAGCGTGGCGCCGAAACCGGCGAGCCGTTCGCGCTCCTGCGCGACGATCGCCGGCGGCGCGCGCTCGACGAAGCTTGCATTGCCGAGCTTGCCCTCGGCCTTGCGTAGCTCGGCCTCCAGCCGTGCTATTTCCCTGGCGAGCCGCTCGCGTTCGGCGGCGACATCGACCTCGACCAGCATCATCAGCCGGTAGTCGTCGACCACCGCGATCGGCGCCGGCACGCCCTGCGCGGCACCGTCGATGTCGGCGACGACCCGCACTTCGGACAGGCGCGCGAGCAGCTGCATGTAGGGCGCGAACTTCGCCAGCCTGGCGGCGTCGCCGCTGGCCACCAGCGGCACCTTCTGCGCGGGCGACAGGTTCATCTCGCCGCGCAGGTTGCGGCACGCGTCGGTCAGCCGCTTCAGCAGCGCGACCTCGGCGTCGGCCGCGCGATCGATCTTCGAAGGCTCCGCCTGCGGATACGGCCGGATCATCACCGAAGTCTCTTCGTCCGGCCGCCGCTTGCCGGCGAGCACCGAGACCTTCTGCCACAGTTCCTCGGTGACGAACGGGATGATCGGATGGGCGAGCCGCAGCGTGGCCTCGAGTACGCGCAGCAGCGTGCGCCGCGTGCCGCGCACTGCCGCGTCGCTGCCCTGCTGAAGCTGCACCTTGGCCAGCTCGACGTACCAGTCGCAGTACTCGTTCCAGACGAAGCCATAGATGGCGTTGGCGACGTTGTCGAGTCGGTACTCGGCAAAACCCTTCTCGACCTCGGCCTCGGTGCGCTGCAGCTCGCCGATGATCCAGCGGTCGACGAAGGAAAGCTCGACCGGCGCCGATTCGTCGACGCCGCAGTCCCTGCCCGCGGCATTCATCAGCACGAAGCGTGTCGCGTTCCACAGCTTGTTGCAGAAGTTGCGGTACCCCTCGCAGCGCTTGGTGTCGAAGTTGACGTTGCGACCGAGCGTGGCGTACGAGGCCATCGTGAAGCGCAGCGCGTCGGCGCCGTACGCCGCGATTCCGTGCGGAAAGTGCTCGCGCACGCGCCGCTCGATCTTCGGCGCGTCCTGCGGCCGGCGCAGCCCGGTCGTCGACTTCTTCACCAGCGTTTCGAGATCCACGCCTTGGATCAGATCGACCGGATCGAGCACGTTGCCCTCGGACTTGCTCATCTTCTTGCCCTCGGCGTCGCGCACCATGCCGTGGATGTAGACGACCTCGAACGGCACCTTGCCGGTGAAGTGCATGGTCATCATGATCATGCGCGCCACCCAGAAGAAGATGATCTCGTAGCCGGTCGTCAGCACCGAAGACGGCAGGAACAGCTCGAGCTCCTTCGTCTGCTTCGGCCAGCCGAGCGTGGTGTGGCACACCAGCGCCGACGAGAACCAGGTGTCGAGCACGTCCTCGTCGCGCGTCAACCGCACGCCCGCGCCGGCGCGCGCCTGCGCCTCGGCTTCGCTGCGCGCGACGTACACGTTGCCGCGCTCGTCGTACCAGGCGGGGATCTGGTGGCCCCACCAGAGCTGGCGCGAGATGCACCAGTCCTGGATGTTGTGCATCCAGTGCATGTACGTGCTGACCCAGTTTTCCGGAACGAATCGAATGCGGCCGTCGGCGACGGCCTCGGTCGCCACTTGCGCGATGCTCTTTCCCGGAAACAGCGTGCCCGCCGGCGCCGGCTTGCTGGTCGCGACGAACCACTGGTCGGTCAGCATGGGCTCGATCGCGACACCGGTGCGATCGCCGCGCGGCACCTTCAGCACGTGCCTTTCGATCTTCTCGACCAGGCCGGCCGCCTGCAGGTCGGCGACCACCGCTTCGCGCGCGGCGCCGCGGTCCAGCCCGCGATACTTGAGCGGGGCGTTGTCGTTGATCCTGGCGTCGAGCGTGAAAATGCTGACCATCGCCAGGCCGTGCCGCTGACCGACCGCGTAGTCGTTGAAGTCGTGCGCCGGCGTGACCTTGACCACGCCGGTGCCGAACTCGCGGTCGACGTAGGCGTCGGCGACGATCGGGATCTCACGGTCCGCCAGCGGCAGGCGGACGGTCTTGCCGATCAGGTGGCGGTAGCGCTCGTCTTCCGGATGCACCATCACCGCGGTGTCGCCGAGCATCGTTTCCGGCCGCGTGGTCGCCACCACCAAGTGCCCGGAGCCGTCGGCCAGCGGATAGCGCAGGTGATACAGCCAGCCTTGCTCCTCCTCGCTGACCACTTCGAGATCGGACACGGCGGTCTTCAGCACCGGGTCCCAGTTGACGAGCCGCTTGCCGCGATAGATCAGCCCCTGCTCGTACAGGCGCACGAACGTCTCGATCACGGCCGACGACAGCTTGTCGTCCATCGTGAAGTACTCGCGCGACCAGTCGACCGAGGCGCCGAGCCTGCGCATTTGCTGCGTGATCGTGCCGCCGGACTTCTCCTTCCATGCCCAGACGCGGCGCTCGAACTCGGCGCGGCCCAGATCGTGGCGCGTGAGTCCCTCGGCCTCGAGCTGGCGCTCGACGACGATCTGGGTCGCGATGCCTGCGTGGTCCACGCCCGGAATCCACACGGTATTGAATCCGCGCATGCGGTGATACCGGACCAGCGCGTCCATGATCGTCTGATTGAACGCGTGGCCCATGTGCAGCACGCCGGTCACGTTCGGCGGCGGCAACTGGATGCAGAACGAGGGCTTGCCCGGCGTCATGCCGGCGGCGAAGTAGCCGCGCCGCTCCCACAGCGGTGCCCAGCGCGCCTCGATCGCGCCCGGCTCGAAACTCTTGGCCAGCTCGGCCGTCTCTTCGGTCGCACGCTTGTCCGCAGTCGATTCCACGATTCCGCCATTTCGTCGCAAGGGTTTGAATTTTAGGGGAATCGCTTCTACGCTCTGCCGCTTTCGAAAGCACCGCTCGACGATGAACACCATTCCGACGTTCCGACTCGCCCTGCGCGCGGCTGCGGCAGGCACCGCGCTCGCACTCGGCGCCTGCGCGACGCCGCCGGTGATGCTCTCCACCGTGCGGGCGTCCTCGACCG
>JBBIQI010000033.1:0-21169 GCA_037442465.1 Burkholderiales bacterium
CTAGACAATCACCGGCTCGGGCTCCAACCAGACCCCGAACTTCTCGGCCACCTTGTCCTGCACCTCGCGCGCCAGCGCCAGGATTTCGGCGCCGGTGGCGCCACCGCGATTCACGAGCACCAGCGCCTGCTTCTCATACACGCCGGCGCGACCGCGGGTGGCGCCTTTGAGCCCCGCCGCTTCGATCAGCCAGCCGGCGGCGAGCTTGAAGCGGCCGCCCGGCATTGGATAGCTGACCAGCGACGGGTGATGCGCGAGCAGCGCCCGGTGCTGCTCACGCGTGACGATCGGGTTCTTGAAGAAGCTGCCGGCGTTGCCGATTACCGCCGGATCCGGCAGCTTGCGACGGCGGATCGCGCACACCGCGTCGAAGATGTCGCGCGCGCCCGGCGCCCGGATGCCGCGCGCCTTCAGCTCGTTGGCCACGTCCGTGTAACCGGCCACCGGTGTCCACCGCTTCGGCAGCGCCAGCGTCACCGCAAGAATCACGCGTTTGCCCGCGAGTTCGCGCTTGAACACACTGTCGCGGTAGCCGAAGCTGCAGTCGGCCAGCGTCATTCGCACGATGCCGCGCGTGTCTAGGTCACACGCCGACAGCGCCAGAAACCGTTCCGCCAACTCGAGTCCGTACGCACCGATGTTCTGGATCGGGGCGGCGCCGACCTGACCCGGAATCAGCGCCAGGTTCTCCAGTCCGGGCCGGCCGCTTGCCAGCAGGCGCTCAACGGTGTGGTGCCAGTTCTCGCCGCCGCCGACCTCGACGAACCAGGCGTGCTCGTCCTCACCGGCCTCGCGCAAGCCCGGCACGTCGATCTTGACGACGACGCCTTCCACATCACGCGTGAACAGTACGTTGCTGCCGCCGCCGAGGACCAGACGCGGCACGCCGCGCAGCCTCGGGTCATCCTCCAGCGCAGCCAGCGTTTCGGCGCTGCGTACACGCACGAAGTAGCGCGCCCGCGCATCGACCCCGAAGGCGTTGAGCGCGCGGAGCGCGACGTTCTCTTCGAGCTCGATGGGCACGCGCGGATTATAGGAAGCGGCCCTGTGCGAACCCCCTTCGCGCGTTCGGCGCCAAGACGGCACGATCCGTCAAGTGCCGCTCGTCGGTCGGACGTCGCCAAAGCGCCGAAATAGCAGTCTCCTTCGTTGCTATTCGATGGGCCTACCGCTAACATGGGATGCGGAAAGCCAAAAAGATGAAGCCGCGGCCGCGTTCGTACGATCCTTTTTCGCGCTTGCCGACGCTGTCGCCGCCCGCACGCCCGGCGGCGTCGGCGGCAGCGGCTCGCCGCGCGCCCGACGCGCGCGACCGCTCGGTGCTCGAGACACGCTACCCAGGCATGGCGCACGCCATCACGCTGCTGTGGGGGCATCCGGAGATGAACGAATACTTCCGCAAGCTCTGGCTCGCCGACGAAAACCAGACCCCGATCGAGCCGGAGGCGATGTCCGAGCTGATGCTGCTGGCGCAAGTACACTCGTACATCGTTCCGGACAAACCGCAGCGCACGCTCGCCTCGATCTACGGCACGGCTTACGACCAGCCCCATCGACGCGACGTCTGGGAAGACGTGCCCCCGCGGCGGTAAGCGGTCAACGCCGCGCCAGCGCAAGCCCCCGACGCCAGCGGTCGTACAGGCGCGCAGCCAGCGCATTCATTGCGGCCGTGCGCGCGCGCACGTCGCGCAGCATCTCCGCGGCGTCCTGCACGGCCGGGCCACCATTGGCGCGGCGCTCTTCCTCGACCTCCGCGATCCAACTGGCGTCGGCGACCCACGCGTGCACGAGTGCCGGTGTCATCTCGCAATGAAACTGCATGCCCAGATGCGCATAGCCGCCGCGGTCGATCACATAGGCCTGGTGTGCGCAGAATTCGCTCGCGAGAAAGTTGCGCGCGCCGGGCGGCAGATCGAACGCATCGCCGTGCCACTGGAAGAACTCGACACCGGCAAGTGACTCCACGCCCAACCACTCGGCCGCCAGCTTCGTGTCTGTCACGCGCAGCGCGCCCCAGCCGATTTCCTTGACCGCGCTGCGCGTCACCGGCGCGCCGAGCGCTTTCGCCAAGAGCTGCCCGCCGAGACAATGCCCGATCACCGGCACGCCGGCGGCATCGGCCGCGCGAATCAGCGCGCACGCGGGCTCGATCCAGGGCAGCGGATCGTTGACGCTCATCGGACCGCCCATGAAGCACAGCCCGGAGAAGTCGCGCGCATCGCTCGGCACGAGCTCGCCGCGGTCGATGCGGATCAGCGTGTACGGCAGCGCACGCCCGCGCAGCCAGTTCTCGAAGTACCCCGGTCCGACGTCGCGATCGTGCTGAAAGATCGCGATCGGCCGCGCCACCCGGCCCATCGCCGCGGTCACGCCGCCGGCCGCACGCGCCGCGTCGCGCGCAGCAGTCCGCCGAAGCGCGCACGGATCGATGCCTCGATGCCGGCGGCGTCCAGCCCCACGGAAGCGAGCAGCTTGGCCGGATCGCCGTGGTCGACGAATCGATCCGGCAACCCCAGGTGCAACAGCGGCCGCTCGATGCCGAGTTCGTCGAGGACCTCGCGACAGGCGCTGCCCGCGCCGCCCAGTACGACGTTTTCCTCGACGGTGACGAGCGCATCGTGCGAGCGCGCCAGCCGCTCGACCAGCGCGCGGTCGATCGGCTTGACGAAGCGCATGTCGGCGACCGTGGCGTCGATCACTTCGGCGGCGGCCAGCGCCGGCTGCACCATCGAACCGAACGCGAGGATCGCGACTTGCGCGCCGGGATGCGCACCCGATTCGCGGCGGACGATGCCCTGACCGATCGGCAGCGGCTCGAGCGTCCGCTCGATGGCAACGCCGGGGCCGGTGCCGCGCGGATAACGGACGGCCGCCGGTCCGTCGTAACGAAAGGCGGTCGTCAGCAGGCGGCGGCATTCGTTCTCGTCGCTCGGCGCCATCAGGACCAGGTTCGGGACGCAGCGCAGATACGACAGATCGAACGCGCCGTGATGGGTGGCGCCGTCGGCGCCGACCAGCCCGCCGCGATCGAGCGCGAACATCACCGGCAGGTTCTGGATCGCCACGTCGTGGATCAACTGGTCGTACGCGCGCTGCAGAAAGGTCGAGTAAATGGCCACCACCGGCTTCATGCCCTCGCACGCGAGCCCTGCCGCGAAGGTGACCGCGTGCTGCTCGGCGATGCCGACGTCGAAGTAGCGGTTCGGGAACTCCTGCTCGAAGCGAACCAGCCCCGAGCCTTCGCGCATCGCCGGCGTGATGCCGACGAGCCGCAGATCGGCCGCGGCCATGTCGCACAGCCAGTCGCCAAAGACCTGCGTGTAGGTCGGCTTGCCCGGTGCAGCCTGCTTGACCCCTTCCCTCGGGTCGAACTTGCCGGGGCCGTGATAGAGCACCGGGTCGGCCTCGGCGAGCTTGTAGCCCTGCCCCTTCTTCGTCACCACGTGCAGGAACTGCGGGCCGTCGAGCGCACGCAGGTTCTGCAGCGTCGGGATCAGCGAATCGAGATCGTGACCGTCGATCGGGCCGATGTAGTTGAAGCCGAACTCTTCGAACAGCGTGCCCGGCACGACCATGCCCTTGGCGTGTTCCTCGAACTTGCGCGCCAGCGCGAACAGCGGCGGCACCGGCTTGAGCACCGTCTTGCCGACCTGCTTGGCGGCGGCGTAGAACTTGCCGCTCATCAGCCGCGCCAGGTACCGGTTCAGCGCTCCCACCGGCGGCGAGATCGACATGTCGTTGTCGTTCAGGATCACCAGCAGCCGCACGCCATCGGTGACGCCCGCGTTGTTCAGCGCCTCGAACGCCTGGCCTGCGGTCATTGCGCCATCGCCGATCACCGCGATCGCATGGCGCTTGTCGCCGCGGTTGCGTGCCGCCACCGCCATGCCGAGCGCGGCCGAAATCGACGTGGACGAATGCGCCGTGCCGAAGGTGTCGTATTCGGACTCGCTGCGACGCGGGAAGCCCGAAATGCCGCCGAACTGGCGCAGCGTCTTCATCGCGTCGCGCCGGCCGGTCAGGATCTTGTGCGGATACGTCTGATGCCCGACGTCCCAGATGATGCGGTCGTTCGGCGTGTCGAACACGTAATGCAACGCGATCGTCAGTTCGACCGTGCCAAGGTTCGACGACAGATGACCGCCGGTCTGCGACACCGACTCGAGCACGAACGCGCGCAACTCGTCGGCGAGTCGCTTCAGTTGCGCACGCTCGAGCCGCCGCAGGTCGGCGGGCGAGTCGATCGTCGGCAGGAGCGCTTCCATCGCTGCACCAGCGCCGCGCTCAACGCGAGCGCAGCACCACGAAGTCGGCCAATTGTCGCAGACGCTCGGCCCGACCGTCCAAGCCGGCGATCGCCTCCAGGGCTTCCGTGCGCAGTCGCGCGGCGCGCGCCTTGGCTTCGGTCAGTCCCAGCACCGACACGTAGGTCGGCTTGGCGTGCCGCGCATCCTTGCCCGCGGTCTTGCCGAGCACCTCGGACGAGCCCTCGACGTCGAGCACGTCGTCGACGATCTGGAAAGCCAGTCCGAGCGCGTGGCCATAGGCGTCGAGCGCCGCCAGCGTCGAGTCGTTCGTGTTGCCGGCGAGCGCGCCCATGCGCACGGAAGCGCGCAGCAGCGCGCCGGTCTTCATCCGGTGCATCTGCTCGAGCTCCGCGGCGCCGATCGTCTGTCCGACGGCGGCCAGATCGATCGCCTGCCCGCCGCACATGCCTTCGGTCCCGGCCGCGTGCGCGATCTCGCGCATCAGCGCGGCGCGCGCCGCCGGCGCCAGCGGCGCGTCGGCGAGCACCTTGAACGCCTCGGCCTGGAGCGCATCGCCGGCAAGCATCGCGGTGGCTTCGTCGAACGCGACGTGCACGGTCGGTTTGCCGCGCCGGAGCACGTCGTCGTCCATGCACGGCAAGTCGTCGTGAATCAACGAGTACGCGTGCACATACTCGACCGCCAGCGCCGCGCAGTCGAGTGCAGCGGCGTCTGCGCCGCTGACTTCGCCCGCCGCATAGACCAGCAGCGGACGCGCGCGTTTTCCGCCGTCGAGCACCGCGTAGCGCATCGCCTGGTGCAAGCGCGTCGGAACCCTATCTGCAGCGGGAAGCTGCGCGTCGGCCGCACGCTCGAAACGCGCGAGCGCGGATCGCATCCACGCGTCGAAGGAAAGCGGCTCGCTGACCGGCCGCCGCGCCGCGGCAGGGTTCACTGCCCGCCGCCTCGCAGTTCGGACGGATCGAGCGGTTTGAGCACGTCGCCGTCGAGCTTCTTGATCTCCTGCTCGGCGACGGCGAGCTTGCTCTGGCAGTAGCGCGCAAGTTCGGCGCCGCGGCGGTATGCAGCGATCGAATCGTCGAGGCCCAACTCGCCCGCCTCCATCTTGCGAACGATCGCGTCGAGTTCGTCGAGTGCCTGCTCGAAGGACAGCTCGGCGACGGGTTTTGGAGTGGACGCGCGCGCCATCTTGGGTTCGGTTGCGCAGATCTCGCGGTGCGGGCAACGGCGAGATTGTAGAGCCGATCCAGATCCTCCGACGGTCGCGTTGCGACGGGAAGCGCCCGGATGCGGAGTGCGGTCGGCCGCTCGCGACGGCCAACCCGCCCGCTGTCCGCATCGTGGTCCGTCATCGCGGCGCACGCAAGCCGCGCCGCGATGCCCAGCGAACGGGGTGCCTCATTCCCCACCGACACCGCCGTCGTTCGGTGCCGACACTGGCGCCATTCGGCGTGCAGACCCGGTTCTCATTGAAACGACACCCTCGTCACTTCGGGCCGATACCCTCTTCATGCCGAGTCCACACCTTCGTCATTCCGCGCCGACATCCTTGTCACTCCGAGCCGACACCCTTGTCACTCCGAGCCGACATCCTTGTCATTCGGCGCCCACATCCTGGTAGTTCGGCGCCGACACCCTTGTCATTCCGAGCCAAAATCCCTCGTCATTCCGAGCCGGCAACCTTGTCATTCCGAGCCGAAGGCGAGGAATCTCGACCGCACGCAATTCCGAGATCCCTCGCTTCACTCGGGGTGACACCGCCGCCACGGTGCGTGCCGGCGCCCTCGCTATCGAAAGTAGGCACGTTCGTTATTCCGAGCCGAAGGCGAGCAATCTCGACGATACGCAGCGCCGAGATCTCTCGTGCCGCTCGGGATGACGCTGTCGCCGCATTCCGCACAGGGTCTCCGTCATGCACTCGCGGCGTCAGCCTGATGCCAGCAAGCACGCATGGCGAGCCAGCACCCTCGTGATTCGGACCCGCCACGCGCATCGCTGCAAGCGGACGCGCTCGCCCCTCGGAGCCGCCCGCCCGGCCGCTCGCGGCGCGGCGCCGCCGCCACGCATCCCCGCACGGATGCGAGCGCGACGTCACCGGTCGCACACGAGCGATCGATTAGACTGCCGGCGCCTATGCAGTCGCTCTGGATGGTGCTCGCATCCGCCCTGTTTGCCGTGATGGGGGCGTGCGTCAAACTGGCTTCACAGCACTACGGTGTCGCCGAGATCGTCATGTACCGCGCCGCCATCGGCGCGGCGATCCTGTTCGCATTCGTGCGCGCGAGCGGCGCATCGTTGCGCACCGAAGTGCCATGGATGCACGCCAGCCGCGGCGCGGTCGGCACGCTGGCGTTGTCGCTGTGGTTCTTCGCGACCGCGACGCTGCCGCTCGGCACCGCGATGACGCTGAACTACTCTTCGCCACTGTTCCTCGCCGCCTTCGCCGTGCTGGCCGCGCGCCTTGCCGGCCGGCGCGTGCAGTGGCCGCTGGCCATCGCGGCGGCGGTCGGATTCATCGGCGTCGTGCTCGTGCTGCAGCCGAGCTGGCGCACGGATCAGACGGTCGCCGGCATCGCGGGACTGGCTTCCGGGTTGCTGTCGGCGGCCGCGTACTGGCACGTCAGGGAACTCGGCAAGCTCGGCGAGCCGGAGTGGCGAACGGTGTTCTACTTCTCCTTGTCGGGTGTGGCGCTCGGTCTGGCCGGCGCGCTCGTCACCGGTCTCTCGGCGCACACGTGGCACGGCGCCGCCTTGCTTGCCGCCGTCGGCATCACCGCAACCGCCGGTCAACTTGCGATGACACGCGCCTACGCCAGGGGCCGCACGCTGCTCGCCGCGAACCTGCAGTTTTCCGCCGTCGTCTTCGCCGCCTTGCTGGGGGAGCTCGTGTTCGCCGATCGGATTCCGCCAGTCGGCTACGTGGGCATCGCGGTGATCGTAGCCAGTGGCGCGCTGGCTACGTTCGTCGCCGCGCGGCCTGCGCGCGCGCCACTGCGAGCGGCCGCAGCGCTGGCGCAACCGAGCGCAGAAAAATGAAGACGACGCTGGTTACCGTCGAAGAACTCGAAGCGCATCTGCGCGACCGCGACTGGTGCGTCGTCGATTGCCGGCACGACCTGCTGGACGTGGCCGCCGGCAGCAAGGCGTATCGGGCCGGGCACATCCCCGGCGCGGCCTTCGCCCACCTCGACGAACATTTGTCCGGCGCAAAGACCGGTCGCAATGGGCGCCACCCGCTGCCGCGGCGCGAAGACCTGGTCGAAATCTTGCGCGGCTGGGGCGTCGACAACGACACGCAAATCGTCGCGTACGACGCGCACGGCGGCCAGTTCGCGGTGCGCCTGTGGTGGCTGGCGCGCTGGCTCGGCCACGCGAAAGTCGCGGTGCTCGACGGCGGCTGGCAGGCGTGGCTGGCGCACACCGGGCAGTCGAGTGCGGCGCCGCCGGACCGCCCCCGCGGCAGCTTCGTGGTGCGTGATCCGCTGGTCGCGGTCGCGCGCGTCGACGAAGTGCTCGCCGCGCGTACCGACCCGGCGACGCTGCTCATCGACGCGCGCGCGCCGGAGCGCTTCGAGGGTCGCATCGAGCCGATCGACCCGGTCGCCGGGCATATTCCGGGCGCGGTCAATCGTTTCTGGCAGGCAAACCTCGCCGATGCCGCAAGCGGCAGGTTCAAGTCACCGCAGCGATTGCGCGCCGAGTACGAGTCGCTGCTCGCGCAGCGCGCGGCCTCGCAGGTCGTCGTGTACTGCGGTTCGGGCGTCACCAGCTGCCACCACCTGCTGGCCATGGAGATTGCCGGGCTTTCCGGCGCGCGTCTGTATGCGGGCTCATGGAGCGAGTGGATCGCCGATCCGACCAGACCGGTGGCAACCGGCGGAGCTCATCGAACTTGACGACCAGCCGAACGTGTCGGTGTGCGCGAGCGTCGCGCCATGGCCGCACCGATGTTGGTCATCGCTGGCGTACCGGGGCATCCAGTCGGCGCGCGGCATTCGACAGCGGCGAGTCGGGCGTGCGCGGGATGGCGAATCCCGCATGCCGGATCGCAGTCAATGCAGCGCGCCCATCACGAGCGCGGCGATCGCGACCCCGACGAACACCAGACCCACTTCCGGCAGCGAACGCGCCAGCGACTGACGGCGCATCATCTCGGGCAGCAGATCCGACAGCGCGATGTACATGAAGCTCGCGGCCGCGACCACCAGCGCGTACGGCAGCAGCGCCTGCACCGCGTCGAGCACGAAGTAGCCGACGACGCCGCCG
The DNA here is from genome assembly GCA_037442465.1 of Burkholderiales bacterium. Taxonomy (GTDB): domain Bacteria; phylum Pseudomonadota; class Gammaproteobacteria; order Burkholderiales; family Burkholderiaceae_F; genus DSNY01. The sequence continues at coordinate 8,535 of JBBIQI010000033.1, forward strand.
GCCACGGCGGACGCACCCGACAGCAACTGGAAGACGAACGCACGCCGTTTGCTGAAGCCGGCGTTCAGCAGGATCATGAAGTCGCCGACCTCGTGCGGGATCTCGTGCGCGAGCACCGCCAGCGTGGCGAGCACGCCAGCGGCCGGATCGAGCAGAAACGCGCTGGCGATCACCACGCCGTCGGCGAAGTTGTGGAACGCGTCGCCGACGAGGATCGGCACACCGCCGCGCCGCGCCTCGTTGGCGTCGTGCCCATGGCGATGGTGGTGCGCGTCGCCTTCGTGGTGGTGCGTGTGGTGGATCAGCGCCATTTTTTCGAGCAGGAAGAACCCGAGCACCGCAACCAGCAGCACCCAGCCGAGCGTCACCGGATCGGCGTCGCTGTGAAAGGACTCCGGCAGAAGATGCGTCATCGCGACCGTCAGCAGCAGCCCGGCGGAAACGCACACCAGCTTGTCGACGATCGACGACAGCAGACGGAAGCTCAGTACGGCCGCCAGCGCGATCGACGCGACCGTCGACACGACGTTGGCGATGACGATATAGCTCAGCGTCTGCATGGCTTCGGAGCGCCCTGTCACGCGCGGCAAAACAAAGGGGCGCGGCGATCACCGCGCCCCCGATGCAACCAAGGACAGTTTAGCGACGTCGTCAAGGCCCCGGCGTCCGGGCCGCACACCTTGCCGCGCCGGGGGTGAGCCCGCAGACGACGGCGCGATCCATCGCCTCGCCCACGCCTGTCCCGTGGCGGGTCTGGCGCGACCTGTGGTCAAGCCGCGCCGTAACGCCGCTTACGCGACGCCGTGCTGCTTAAACCAGGCGAGCAGCCGCTTCCAGCCGTCTTCGGCCGCCTCCTTGCGGTAGCTCGGCCGGTAGTCGGCATGAAACGCGTGCGGCATGTTCGGGTAGATGACGAATTCGCACTTCGTGTTGCCGGCGGCCTTCAGCGCGTCGCGCATCTTCTCGACCGTATCGTTCGGAATGCCGCCGTCGGCGCCGCCGTACAGCCCGAGCACCGGCGCCTTGATCTGCGCGACCACGTCCAGCGCCGTCTTGTCGCCGGCGTGATAGGCGCGCGCCACCGGCCCGTACCAGGCCACGCCCGCGGTGAGTTTGGGGTTGTGCGCCGCGTACATCCAGACGATCCGCCCACCCCAGCAGAAGCCGGTGATGCCGAGCTTGCCGGGCGCGCCGCCGTTGTTCGCCGCCCACGCAGCGGTCGCGTCCAGGTCGGCCATCACCTGCGCGTCCGGCACCTTGGTGACGATTTCGCCGATCAGCTTCGGGATGTCCGTGTACTTGGACGGATCGCCCTGCCGCGCATACAACTCGGGCGCGACGGCGAGGTAACCCTGCTTGGCGAGCCGCCGACACACGTCCTTGATGTGCTCGTGCACGCCGAAGATCTCTTGCACGACCAGCACGGTGCCCAGCCCCGACTTGCCCGCCGGCATCGCGCGGTACGCGGGCATCTCGCCGTCCTTGGTCGGGATCTTCACTTCGCCTGCGGTCAGGCCCTGGGTGTCGGTCGTGATCATGGTCTGCGCCACAACGGGAGTGACGGCGGCGGCGAATCCTGCCGCCAGCGACGTCTTGACGAAACCGCGCCGCGACAGTTCGAGCGCGGGATTCAGGCTGTCGAGTTCTTCGCGCGCGTCGCGCACGGGCGTCTTCGCATCATCCATGAAGCCTCCTGTGATCGTCGAGCAGACCTTGGTCGGAATGGCCGCGGCAGTATGCCAGCGCGCAAACAGCCAGGCGCTGCCGGCCAATTCCGTCATCCCATAGACAGGGGGCGCTCGCGCCGCCAGCGCGCCGGGGCCGGCGCGCCGATCGCTCGGCAGCGCCGGCCGCGCATCCGGGTTAACCCGGTGCCGACTACTTCAGCGCCTGCAGCTTGTCGTAGGTCGCCTTGTCCCAGGTCGCATCCGGGCCGTTGTGCAGCTTGACCACCGCCGCGCGGAACGGCGCGCGGTCCACGCGCACGACGGTCTTGCCGCGCTTCTCAAACTCGGCGCCGAGCTTCTTCTCGATCTCGATGATCTCGTTGGTCGCGCGCGCCGCGGCCTCCTTGAGCACGGTCTCGAAGATCTTCTTGTCGCCGTCGGACAGCTTGTTCCACGTCGGCGCGCCGATGATCGTGATCAGCGCATCGGTGATGTGGCCGGTCAACACGATGTACTTCTGCACCTCGTAGAACTTCTTCGCATCGATCGTCGGCAGCGGGTTCTCCTGCGCGTCGACCGTGCCGTTTTGCAGCGCCAGGTACACCTCGGCGAATGCGATCGGCGTCGGATTGGCACCCACGGCGCGCGGAAACATCGTGTACAGCGGCGCGTCGGGCACGCGGATCTTCAGTCCCTTCATGTCCTCGGGTTTGTTGATCGGCTTGTTCGACGTGACGTGCCGCTCGCCGTAGTAGGTGATCGCCACAATCTTGTTGCCGCCGCTTTTCTTCTGGTAGCCATTGGCGAGTTCGGCGAACAGCGGGCTGGTCGAAAAGGCCTTCCAGTGGTTGAAGTCGCGGAACATGTACGGCGCGCCGCCGATCGCGATCGGGCCGTAGGTGCGCCCCGCGAAAAGCTGCCCCGTGTAGATGATGTCGACGGTGCCGAGCGTGAGCCCCTGGTTGATGTCGGTTTCCTTGCCGAGCGTGGACGCCGGGAACACCTCGATCTGATAGCGGTTGTTGGTGCGCTTGGCGATCTCCCCTGCTGCCCATAGCGCGGCCGTGTGGTACGGCTCCGACACCTCGTACACGTGCGCGAACTTGAGTTTGGTCTGCGCCTGCGCGATGCCGGCGGCGAGCGCCAGCGCGGCGAACATTGCGAACAGCTTGGCTTTCATCGGTTGTCTCCTCGTGTGTGGACTGCCCAAAACCTCCGCTTGCCTCCCGCCCCTTCGAGGCGCAGTCGGGGCGATGCGTGCGCGCTGCCCCGTCCCCGCCTTGCCCCGAAAGGAACAGGGAAACGTCCCGTCACATCACCGCCCCCACCTGCCACGGCACGAACTCCTGCTGGCCGTAGCCGTGCAGCTCGCTCTTGCTCCTGCGGCCCGACGCGGTTTCGAGGATCCGCTCGAAGATGCGCGCGCCGAGTTCGTCGATCGTTGCTTCGCCGTCCGCGATCGCGCCGCAGTCGATGTCGATGTCGTCCTGCTGCCGCCGCCAAAGTTCGGAGTTCGTCGACAGCTTCAGCGACGGCGCCGGCGCGCAGCCGTAGGCGGAGCCGCGGCCGGTCGTGAACACGATCACGTTCGCGCCGCCCGCGACCTGACCGGTGGCCGACACCGGGTCGTAGCCGGGCGTGTCCATGAACACGAAGCCGCGCTTGTCGACGGCCTGCGCGTATTCGTACACCTCGACGAGGTTGGTGGTCCCGCCCTTGGCGACCGCGCCGAGCGACTTCTCCAGGATCGTCGTCAGCCCGCCTGCCTTGTTGCCGGGGGACGGGTTGTTGTTCATCTCGCCGCGGTTGCGCGCGCAGTAGTCCTCCCACCACTTGATCCGCGCGACGAGCTTCTCGCCGACCTCGCGCGTGACCGCGCGTCGCGTCAGCAGGTGCTCGGCGCCGTAGATTTCGGGCGTTTCGGAAAGGATCGCGGTGCCGCCGTGCGCGACCAGCCGATCGACCGCGTTGCCGAGCGCGGGGTTGGCGGTGATGCCCGAGTAGCCGTCGGAGCCGCCGCATTGCAGCCCGACGGTCAGATGGCTCGCCGGCACGGGTTGGCGCGCCACACGGTTCACCTCCGGCAGCAGCTCGCGCACGAGCGCCACGCCGCGCGCGATCGCCGCGGCCGTGCCGCCCACGTCCTGCAGGTTGTAGGTGCGCAGCCGTTCGCCTTCGTGCAGACGCTCCGCACCGAGCAGTGCGCTCGCCTGGTTCGCCTCGCAGCCGAGCCCGACGATCAGCACCGCGCCGAAGTTCGGATGACGCGCGTAGCCGCCGAGCGTGCGACGCAGGATCGTCATCGCCTCGTCCATGTCCATGCCGCAGCCGGTGCCGTGGGTCAGGGCGACCACGCCGTCGACGTTCGGAAAGTCCGCCAGCGCCTGGGGAAACACGTCGCGGCGGAAGCGGTCGGCGATCGCGCGCGCGACCGTCGCGGAACAGTTCACCGTCGACAGGATGCCGATGTAATTGCGCGTCGCCACGCGGCCATCGGCACGCACGATGCCGTCGAAGGTCGCGGGCTGCGCGACGTACTGCGTGGGTTTGACGTCTGCGCAGAACGCATAGTCGCGTTCGAAAGCGCCGTGCTGCTCTCCAATGCCCAGGTTGTGCAGATGCACGTGCTCGCCGGCCTGGATGTCGCGCTTGGCGAAGCCGATGATCTGGTCGTAGCGGCGCACCGCCGCACCCGCGCGGATCGCGCGCGCGGCCACTTTGTGCCCCGGCGGCACCAGTCCGATCACGGTGACGCCCTCGCCCGGCAGCGGCGTTCCCGCGACGAGCTGCCGGCGCGCGATGACGACGTCGTCGTTCGGATGCAGGCGAAGGACGGGCGAGACCTCGCGGGTTCCGATGACTGCGGACATGCGTTCGCTCCAAGCTGCTCCCTGCACCCGCTTCACAGGGCGAGGGAGCCATTCCTCACATCAACACGCGCGGCAGCCACAGGCTGATCGAAGGCACGTAGGTCACCAGGATCAGGCTCGCCAGCAGCGGCAGCAGCCACGGCAGGATCGCCATCGTCGTGCGCTCGAAAGACAGCTTCGACACGCGCGCGAGCACGAACAGCACGAGCCCCATCGGCGGGTGCAGCAGACCGATCATCAGATTGAGGACCATGATCAGCCCGAAGTGCACCGGGTCGATGCCGAGCTGCTGCACGATCGGCAGCAACACCGGCACCAGGATCGTGATGGCGGCCGTGGGCTCCAGGAAGCAGCCGACGAACAGCATCAGCAGGTTCGCCAGCAGCAGAAACATCCAGGCGTCGCTCGTGAACCCAAGCACCCACGCGGCGATCGCCTCGGTCGTGCGCGTGACGGTCAGCATCCAGCCGAAGATCGACGCGGCGGCGACGATCAGCAGCACGGTCGCGGTCGTCTCGATCGTGTCCATCGACACCTTGACGAGCATCCGCGCGTTCATCGTCCGGTACCAGACCAGACCCAGGAAAAGCGCCCATACGCACGCGGCGATCGCGCCTTCGGTCGCGGTGAACACACCCGCGGTCATGCCGCCGATCAGCAGCACGGGCGTGAGGATCGGCAGCACCGCGTCGAAGCGGAACTTCCAGTCGGCGGCGAGCAGCACCGCCAGCGCGACGCCCACCGCGGCGGTCGGCATCGCGCCGGCCTGCGTCGCCGCCCAGATCGCCACCGGAAACGCCGCGACGATCGCCAGCTCCAGCAGCGCCTTGCCGAGCTTGCCCCACCGGAACCTGACGTCGCTGCCGAACCCGCGCCGGTGCGCGTAGTACGCGACGGTCGCCATCATCAGCAACGCCATCACCAGGCCGGGCATCAGCCCGGCGAGGAACAGGGCGCCCACCGATACGTTGGCGAACATCGCGTAGATCACGAAAGGCAGCGACGGCGGGATGATCGGGCCGAGCGTGGCGGAGGCCGCCGTCACGCCGACCGCGAATTCGGTCGAGTAGCCGTGATCGCGCATCGCCTTGATCTCGATCGTGCCCAGCCCCGCGGCATCCGCGATCGCCGTGCCCGACATGCCGGCGAACACCATCGAGCCGACGACGTTGACGTGCCCGAGCCCACCCTTGAGCCAGCCGACCAGTGCGAGCGCGAAGTTGTAGATGCGGTTGGTGATGCCGGCCGAGTTCATCAGGTTGCCGGCCAGCACGAAGAACGGCACCGCCAGCAGCGGAAACGAATCGATGCCGTTGACCATCCGGTGAATCACGACGAAGTCGGGCACGTTGCCCGACACCATCACGTAGAGCAGCGACGAACCGGCCATCGCGATCGCCACCGGCACGCCCGCGCCCATCAGCGCGATAAAGGTCAGCTTGAATCCGGCCGGCGTCATCGGTGCGCTCGTCGTGCCGTCGCCGTCAGGCCGTCGCCTCGGGGGTTTCGTGCAGCTCGGGACGCTCCAGCACCGACGCGCCGCGTCGCCAGTTGGCAGCCGCGACCTGCAGCGCGCGCCAGGTCATCAGCGCGAAGCCAAACAGCACGACCGCGTAGACGATGCCGATCGGCCAGTCGACGACCGACATTGGCTGCCCGCCGATGCGCATCATCAGCGCCGCGGTCAGGTACACCGCGTACGCGAAGAAGGCGATCCGCACGAGGTCGACCAGCGTGGCCAGCATGCGCGTCAGCGGTTTCGGCAGCACGCGGTAGAAAAAATCGACCTGCACGTGATTGTTCTTGCGCACCGCGATCGCCGCGCCGACGAACACCGTGCAGATCAGCAGGTAGCGTGCGATCTCCTCGGTCCACGAGGCCGAGTCGTTCAGCGCATAGCGCGTGAAGAACTGCAGGAAGACCACGCCGGCGAGCAGCCAGAACAAGCCGAGCGCGATCCAATCCTCGAAGCGGTAGATCGTCAGATCGACCGGCTGATCGTGCACGTCGAACGTGCCGTCGGCCGTCATCACGTGCTCGTCGCCCGCCGCCTTCGCCTGACTCACACACGCCTCCCCGTCGCGCCACTGCCGAATCGGCCGTCAACTACGCTTGAAGCTCGCCTTGAACCGTCTTGCCGCCATGTCCAGATGCCGCCGCATCGCCGCGCGCGCCGCCGCCGGATCGCGGGACTCGATCGCCGCAAGGATTTCCTGGTGCTCGGCGATCGCCGCGCTCCATAGCGCCGGCGTGTCGAAGTGGTGCTCCAGCCGCAGAAACAGCGGCCCCGTGCGCTGCGCCCACAGCGTGCGCACGAGCATCGCCAGCGCGCTGTTGCCGCTGGCATCGGCGACGCACTCGTGGAAGCGCTGGTCGCCTTCGAGCGGAACGACGTTGCGCTTGCCGTCGGTGCGCATCGAGGCGAGCGCGGTCTTCATCTGCCGCAGCTGGGCGGCGCTCGCGTGCTTGGCCGCCTGCGCCGCGCATTCGGATTCGACCAGGCGGCGCGCCTCGATCAGCTCGAACGGGCCGGAGTCGGGCGGCAGCGCCGCCTTGCCGACGCGACCGCCGGCGCGGCGCGGCGCGGCGCTGGTGACGTAAACGCCCGAGCCGATGCGGACTTCGACGAAGCCCTCGACCTCGAGCGCGATCAGCGCCTCGCGCACCGAGGGACGGCTGACGCCGAGCTGCCTCGCCAGGTCGCGCTCGGGCGGCAGACGCGATCCCGGCTTGAATTCGCCGCGCCGGATCAGCGCCGCGATCTGGTCGGCGATCTGGCGGTACAGGCGGCGCGGCTCGAGGGCCTGGATCGGCATGCAGACGGGTCGTCGGTTTCGCCGCGGGATCGGCTGCGTGTCCGTTTTCTGGACAAGCGCCGAACGCAGCCCTTACACTGGCCGCACCCCGCATTGGTCAAGTGGTCAGGCCAATTGGCGGGCAGCTTCACACACGCGGCCCCGCGGTGTCAAGGTCGGGGCAAAACGACAATACTCAGGGGGCGCGGCAGATGGCAGGTCGACTCGCGGGCAAGACCGCACTCGTCACGGCGGCCGGACAAGGCATGGGGCGAGCTGGCGTGCTGGCGTTCGCGCGCGAAGGCGCGCGGGTGATCGCGACCGACCTCAGACCCGAGCTGCTGCAGTCGCTGCAAGCGGCCGCCGGATCGTTGCCGATCACCACCCGCGTGCTCGACGTGCTCGACGACGCCGCGGTGCAGGCCTGCGTCGAGGAAGTCGGCGCGGTCGACATCCTGTTCAACTGCGCCGGCTACGTGCACCAGGGAACGATCCTCGACTGCCGCATCGAGGACTGGGATTTCAGCTTCGACCTAAACGTGCGCAGCATGTTCGTCATGACCCGCGCGATGCTGCCGAAGATGATCGCAGCCGGCGGCGGTGTGATCCTGAACATGGCCTCGGTGCTCGGCGCGCAGAAAGCGGCGCCGAACCGGCTCGCGTACACGGCCAGCAAGGCGGCGGTCGCCGGCTTCACGCGCGCGCTCGCGCTCGATCACGTCAAGCAGGGCATTCGAGTCAACTGCGTGTGCCCCGGCACCGTCGACACGCCGTCGCTCGCCGAACGGATCCAAGCCTTTGCCGACCCGGTGCAGGCGCGCAAGGACTTCATCGCGCGCCAGCCGATGGGACGGCTCGCCACCGCCGAGGAGATCGCCGAAACCTTCGTCTACCTCGTCTCCGACGAATCGTCGTTCATGACCGGACAGGCGATTTTCGTCGACGGCGGGATGAGTCTCTAGCAACCCGCTCTCCCCCCAGGCAGGGGAGAGGGCCGGGGCGAGGGGTCTGCGCGATGATGCCGTCACCCCTCACGCCGGCCCTGTCCTCGAAGCCGGGGGCAGGCAAACAACTGCAAGGAATCGCGCATGAAACTGCTCCGCTACGGCCCGAACGGATTCGAGAAACCCGGGCTGCTTGACGCCGACGGCAACATCCGCGACCTGTCGGGCGTCGTCGGCGACATCGACTCGTCCGTGCTCGCGCCGAAGCGGCTCGCGCATCTGCGCAAGTTCGATCCGGCCAAGCTGCCGCTGGTCAAAGGCAGGCCGCGGCTCGGCGTGCCCTACGTGGGCATTGGCAAGTTCGTCGCGATCGGGCTGAACTACTCGGACCATGCCGCCGAAAGCAACATGCCGATTCCGAGCGAACCGATCGTCTTCAACAAGTGGACCACCTGCATCACCGGGCCAAACGATGGCATCGTGATCCCGAAGAACTCGCAAAAGACCGATTGGGAGGTCGAACTCGGCGTCGTGATCGGCACCAAGGCGCAGTATGTCGACGAGCGCGACGCGCTGAAACACGTCGCCGGCTACTGCGTCGTCAACGACGTGTCCGAGCGCAATTTCCAGCTCGAGCGCGGCAGCCAGTGGGACCGCGGCAAGGGGTGCGACACGTTCGGCCCGATCGGCCCGTATCTGGTCACGACCGACGAGATCGCCGATCCGCAGAACCTCGACATGTGGCTGGATGTCAACGGCGAGCGCATGCAGACCGGCAACACGCGCACGATGATCTTCGGCGTCGCGTATCTGGTCGCGTATCTCAGCCAGTTCATGACGCTGCTGCCCGGCGACATCATCACCACCGGCACGCCGCCCGGCGTCGGCATGGCGATGAAGCCGCCGCGCTTTCTGCGTCCCGGCGACGAAGTGCGGCTTGGCATCGCCGGGCTCGGCGAGCAGCGGCAGAAGGTGACGGCGTACGCGGGATAGCGTGCGGAACGATGTCAGCAGTCCGCCGTCTGAGCCCCCCTTTCGTAAAGGGGGGTTGGGGGGATTTCCCCTGGGTCACGACCTGAAATCCCCTCTGCCCCCCTTTGACAAAGGGGGGTGAAGATGGGCGGCGCGATCGAGTACATCGACAGCGGGTCGCTCGCGAGCTGGGCCGCGGCCTGCCTGCGCGCGGTCGGTTGCAGCGACGAGGACGCGCGCACCGTCGCCGATGCACTCGTGCAGACGAGCCTCTGGGGCATCGATTCGCACGGCATCGCGCGGCTGCCGCACTATCTGGCGCGTATCCGCGCCGGCTCGATCGAGCCGCGGCCGCAGTACTCCGCGCAGCGCACCGGACCGGGGACCGCGCGGTTCGACGGCGGCCACGGGCTCGGCATCGCCGCGGCGTTCGCCGCGATGGCGCTGGCGCAGCGGCTGGCGCGCGAAGCGGGCATCGGCGCGGTGGGAATCTCGGAGTCCACGCACTGCGGCGCGATCGGGCTCTATACGCGGCAGGCGGCGTGCGACGGACTGGTCGGCATCGCGTTCACGCACGCCGATTCGATCGTCGCCCCCGCGCGCGGAACCCGGAAGTTCCTCGGCACCAACCCGATCTCGATCGCGTTTCCGCGCGCAGGCGGCGCGCCGCTGTGCCTGGACATGGCGACCAGCTCGATCCCGTGGAACCGCGTGATGAACGCGCGGCGCGAAGGCCATGCGTTGCCGCCCGAGGTCGCGCTCGACGAGCAGGGCCGGCCGACGTGCGACGCGCACGCGGCCGCGGCGCTCGTCGCGCTCGGCGGCACATCGTACGGCCACAAGGGCTACGCGCTCGCGCTGATGATCGACCTGCTATGCGGGCCGCTGAACGGCATGGCGTTTGCCGACCGCATCACGCCGATGTTCGGCGATCTGACCCAGCGGCGCCGTCTCGGCGGGCTGATGATCGCGCTCGACCCCGCACGCTTCGCCGGCGGCGCCACGCTCGCGCAGCGCGTGGCCGAGGCGGTCGAGGCGATCCGGCGTCAGCCCGGCGACGTGCTCTACCCGGGTGAGCCCGAGGAACGCGCCGAAGCGCAGCGGCGCCGCGCCGGCATTCCGATCGAGCCGGGGCTGCGTGCCGAATTCGACGAGTGGACGCACCGCCTGGGTGTGGCGCCGCTGCGATGAAGCCCGCGCTGCTGCTGGTCGCGCCGATCCATCCGCCGACGCAGGCGCGGCTCGAAAGCGACTACCGCGTCGCTCGCTGGTATGACGCGCCCGACCGCGCCGCGCTGCTCGCGCAGGTGGCCCCCGCGGTCCGCGTTGCCGTGACCAGCGGCGGTGCAGGAATGAAGGCCGATTTGATCGAAAGGCTGCCGCGGCTCGAGCTGATCGCCTGCTTCGGTGTCGGTGTCGACGCGATCGATCTGGCCGCCGCGCGAGCGCGCGGCATCCGCGTGACCAACACGCCCAACGTGCTGACCGACGACGTCGCCGACCTGGCGCTGGCGCTCGTGCTCGCGACCGTACGCCGCGTCGTCGCTGCCGACCGCTACGTGCGCGCAGGGCGCTGGCTCAAGGGACCGATGGCGCTGACCGGGCGCATGAAGGGCACGCGGCTCGGCATCGTCGGCATGGGCCGCATCGGGCAGGCGATCGCCCAACGCGCGGCGGTCTTCGGCATGGACATCGCATATCACGGGCCGCGTGCGAAGCCCGTGCCGTGGCGCTACGAGCCCGATCTGCTGGCGCTGGCGCGCGAGTCCGGCGTGCTGGTGGTTGCCTGTCCCGGCGGCGAAGCGACTCGGCATCTGATCGACCGCGCGGTGCTCGAGGCGCTCGGCCCCGCAGGCATCCTGATCAACGTCGCGCGCGGCTCGATCGTCGACGAGGACGCGCTCGTTGCCGCACTCGTCGACGGCCGACTCGGCGGGGCCGGGCTCGACGTGTTCGCCGACGAGCCGCGCGTGCCGGCCGCACTGCTCGCCCTGGACAACGTCGTGCTGCAGCCGCACCAGGGCAGCGCCACGCACGCGACGCGCGGCGCGATGGGACAGCTCGTGCTCGACAATGTCGAGGCGTTTTTCGCCGGGCGGCCCTTGCCGACGCCGGTGATCTGAAGACGGAGACTGCGATGTTCGACGATCTGAAAGGCAAGGTCGTGCTGATCACCGGTGCGAGCACCGGTATCGGCGCGGCCGCGGCGCGCGCGTTCGGCGGCGCCGGTGCGCGGGTGGCGGTGCACTACCACGCGAGCGAGGCGCAGGCGCGCGCAGTCGCCGCCGACATCGGCGCGGCTGGCGGCGAGGCGGCGCTGTTTCGCGCCAACGCGACCAAGCGCGACGAGCTGGTCGGTCTCGTCGACGGCGTGCTGCGGCACTTCGGTCGCATCGACGTGCTGGTCAACAACGCCGGCAACGTGTTCGGACGCAAGCCCTTCGTCGACTGCGACGAGACCTTCGTCGACGAGATCCTGCAACTGAACGTGCGCTCGGTCGTCACGCTGTGCCGCGCGATCGTGCCGGTGTTCCGCCGCCAGGGCGGCGGCAACATCATCAACGTCACTTCGATCGCCGCGCGCAACGGCGGCGGCCCGGGCGTGGTGTTGTATGCGGCGACCAAGGGCTTCGTCAGCACGCTGACCCGCGGGCTGGCGAAAGAGCTGGTCGGCGACAAGGTGCGCGTCAACGCCGTGGCGCCCGGCGTGATCGCCACTCCGCTGCACGATCGCCACACCCCGGCGGCCACGCTCGAGGCGCTGCGCGCGACGATCCCGATGGGCCGGCTCGGCACGCCCGAAGAGTGCACCGGCGCGTTCCTGTATTTGGCGTCGGACGCCGCCAGCGGCTACGTGACCGGGCAGGTCATCGAGGTCAACGGCGGGCAGTTGATGCCGTAGGCCGCGCAACGCGATCACGTGGCTGCGGCTCGAACACCCAACGCAGCGCGCCCTCGTTGAATTTATCCGTGTCCGCGCCGTTGGTGGTTAGACCTTCGGACTTCGAAGGCTGCCATGGTCACCACGGAGGACACGGAGGACACGGAGGACACAGAGATAAGGCCGGCCATTCCTCCGTGCCCTCCGTGTCTCGATCGTGATTCGTCCGGCCTTCGAAGGGTGTGATGGCCACCACAGAGACACAGAGGACACAGAGAATTGACCCTAAATCCGGCAGTTGACGATTTGCCATCCGTTGGCTCCGCTGCCTCGGGGCGTTTCGAGCCGACGTCCCTCGTCATTCCGAGCCGAGTCTCGTCGTCATTCCGAGCCGAAGCCCCTCGTCATTCCGAGCCGAAGGCGAGGAATCTCACCCGCTCGCTGCGCCGAGATCCCTCGGCTTCGCTCGGGATGACAACCTCGGCGCTGCCGACGGCACCGTCGGC
>JBBIQI010000034.1:0-5222 GCA_037442465.1 Burkholderiales bacterium
CCCGTCGTCGGCGCAGCGCGCGTGGCCCGAACCCGTCCGCTCGATGGCGCAGGCGCGGGCAGCGGGATATACGGCACCGGCGCGCCGCGGGCTGGCCTCAGAACCGCTTCATCAGCCGCAGCAGCGTTTCGACGTGCCGGCCGTAGGGGGGCATGAACAAGCCCATGCCGTTTAACCGCGACTGCCGGAAGATAGGCTTCATCTTGCTGAAGGTCTCGAAGCCCCAGCGGCCGTGATAGTGCCCCATGCCCGAGGGACCGATGCCGCCGAACGGCAGTTCTTCCTGCGCGACGTGCACCAACGTTTCGTTGACGCAGACGCCGCCGGCATGCGTACGCCGCAACGCGCGATCGGTACGCGCGCGATCGTCGTCGAACCAGTACAACGCGAGCGGGCGCGGCTGCGCGTTGATGAACTCGATCGCTTCCTCCACGTGGTCGTAGGCGAGCAAGGGCAGCAGCGGACCGAAGATCTCTTCACGCATGACCGCGATTGAGGCAGGCGGTTCGATCAGCAGCGCGGGCGCCAGCCGATGCGCGGGATCGTCGCGTTGCGCACCGTCGAACAGCGGCTCGATGCGCACACCGCGCGCCCGGGCCTCGTCGAGATAGCCGAGCAGCCGGCCGTAGTGCCGCCGATCGATGATGCTCGTGTACTCGTCGCTCGCCAGCCCTTGCGGATACATGCGGCACGCCTGCGCGCGCGCGGCGGTGACGAAGGTCAGCAGCCGCGGACGCGGCAGCAGCACGTAGTCCGGGGCGATGCAGGTCTGCCCTGCATTGAGCAGTTTGCCCGCGAGGATGCGCGCAGCGGCGCGTTCGATCGAATAACCGGGCGCGACGACGGTGGGCGACTTGCCGCCCAGTTCCAGCGTCACCGGCGTCAGGTTTTCGGCGGCGGCGGCCATGACTTTGCGCCCGACCGCCGTCGAGCCGGTAAACAGCAGGTGATCGAACGGCAGGGCGCTGAAGGCCGCGGCCACGTCGGCTCCGCCCAGCACAACGCTCGCTTCGTCCGGGCGGAAGGTCTGAGCGACCAGTCGTTGGAACAGTTCGCCGACGGCGGGCGTGTATTCGGACATCTTCACCATCACCCGATTGCCGGCAACCAACGCGCCCACCATCGGGCCGATCGAGAGGAACACCGGATAGTTCCACGGCACGATGATCCCGACCACCCCGACGGGCCGCGGCAGGATCTCGGCGCGCGCCGGTAGGAACCACTTGGATACCCAGACGCGCCGTGGCCTCATCCACCGCTTCCCGTGGCACAGCGCCGCCTTGATCTCGGCGAGCGCCGGAAAGAATTCGGCGATTTGCGTCTCGAGCCGCGGCCGGCGGCCGAAGTCGCTGGCGATCGCCGATTCGAACGCGGGCTCGTTGTCCTCGAGCAAGCGCCGCAGCCGCCGCAGCCGGTCACGGCGCACCTCCCAAGGCGGGAAGTCGTCGCGATCGTAGGCCGCGCGCTGCGTCTCGAAGACGGTTTGCATTTGCGCTGGTACGTCGGTCGGATTCATGGACACTCCGTGCGCCGCGGGCGCGGTCGAACGAACGACACACATGCTAACGCGCGGTCGCGGATGTGCCGTCGAGCGAACGCTCGATTCGCGCGCGGCCGGACGGGCGCTGGCCGTCGGCGCCATCGCGTGGTTCAATCGTGCGTGCCCGTGACCGCATCGGGACCGTCATGCAAACGCTGCATTGCCTGCTGGGCCTGAGCGCACTGCTCGCGCTCGCGTGGCTGGGTTCGGAAAATCGTCGCCGTGTGCCGTGGCGCGTCGTTCTCGCCGGGCTCGCACTCGCTTTCGTGCTGGCGACGCTGCTGCTCAAGGTGCCGGTCGTGGCCGATGGGTTCGCTCGGCTCAACGGTCTGATCGTGGCGCTCGATCGGGCGACCGAGGCAGGCACGCGCTTCGTGTTCGGCTACCTGGGCGGCGCCGAGCTACCGTTTGCCGAGATCAAACAGGGCACGAGTTTCGTGCTTGCATTCCGGGCGCTGCCGCTCGTGCTGCTGGTCGCCGCGCTGTCGGCGTTGCTGTTTCATTGGCGCATCTTGCCGGCGATCGTGCGTGCGATCGCGTGGGGACTGCGCCGGAGCATGGGAATCGGCGGCGCCGTCGGGCTGTCGGCGGCCGCCAACGTGTTCGTCGGCATGGTCGAGGCGCCCCTGGTCGTCAAGCCTTATCTGGCGCGGCTGTCGCGCGGTGAGCTGTTCATCGTGATGAACTGCGGCATGGCCACGATCGCTGGCACCGTGCTCATGCTGTACGCGACCGTGCTGGCGCCGATCGTGCCCAACGCGCTCGGTCATCTGCTGATCGCGTCGGTGGTCGCTACGCCGCTGGCGATCGTGGTGGCCGCTCTGATGGTGCCGCCCGAGCGAACCGACGAGGCGAACGTGCGTTTCGAAGGGCAGGACGCGAACGCGATGGCTGCGTTGACGCGTGGAACATTCGAAGGGCTGCAACTGCTGCTGAACATCGTCGCGATGCTGATCGTGTTCGTCGCCCTGGTCGCGCTGGTCAACGTCCTGCTGGCGACGCTGCCGCTTGTGGGCAATGCGCCGCTGACGCTCGAGCGCATCTTCGGCTGGCTGTTCGCCCCGCTCGCGTGGGCCAGCGGCATCCCGTGGGCCGAGGCGCAGGTCGCGGGCTTCCTGCTCGGCAAGAAAACCGAGCTGAACGAAATGATCGCGTACTTCGACCTCGCCGCGCTGCCACCGGCGGCGCTGTCAGAGCGCAGCCGCTTGCTGATGACCTATGCGCTATGCGGCTTTGCCAACTTCGGCAGCCTCGGCATCATGCTCGGCGGCATGGCAACGATGCTGCCGGCTAAGCGCCGCGCCGAACTCGCGCAACTCGGCTTGAAGTCGGTCGCGGGCGGGCTGCTGGCCACCTGCGCGACCGCCGCACTTGTCGGCACGCTGCTGTAGCAGTCGCTACCGCTTGTGCCCACCTTCGCGCTCCGGGTGGGCAGCCGGCGCCGATTTCGCGTCCGGCGCGGACTTCTGATCGCCCAGCACGGATTTCAGCGGGCAGACCGAAAACGCCGGGCACTTGCGGCAGCCGGCGACGACAGCGATCGGGCACAGCGTCATTCGGTTCTCCTCGTCAGTTCGTGTTACATGGCACCGCTCGCCGGACGCGGTGTGTGGCCAATGGCATCAGCGGCAAGGCGGGCCTGCTAGTCGAGCTCCTCGTACAGCGGCAGCGTGAGGAACTCGGCGAACGTTTCCTGCGTGCTCATTTGCTCGAAGATCCGTGCCGCACGCTCGTAAGTCCTCGTGTCGCCGCCGACGACGGCCTTGACCTTCGCCAGTTCCTCGGGGATCAGCGCCCGGACCATCTCGGCCGTGACCTTACGACCGTCCTCCAGAACGCCTTTGGGCGAGCGGATCCACTGCCACACCTGCGAGCGGCTGATTTCGGCGGTCGCCGCATCCTCCATCAGGTTGTGGATCGGCACGCAGCCGTTACCCGCCAGCCACGAGCCCAGGTAATGGATGCCGACGTTGATGTTCATCCGCAGGCCCTGTTCGGTGATCGGCGCTTCCGGCTGGAAGTTCAGCAGGTCGGCGGCCGACACCTGTACGTCGTCGCGCTTCTTGTCGATCTGGTTGGGACGGTTGCCGAGCACCTTGACGAATTCTTCCATCGCCACCGGCACTAGCCCGGGATGGGCGACCCAGCCGCCGTCGTAGCCATCGTTGGCGTCGCGCGCCTTGTCGGCGCGCACCCCGGCGAGCGCCTTTTCGTTGGCCACCGGGTCGTTCTTGATCGGAATCAGCGCACTCATGCCGCCGATCGCCGGCGCGTCGCGTCGATGGCAGGTCTTCAGCAGCAGCAGCGCGTAGGCGCGCATGAACGGCGCCGTCATCGTGACCCGCGCGCGGTCCGCCAGGCAGAAGTCGCGATCGTTCTTGAACTTCTTGATGCACGAGAAGATGTAGTCCCAGCGGCCGGCGTTCAGGCCAGCCGAGTGCTCGCGCAGCTCGTACAGGATTTCGTCCATCTCGAAAGCCGCAAGGATCGTCTCGATCAGCACCGTGGCCTTGATCGTCCCTTGCGGAAGGTCCAGCTCCTTCTGCGTGGCGACGAAGATGTCGTTCCATAGCCGCGCCTCCAGATGCGACTCCATCTTCGGCAGGTAGAAATACGGCCCGGAGCCGCGCGCGATCAGCTCGCGGGCGTTGTGAAACATGAACAACGCGAAGTCGAAGATGCCGCCGGAAACGCGCTGACCGTCGACCAACACGTGCTTCTCGTCCAGGTGCCAGCCGCGCGGTCGCACGACCAAGGTGGCAATCCTGTCGTTCAGCTTGTACAGCTTGCCGCCCTGCTCGAGCGTGATGGTTCGGCGTACGGCGTCGATCAGGTTCAGCTGCCCGGTGATCTGGTTGTCCCAGTTCGGCGCATTGCTGTCCTCGAAGTCGGTCATGTACGCATCCGCACCCGAGTTCAGCGCGTTGATGATCATTTTCCGCTCGACCGGGCCGGTGATCTCGACGCGACGGCACCACAGGTCCTTGGGCAGCGGCGCGATCTTCCAGTCGCCTTCGCGCACGTGCTTCGTTTCGGCCAGAAAGTCGGGTTTCTCTCCGGCGTCGAGCCGCCGGGCACGCTCGACGCGCCGCGCGAGCAGTTCGAGCCTGCGCGGATTGAACGATCGATGCAGCCTGGCCACGAGCGCGAGCGCGTCGTGCGTCAGGACTTTCTCGAAGCCGGGCTTGACCGGCGCTTGGATCGTTACCCCTTGGGGCAGGTTCATCGCGTGCTCCTTCGAATCGGCGAAATCTGGAATTCGGCGATCGGACGCATGGTTCAGCGATCGGCGAGTCAGCGCGAAAGTATATTTGCGTAGAACTGTCTGATCGGCCGGCGATCGACACAGCTTCTTTGACTCTCGCTCAAGAATGGACCATTTCAAGCAGATTGCGACCTTCGTCAGCGTCGTGCAGCGCGGCAGCCTGTCCGCCGCCGCCCGCCACGAGGGGATCGCACCGGCGATGGTCAGTCGCCGTCTGGATGCGCTCGAGTCGCGGCTGGGCGTCAAGCTGCTGCAGCGAACCACCCGCCGCCTGTCGCTGACGCCGGAGGGCGCGGCCTTCGTCGAGGACTGTCAGCGCATCCTGAGCGAACTCGAGGCGGCGGAGACCGCCGTCGCCGCGCGCGGCGTCGAGGCGACAGGCCATCTTCGCGTGACCGCGCCGGCCGGCTTCGGGCG
>JBBIQI010000034.1:5322-21113 GCA_037442465.1 Burkholderiales bacterium
CGTGCGGGCCGCTTGGTGAGCGTACTCGACCGCTACGCAGCCGCGCCCACAGCCATTTACTGCGTGTTCCCGGCACACAAGCATCTGCCGCGGCGCGTGCGCCTGTTCGTCGACAGGCTGAAGGCGGCGTTTGAAGACGACGCACTGCGGCTCGCGCTCGGTGCACCGAAGCAGACGCGGCGGAAAGGGTGAAACGCTGGCAACCAAAAAAGAAGGGGCCGCTTGTGCGGCCCCAACGATCGATCCGTGTTATTCGAACTTGTTGACAGCGTCTCCTACGACCTCGCCCTGTCTTCCTCCGGCGCTTGCGCGCTCTGGCAATCGCGGCGCAGTCTAGGGACCGGCCAGAACTCACTCAAGTTGCGCCGCAACGAAAGCGTTGCCAAGCGGACACGAATGCCCGAACATTTCAGGCAGCCTTCTTCTCGACCTTGCTGTCGAAGAACTGTTCGTCCTCGGTCGAGCCTTTCAGCGCCGCGGTCGATGCTTCGCTCTCGATCGTCGTGGTCACCGCGTCGAAGTAACCCGTGCCGACCTCGCGCTGATGCTTGACCGCCGTGAAGCCTTTCTCGGCCGCGGCGAACTCCGCTTCCTGAAGCTCGACGAAAGCGCTCATCTGATTGCGCGCGTAGCCGTACGCCAGGTTGAACATCGAGTAGTTCAGCGAATGGAAGCCCGCCAGCGTGATGAACTGGAACTTGTATCCCATCGCACCCAGCTCCTTCTGGAACCTGCCGATCGTCGCGTCGTCTAGGTTCTTCTTCCAGTTGAAGCTCGGCGAGCAGTTGTACGCGAGCATCTTGCCGGGAAACTGCTTGTGAATCGCCTCCGCAAAGGCCTTGGCGTAGGCGAGATCGGGCTTGCCGGTCTCGCACCAGACGAGATCGGCGTAAGGCGCGTAGGCGAGCCCCCGGGAGACTGCCTGCTGCAAGCCCGGTTTGGTGCGGTAAAAGCCCTCCACGGTCCGCTCGCCGGTCAAGAACGGCTTGTCGTTTTCGTCGACGTCGGACGTCACCAGATCGGCCGCCTCGGCGTCGGTGCGCGCCACGAGCACCGTCGGAACCCCCATCACGTCGGCAGCAAGGCGCGCGGCGACGAGCTTCGCGACTGCTTCGCGCGTAGGCACGAGCACCTTGCCACCCATGTGCCCGCACTTCTTCACGGATGCCAACTGATCCTCGAAGTGCACGCCGGCGGCGCCCGCCTCGATCATCGCCTTCATCAGTTCGAAAGCATTGAGCACACCCCCGAATCCCGCTTCCGCGTCTGCAACGATCGGCGCGAAGTAATCGATGTAGCCGGCGTCACCCGGGTTCTTGCCCTCCATCCACTGGATCTGATCGCAGCGCATGAACGTGTTGTTGATTCGGCGGACCACTGCCGGCACCGAATTGGCCGGATACAGCGACTGGTCCGGATACATCTCCCCCGCTAGGTTGGCGTCACCGGCGACCTGCCAGCCGGAGAGGTAGATTGCTTTCAGGCCCGCCTTGACCTGCTGCATGGCCTGATTCCCCGTCAGGGCACCCAGCGCGTTGACGAAGGGCTCTTCGTTGATCAGTTTCCACAGCCGCTCCGCGCCGCGCTTGGCCAGCGTGTGTTCGACCTGAAGCGAGCCGCGCAGCCGGACCACGTCATCGGCCGTATAGCCGCGCTTGATGCCTTTCCAGCGCGGATTCTCGTTCCAGTCTTTCTGTAGGCGTTGCGCCTCGAGTTTGCGTGCGGTCATGCTTTCTCCTACCGGATGAAGGTCTGTACTTGATCTTCCGGGGGTTCTTAGTCGATCCTCGAAAGCCCCGGAAGTCGCAGGCATCGTAGGATCGATCAGGCGATGCAGCAAGACTCGTATCTTATAAAAGAATGCATATGAATCATCGTCAAAACAATGACATAGATACTAAATACCGCAATGTGGAAAACAAATGGCACCGATGAAATGGTTCCTGGTGCTGCGCACAAGGTCATTGCCATGATGTGAAACGCAGTCCGCCGAATGAAATCGGACGACCTGTTTGGATCGATACAGCGCCCAACTAGCGGTGAAGCGCCGATCGACTGACGAGCGTCCCGTCGCGGTCGCTGTAGATCCAGTCCCCTGGCCGAACCGTGGCCCCCAAGAAGCTCACGGCGACATCGCGATCACCGAGGCCGCGTTTGACCGAACGACGCGGGTCCAGAGCCAGCGCCAGCACCGCGATGGCACATGCGTCGATTTCATCGGCATCGCGAACGGCGCCGTAGACGATGACGCCTGCCCAGTTCGAGTCCGCGGCCGCCTTGGCCAGATTGCCTCCCAGAACGGCGCAACGGGTGCTGCCCCCGCCGTCGACGACGAGCACGCGCCCTTCGCCCGGCGACCGCACCGCTTCGGCCAGCAGCGAGTTGTCCTCGAAAAGCTTCAGCGTCACCGCCTGCCCGCAGAAGGCGCGGCGTGCCCCGAAACGCAGGAGCGCCGGCTGCATGACCTGCACGTCTCCGCTCGCAAGTTGCGCCGCGAACGAATCGCAAAGGTCGGTGGTCGCAAAGCTGATCATGCCGCTGTCCGACTCATGCCGCGCGCGCCACGCGCGCCGCCCGGCCGATGCGCAGCGCGCTCGCCAGCGCTGCGGTCTGCAAGGCGGCCACGCCGGCCAGCGCGGCCGAAAACCCGCCCGCGTCCAGCAGCGGCCCGATCAGCAGCGGCGTTGCCGCCAAGCCGAGGTCCAGGCCGGAGTACACGAATCCATAGACTCGCCCGAACGAAGCCGTGCCGAACTGCGCAGTTGCAGCCTTGCGTACCAACAGATCCCGATTCGGCCCGGCCACGCCGACGCCGAAGCCCATCACTGCCATCCATGCGATCACGCTCCAGGCGGGAACCACCGCACTCGCGAGCAGCAGTGCAACCACCGCCGCGAGTCCAAGCGCCAGCGCGATCACGGCGTCGCTGTTCTCGTGGCGCGCGGCGGCGAATCCGCCGAGCACCATCCCAGCCGCACTGCCCAGCAGATACGCGGTCAGGCCTGCGGTGGCCGCGGCGAGAGGGAGTTGATAGACGTGCCCGAGGATGGCGGGGGCGTAGCTCTGCAGGATTCCGAACGCGCCGGTGGCCAGAAAGAAGAAGACGAAGCACATCCAGACTGCGCCCGAGCGCAGGAAGTCGAAGTGTCCCGAAGGTCTGGTCTTGGCCGGTGTCGGCCGCACCGCAACGAGGTGTCGCGCGACGTCATCGTTGAGAACGCGCGCGCGCCCGATCAGCGTCGCCAGCACGACGAAGCCGAAGCCGGACGCCGCGAAAGCGGCGACATGCCAGTCGCTGACACTCGCGATGCCGGCCATGAACACGGGCGCCGCGGCCCATCCGAGATTGCCGGCCAGACCGTGCACGGAGAATGCATGCCCCAGCCGCGCTGGTGATACGCGACGGTTCAGCAGCGTGAAGTCGGCCGGATGAAATATCGAGTTGCCCAAGCCGGCGACGGCGGCGGCAAGCACGAGGGTCGCATAGCCATCCGCCAGCCCGAGCACGATGCCGGCGGCCGCGAGCGTGCCGACACCGAAAAACAGCACCGGCCGCGCGCCGACGCGATCGACGACGAAGCCCGCGAGCGCCTGGCCGACGCCGCTGATCACGAAAAACACCGTCATCAGAAACCCGACCTGCGTGAACGACAGCGCAAACTCCTGCATCAGCCACGGGAACAAGGGCGGCAGCAGCAGGTGAAAGAAATGCGACGTGCCGTGCGCCAGCGCCACCAGGCCGATGACTTCGGCGTCGCCCCTGACGTCGCTGCGGATCGCGGCGGCACTCATGCCGCGACGATAGCAGAGCCGCACGCGAGCTCGCCGCATCGATAATCGTGCCTGGAAGCTCTCCGATGCGACGCCACCTCGCCTGGCGCAGTCTGTTCGCCGCGCTCGTACTTGCGCTCGGCCCCGCGTGGGTGCAACCCGCCGGGCCGGCGCGCGTGCGACTGATCGCCTTCAACGATTTCCATGGCCACCTGTTGCCGGATGAACTCACCGTCGCCGTGCCGCACCCCGCCGACGCCGGTCGCATGCTCGCGCTGCGCAGCGGCGGCGCCGCCTTTCTCGCCACGCGCGTCGCCCAGTTGCGGCGCGAGCAGCCGGCGAGCGTGGTGATCTCCAGCGGCGACCTCGTTGGCGCATCACCGCTCGAATCGGCGCTGTTCCGCGACGAGCCGACGATCGAGGTCATGAACGAGATCGGCGTCGACGTGAACGCCGTGGGCAATCACGAGTTCGATCAGGGTGTCGCCGAGCTTCAGCGGCTGACTTCCGGCGGGTGCGCGAGCACGCCGCGCGGCGAACTGGCCACCTGCGCGCATCCGGCCGGCCGCTACGAAGGCGCACGTTTTCCGTTTCTCGCGGCCAACGTCGTCGATCGCGACGGCCGCACGCTGTTCGCGCCGTACCTGGTCAAGACTCTCGACGGCATTCGCGTCGGCTTTATCGGCGTGGTCACGCGCAGCACGCCCGGCATCGTGATGCCGCGCGGCATCGCCGGCTGGCGTTTCCGCGCCGAGGCCGCGACGCTGAACCGCTATGCCGCCGAGTTACGCGCGCAGGGCGTGCAGGCGATCGTCGCGATCGTCCACGAGGGCGGCGAGGCCGACGGCGGCATCAACGGCTGCGTCGACCCGCGCGGCGAGATCTTCGACATCGTGCGCAAGCTGGATTCCGCGATCGACGTCGTGCTCAGCGCTCACACGCATCGAGCCTACAACTGCACGCTGAACGGCCGTATCGTGATTCAAGGCGCGTCGTTCGGGCGATTGCTTTCGGTCGTCGACCTTGAGATCGATCGCGTCAGCGGCGACGTCGTCCGTGCGCACGCGCGCAATCTGCCGGTGCCCAACGACCGCAACGACGATCCCGAAGTGCTCGCCGTGTTTGCGCCGCTGCCGCCGTCGCCGCGCGTCGCCGCGCTGGTCGCGCATTACGCGCAACGCGCCGCACCGCTTGCGCAGCGACCGATCGGCCGCATCAGCGAGGCGTTTACGCGCCGCGCCGCCGACGGCGGCGACCATGCCGCCGGCCGGCTCGTCGCCGACGCGCACCTGGCGGCCACGCGCGTGCACGGCGCGCAGATCGCCTTCACCAATCCGGGCGGCATCCGCACGGATCTGCGCCCACGCGCGCCCGAAGGCGCGGTCACCTATGGGGATCTGTTCGCGATGCAGCCGTTCGGCAATACGCTGGTGACGATGACGCTGACCGGCGCGCAACTCGAACGCATCCTCGAGGCGCAGTGGCGCAGCGGCGGCGAACGCGTGACGTTCCTGCAACCGTCGGCCGGATTCGTCTATGCGTGGAGCGACCACGGTGGCCACGGCGCTCACCTCGTTCCGGGATCGATGCGGCTCGACGGCCGCCCGATCAGGCCGCAAGACCGTCTGCGCGTGACCGTCAACAGCTTCCTCGCAGCGGGCGGCGACGGATTTCGCGTCTTTCGCGAAGGCCGCGAGCGCGTCGGCGGCCCGCTCGACATCGACGCGCTGGCCGAATTCATTCGTACGCAAAGCGCGGCCGCGCCGCTCGCGCCCGACCCCGAGCCTCGTATTCGCCGACAGCCCTAGACGCGCCGCCGAGGCGACGGTGGGATAATTCGCCTCATCACATTCGCAGGAACATCGCATGCGCCGCAATCGCTATATCTCCCGCGCGCGCCACTCCGCCGACGCCGAAACGCTCGCCAAGCTGGCGCGCCGTCTGTCCGAGTCCGGAACCCGCATCGAGGATCGGTTGTGGGAGCGCCGGCTGGTCGAGCTGGTCAACGATAGGCTCGCGCGCGGCTTCGACGACGCGATCGAGGCGGCGCTCGACGAGCTCGCGCGCACCGACGCCGGGGCGTACGACGATCTGGCCGATCTCGCGGAATCGTGCGCGGAAAGCGCGACCATCGACATCGACGGCAAACCGCACGACGCTTTGCTGATCGCCATTCCGCTGCTCGCGTGGTCACGCTACAAGCTGCCGACCACGACCCTGCCGGGGCCACTGGTCGATAACATCGGCGTGCACGTTGCCGGACATCTCGCGGCGCGCGGCGCGCGCGTCGCGCTTGCCGACTACCTGTTCTCGATCGACCAGCTGCCGGAGTCGTTCGGCGAGGTGCGCGACTTCGCCGACCGCCTGTTCGCGGCGGCTGCGCACGGCACACGCCTGAAAGTCGATCCGAAAGCGTTGCGCGAGCCGGTGGCCATGCTCGCCGATACGCGCTACCTGCTGGCCGCGCTCGTCGCACCCCAAGGCTCAGCGCTCTATCACTGGCAGGAGACAGGGGTCGACCCGGACGCCAAGCTTGCTGCCGTCGCCGCTTTCCGCGAGCAGGCCGGCAACGCACTGCAGCCGCTGCTGACCGGCTGCCGCTACCGGCTGCTCGCGCCCAACGCCTTCCACGCCGCGCTGCGCAGCGCCGATCGCGAGTTGCGCGAGTTCTCCCTCGAAGCGGCCGTGTCGTATCTGAAGCTCGCCTACGAGTTGGGGCCCGCGGCACTGCAGGCGACGATCGCGCCTTTCGAGGACAAGCGGGTCGAAGAGATCCGCGTCGGCATCTCGACCGTCAACGACGAAGACGCGGTGATCGAGGGGGTGGTGTGGCCCCTTCTGGGCGACGAGGAGGACAAGGCGCAGGAGGAGATCGATGCCGCATTGCGCGCACTCGGGGTGACCCGGATCACCACGCACGCACACCGCTTTCCGCTCGAGTATTGCGACGACTGCGGCGCACCGCTGTTTCCGAATCCGGCAGGCCACGCGGTGCACGCCGAACCGCCCGCAGAAAGCGACGAGCAGCCGGCGCGCCCGCTGCACTGACGCGCCGGCCGCGCGTCAGTGCACGGTCCGCTCGAACACGAAGCGCCCGTCGCGGAAATCGACCGGCACCACGTCCTTCGGTCCGACCCGACCTTCGAGCACCAGCCGCGCGATCGGGTTCTCGATGTGCTGCTGGATCGCGCGCTTCAGCGGCCGCGCGCCATACAGCGGGTCGAAGCCGACCTTGGCAATCTCGGCGAGCGCCCGGTCGCTCACCTCGAGCCGGATGTCCTGCGCGGCCAGCCGCTGCTCCAGGCGCTTCAACTGGATCTTCGCGATCGACTGGATGTGCTTGGCGTCGAGCGCGTGGAACACGACGATCTCGTCGATGCGGTTGACGAACTCGGGCCGGAAATGCTTGCGCACCTCGGCCAGCACCGCATCCTTGATCAGCTCGGGATCCTGTCCCTGCATGCGCTGGATGTCGTGCGAACCGAGGTTCGACGTCATCACGATCACCGTGTTCTTGAAGTCGACCGTGCGCCCCTGGCCGTCGGTCATGCGTCCGTCGTCGAGCACCTGCAGCAGCACGTTGAACACGTCGGGGTGCGCCTTCTCGACCTCGTCGAGCAGGATCACGCTGTAGGGCTTGCGGCGTACCGCTTCGGTCAGGTAGCCGCCCTCCTCGTAACCGACGTATCCCGGCGGCGCGCCGATCAGACGCGCCACCGAGTGCTTCTCCATGAACTCGCTCATGTCGATACGGATCAGCGCATCCTCGGTGTCGAACAGGAACTCGGCCAGCGCCTTGCACAGCTCGGTCTTGCCGACGCCGGTCGGGCCCAGAAACAGGAACGAACCGTACGGCCGGTTCGGGTCTGCCAGCCCCGCACGCGAACGGCGAATGGCGTCGGACACGAGCCGCACCGCTTCGTCCTGTCCAACCACGCGCTGATGCAGCCGCTCTTCCATCTTCAGCAGCTTCTCGCGCTCGCCCTGCATCATCTTGGACACCGGAATCCCGGTCGCACGCGAGACGACCTCGGCGATCTCTTCGGCGCCGACCCGCGTTCGCAGCAGCTTGAATTCGTGCTTGCCACCGCCGGATTCCGCGGCCTTGAGCTGCGCCTCGAGCTGCGGCAACCGTCCGTACTGGATCTCGGCCACCTTGTCGAACTGGCCATTGCGCTGCAGCTCGACCATCTGCGCGCGCAGCTTGTCGATCTCGGCCTTGATGTTCGCCGCCCCCTGCACCGCAGCTTTTTCGGCGCGCAACAGCTCTTCCAGGTCCGCGTACTCCTTCTCCAGCTTGCGGATCTCCGCCTCGATCAGTTCGAGGCGTTTGCGCGACGCCTCGTCGGTTTCCTTCTTCACCGCCTCGCGCTCGATCTTCAGCTGAATGATGCGGCGGTCGAGCTTGTCCATCGCCTCCGGTTTGGAGTCGATCTCCATCTTGATGCGGGCCGCAGCCTCGTCGATCAGGTCGATCGCCTTGTCGGGCAGGAAGCGGTCGGTGATGTAGCGGTGGCTCAACTCCGCCGCGGCGACGATTGCCGGGTCGGTAATTTCCACCCCGTGGTGCAGTTCGTATCTTTCCTGCAGGCCGCGCAAAATGGCGATGGTGGCCTCCACGCTCGGTTCGTCGACCAGCACCCTCTGAAAGCGGCGTTCCAGCGCCGCGTCCTTCTCGATGTACTTGCGGTACTCGTCGAGCGTGGTCGCGCCGATGCAGTGCAGTTCGCCGCGGGCGAGCGCGGGTTTCAGCATGTTGCCGGCATCGATCGCGCCTTCGGCCTTGCCGGCGCCCACCATCGTGTGGATCTCGTCGATGAAGACGATGATGCGGCCCTCCTCGGCCGCGATCTCCTTGAGTACGGCCTTGAGCCGCTCCTCGAATTCGCCGCGGTACTTGGCGCCCGCCAGCAGTGCCGCGAGGTCGAGCGCCAGCACGCGCTTGTCGCGCAGCGTCTCTGGGACCTCGCCGTTGACGATGCGCTGGGCGAGCCCTTCGACGATGGCCGTCTTACCCACGCCCGGCTCGCCGATCAGCACCGGGTTGTTCTTCGTACGCCGCTGCAGGATCTGGATGGTGCGGCGGATCTCGTCATCGCGGCCGATCACCGGATCGAGTTTGCCCTGGCGCGCGCGCTCGGTCAGGTCGATCGTGTACTTCTTCAGCGCCTCGCGCTGGGCCTCGGCTTCGGCGCTGTCCACGTTTTGCCCGCCGCGCACCGCATCGATCGCCGCCTCGAGCGCGCGGCGCGTCAACCCGTGCTCGCGCGCGAGCCGCCCCGCCTCGCTCTTGTCGTCGGCCACCGCCAGCAGGAACAGTTCGCTGGCGATGTAGGCGTCGCCGCGTTTCTGCGCTTCCTTGTCGGCCTGATTCAGCAGCCCCAGCAGCTCGCGACTGATCTGCACCTGTCCGTCACCGCCCTGCACCTGCGGCAGCCGTTTGACCGCCGCTTCGAGCGCCGATGCGAGCGGCGCGACGTTCACGCCGGCGCGCGCAAGCAGCGAGCGCGCCGCGCCGTCGGTCTGGCGCAGCATCGCCAGCAGCACGTGAACGGGCTCGATGTACGGGTTGTCGTTGCCGTTGGCGATACTCTGGGCGTCGGCCAGCGCTTCCTGGAACTTCGTCGTCAGCTTGTCGAGGCGCATGATGTTCGTGTTTTCGAGAGTCCGTCGGGTTGTCGGTGCGTTCGTTCGACTCGAAAGCTGGGGTCTGCTCGCGCCTTTTCAACGGGCCGACGGCACGATGTGAGGCAGATCCAGACCATGGTCTGACCGGTGATCGACGCCGCGTGCCAGGCCAAACAACCCTCTGGCCCGACCCGAGGCAGGCGCCGAGCGTTCGATCCGACCCCCTCTGCCGAACGCGCGGTCGATACAATCCGCTTTCGCCTTTCCGGCCCGTCCGTTGCGTGCTCTCCTCGCCAGTCTGATCCTGTTCGCTGCGGCGACTGCCGCCGCGCAGGAACGCCTTCTCGCGCGCTTCGACGCGCCGGGTGCTCCGGCCGAGGTCACCGAGGCGCTCGGCCGGCTGCTCGAAGCGCGTGAACGCATCGTCGCCCTCGAAACCGACCCGGATCCGGCCGATGAGGAGCGCCGGCTGCGCCGCCTGCGCGACGATGCGCTGGCAACCCTCGCGACCGAGGGCTACTTCGTGCCCACCGTCCGCGTCGAGGCGGATCGGGACGAAAACGCGCTTTACGTCTTGCGCGTCGAACTGGGTCCGCGCGCGCGCGTGGACCGGGTCGAACTCGTGCTGCGCGGCGCGATCGAGACGCAACCGCAGCGCATTGCCGAGCTGCGCGCGACCTGGGAACTGCCCGTCGGCGCACCGTTTCGCGACGGCGTCTGGTCGACCGCCAAGTCGCGCCTGCTCGCCCGCGTGCAGGAAAAGGACTTCGCCGCTGCGCGGCTCGTCGATTCGGTGGCCGAGGTCGACGCCGACCGGCATCTGGTTTCGCTGCGCGTCGAGATCGACAGCGGGCCGCCGTTTACTGTCGGCGAGCTGCAGGTCGACGGGCTGAAGCGCTACGACCGGGCACTCGTGGAACGCTTCAATCCCACCAAGCCGGGCGACCGTTACGACGTGCTGCAACTCCTCGACTTCCAGCGTCGCATGCAAAGCTCGCCGTACTTCGCGTCGGTCGTCGTCGTGGTCGAGCCGGACCCGCAACGCGCCGAGCGCGCGCCGATCCTGGTCAAGGTGACCGAAGCGCAGACCAAGCGCGCGAGCTTCGGCCTCGGCTACTCGACCAACACGGGGCCGCGCGCCGAAGCGCTGTACCGGCAGGCGCTGATCTTCGGTTACCCGTACACGCTGCAGACCGGGGTCGGCGTGGACCGCACGCACGTGATCGTCTATGGCGACCTGCTGCTGCCGCCCAAACCGGGCGGTGCGCTCGACTCGCTCGGCGTGCTGGTCGAGCGCACCGACATCGAGAACGTCGTCACGCACCGCTGGGGCGCCGGTGCGGCGCGCGCGCATCTGCGCGAGGCGAAAGAAGCGGCGATCGAAACGCGGCTCGCGCTGAACCTGCAGCGCGAGCTGCGGCGCAACGCGCTGACGCCCGAGGTTCCCGGCGTCACCAGCGACACCGCTTTCGGCACGTACACGTGGACGCGGCGTGCGGTCGACGAGGTCACCGACCCCCGGCGCGGCGACATCCTGTCGGGCACCGTCGGCGTCGGCATCAGCCGCGACATCCTGCGCAGCCTGGTCAACAACGTATTCACCTATACGCACGCGCGTTACGTGCGCTATCAGCCCCCGCCGTTCGCCGACGCGAAGCGCAACGTGCTGATCGCGCGCGTCGAACTGGGTCGCACCTTCGCCGACGACCCCGACATCGTTCCGAAGGACCTGTTGTTCACCGCCGGCGGCGTGGGCAGCGTACGCGGCTACGCGTATCAGGCGCTCGGTCCGCGCGCGGGAACGGCGCGGCCGGGCGGCACGATGCTCGCGGTCGGCTCGCTCGAAGCGGTGCACTGGTTCAGCGCCGACTGGGGTGGCGCGATCTTCGTCGACGTCGGCGACGCCGCCGACAATTGGGCCGACATGTCCTTCGGCCGCGGCGCAGGCATCGGCGTACGCTGGAAGACGCTCGCCGGCCCGCTGGCGCTCGACGTGGCGTACGGCGAGCGCCGCCCGGATGGCAGCGGCGGACGTTGGCGCCTGCATTTCGCCGTGGCGATCGCGTTTTGAGGCTCGCTCGATGAACGACCGGCCGTCGCCACCCGCCGCCCGCCGCCGTTGGCTGTGGGTCGCGCTTGCGCTGGTCGCGCTGGGCGCGGTGCTGGTCGGCGCGGCCGCCATCTGGCTCGTCCGCAGCACCGCTGGCGTCGCGCTGGTCGTGCGCGTGCTCGATGCCACGTTGCCCGAGCGCATCGCCGCGACGGGCGTGCGCGGCGCGCTCGCCACCGGCGTCGAGATCGGCGAACTACGCATCGAAGTCGGCCGCACCGTCGTCGTGCTCATGGGGCTGCGCGTATCGATCGAGTCGTTCGCGCCGCTGGCGAGGCGGCTCGCGCTGGCCGAACTCTCTGCCGAGCGGGTCACCGTGCGCCTGCCGTCGGAGCCCAGTTCGGGTCCGCCCTCGATTCCCGCGCGCATCGCCGCTCCGCTGACGATCGATGCGCACACGCTGCGCATCGGCGAATTCGCGATCGAACGCACGCAACCGATCTTTGCGATGACCGCCATCGACGGCGCGCTGGCGTTCGGCCCGCGCGGCACCGAGGTACGGCGCTTCGCCGCCGACGTCGCGGGCAACCGGTTGACCGTCGTCGGCACGCTTGGACCGAAGCGGCCCTTTCCGATCGATGCCGGCGGCACGCTCGTGTCGCGTCTGCGCGTCGGCGGCGGCAGCGAACCCGCCGCGCTCGACGCACCGGTGCAGGCGACCTGGCGCGCGCTGGAGTCGCTGGAATCGCTCGAGCTGAACGCCGGAGTGACCGGCGGCCCTGGCTATGCGGCGCGCGGCGCCGTGCGCTTGCGGATCGCGCCGTTCGCGACCGAGGCGCTGCAGTCGCTCGACGCAGATGTCGACGGCATCGATCCGGCCGCGTGGTTCGCCGGCGCACCGCAGGCCGATCTACAGCTACAAGCGCAGCTTCGGCCGGTCGCCGGTGACACCTTCACGCTGTCAGGCCCGATCCAGGTGCACAACCGCCGCCCGGGTGTGGTCGACGACGGCCGCATCCCGCTGCGTGAGTTGCGCGGCCGACTCACCGCGCACGACGGCGCGCTGGCGCTGGACGACGGGCGCGCGCTGCTGCCACGCGGCGCGGCTACAGGGCGTTTCGCGCTGGACTGGCAGCAACGGACCGCACCGCGCTGGGACATCGATGCGCGCCTCGACGGCGTCGATCCGGCGACGATCCACACGCGCGCGCAGCCGATGCACGTCGACGGCAGGCTCGCCGCCCAGTCCGCCGCCGACGCCACGCGCGTGCAGGCGCAATTGCGCGCGCGCGCCGCGCCCGGCCGCCCGCCTTTCAGCCTCGATGTGCAGTTGCGCATCGATACCGACCGAATCGCGTTGGACGACGGCCGGCTGCGGCTTGACGGCGGCCATGCGCAGTTCACCGGCGAGCTGTCGCGCCGCAACGCGCGCGCGTTTTCGGTCAGCGGCACGCTGCGCAATCTGAATCCCGGACTGCTCGTCAAGGGGGCGGACGCGCGACTGAACGGCGAACTGCACGCCGAAGGCGTGCTGCATCCGACGCCGCAGGCCACGCTGCGCGCCTCGCTCGCCGACAGTGTGCTGCTCGGCAGGCCGCTGGCCGGGCGCATCGACGCCCGCTGGCTCGGTGCGAACGACGTGCAGATCGACGCCGAACTGGCGCTGCGTTCGGCCGTGCTCGTCATTCGCGGCGGATTCGGCGCGGGCGATGGCGGCACCATGCGCAACCTGGACGTCGTGCTGAATGCGCCGGCGCTGCACGAACTCGGTCTGCCGCTGCGCGGCGCGCTCGAAGCGCGCGCCACGCTTGCGGGCGCCTGGCAGGCACCCACGATCGATGCCAGCGCGCACGCGCGCGACCTCGTCTACGCCGGACAGCGAATCGGCCGCTTGAGTGCGCAGCTTCGCTACGCCGGCGGCACCGACGGCGCACTCGAAGTCGCACTCGAGCTGCGCGAGCACCGCCATCCGCGCGGCGACCCGCTGTCCGTCGCGGAGGCGCAGCTGCAGGCCGCCGGCACGCTGCGGGAACATCGGCTGACGTTCGCGGCGCGCACCGCCGATGGCGCCGCGCTCGCCGCAACGGCGGCCGGCGGCTGGCTGACACAACCGCGCGACGCCATCGGCGACGGCGCATGGCGCGGACTGATCGAGAGCGCCAGTGCGGGCGGCGCCTTCGATTCCGCGTTGGCCGCGCCGACCGAGCTGGTGATCGGCCCGGACGCAGGCCGCATCGGCCCGGCCCGGCTGCGCGTGCACGGCGCGCGCGTGACCGACGCCCGGCTGCAGTGGCGCACGGACAAGGGCGAGCCGACCGTCGAATCGAGCGGCGCGTTCACCGACTTCGTGCTGGCCGCGACCGCCGGGCCCGGCGAGACGCCGCTGACACTGCGCGGCGAGTGGCGTTTGCGCGCGGCGCGTTCGCTCGACGCCGATCTGCTGATCGAACGCACCGGCGGCGACGTGTACACCGGCCCGCCGGCGCGCCGCGCCAAAATGGGACTTGCCGAGATGCGCGCCGAGGCCCAGGTGCGCGCCAATCGCCTGCAGGCGCGTGCGGTCGCGCGCGGATCGGAGGTCGGTGCGGTCACCGCGACGCTGCGCGCCGAGCTCGAAAGCGGCGACGACGGCTGGCGGCTGGCGCCGCAAAGGTCGTGGAGCGGCGAGCTCGAGGCGAGCGTTCCTTCGCTCGCCTGGATCAACCCGTTCCTTTCGGCGAACCTGCGCGAGAGCATCCGCGTCGGCGGCTCGGTGCGAGCGAACCTGCAGCTCGCCGGCACGCCCGGGGCGCCGCGCGCGAGCGGCTTCATCCACGCCGACCAACTGCGCGTCGCCTGGATCGAGCAGGGCATGCGGCTCGACAACGGTGTCGTGCGCGCGCGGCTCGCACCCGGCGAGGGCGGCAGCACCGAGGTCGTGTTCGACTCGGTGAGCTTCAGCGGCCCGCCGCGTTTCGTGCCCGACGACCGGCGCATCCGTCAGGCGCTCGGCACGCAGACCGACGGACGAATCGATGCCAACGGCCGCGTGAAGTTGCCGCAGCTCGAGGGCGTGGTGCAGATGCAGTTCGTGCGATTTCCGCTCGTGCAGCGGCGCGATCGCTGGGCGGTCGGCACCGGCGGCGCGAACTTGGTGTTCTCGCCCAAGCGCGTGCGGCTCGACAGCGCGCTGGTCGCCAACGCCGGCTACATCGACATCGCGCGTGCCGCGGTGCCTTCCTTGTCGGACGACGTGATCGTCGTGCGCGCCGCCGACGCGGGCCAGGCACGCCGGCAGGCAGTCGAGCCACGCGTGGCGTTCGACTTCGACTTCGGCATCGATCTCGGACCGGCGTTCGTCCTGCGCGGCAACGGCGTCGATACGCGGCTCGCCGGCGCGCTGCGCGTACGGCACGAGGGACGGGGGGTGATCCGTGCCACCGGCGCGGTCGAGACGCGCGACGGAACCTACGAGGGCTACGGGCAGAAGCTCGTCATCGAGCGCGGCCGGATCAACTTCCAGGGGCCGATCGACAACCCCGGGCTCGACATCCTGGCGCTGCGCAAAGGACTGCCGGTCGAAGTCGGCGTCACGATCACGCGCACCGCAGCCAATCCGCTGGTGCGACTGCATTCGGATCCGCCGCAGGCCGACTTCGAGACGCTGTCGTGGCTCGTGCTGGGACGCCCTGCGGAAGCCTCGCGCGGCGACAACGTCGCGCTGGCGCGCGCGGCGGTCGGACTGCTGGGCGGCAGCGGCGAAGGCGTGCCCACGCAACTTGCGCGCCGGCTCGGCATCGACGAGTTGAGCATCCGCACCGCGGACGCCGCCGGCAGCGGATCGTTGCTGCCGCGCCAGTCGGTCGCCGGTCGCGTGCGCGGCGACGCGGGCACGCTCGGCGGCGAGATCGTCACGATCGGCAAGCGCCTCTCGGACGAACTGACGCTCAGCTACGAGCAGGCGACGACCGGAACGACCAACGTCGTGCAGCTGAGCTACCGGCTCACGCAGCGGCTGTCGGTGATCGCCCGCGCGGGGACCGAAAACGCGCTCGACCTCGTCTACAGTTTCGCGTTCGACTGAGCGCGGCGCCGCAGCAGCGATCCGCCTCAGGCAGCGCCGCGCTGGACCACCAGCCGCAGCGGCGCCGGCTGCTCTTCGCGCGTGCGAACGCAATCGCGTCCCGCGGTCTTGGCCGCGTACAGCGCCTCGTCGGCACGCCGCAGCGCGCTGCTGACCGTATCGACGCCCGGCCGTGCGACGGTGACGCCGACGCGGACCGTCAGGGTCCGATGCTTGAACCAGCGGCGTGCGTCGATCGCGGCGACCGCCTCGCGGACGCGTTCGCCGGTGTGGCGCGCG
>JBBIQI010000035.1:0-21037 GCA_037442465.1 Burkholderiales bacterium
GCCGTCGCGGCCACGCCTTCCGCGCCGCGGCGGCGCTCGGCCAGCAGTTGCGCCTCGGTTTCGAGCGCGGCGCGCTCCGCGAGCCGCGCCTCGCCGAAGCGCGTGGCCGCTTCCTTGATCTGCGCGATCTGCTCGTGCAGCTCGGCGCGCATCGCGGCCGTGTGTTGACGGTCGCGCTGCATCATGTACAACGCGCCGGCGTAGCCGCCGACCGCGGCAGCGGCGACCAAAATGGTGATCGCCAGCAGCAGCCCGCGGCGGCCGCGCGCCGTCGAGCGCGAGCGTTGCAGGCGGTCGAGCACTTCGCGCCGCCACGCGATGCGCAGGTTGATCAGCGCGGCGATCAGCGTCGCACCCGCGCCGATCAGCGCGCCGATGACGTTCGGCGACAGCTCGTTGAAAAGGGTCAGGCCGGGCACGGCGGGCGGCGGCGGACGGAACGCGCCTATCTTAGGCACGGAAAGCGGCGCAGCCATCGCCTGGACGCATTAGTCAAACCGGGGATTCGGACCTGAATTCGGCGCTTTTTCCCGTTCCCGCCGAACGGCGTCGGCGCGTTCCCGCACCGGTGCGCGGGACGCTGCGAACGCCGCGTTTTCCATGTCATCCTTGCACCATGGAAGTGCGCCGCTCCGTCGTCGTGCTGCGGCCCATCGAGATCGTGTTCGACGTGATCGAGCAGGCCGAGCACTACCCGCAATTCATCCCCGGCTGTACCCGTGCCGAGATCCTCGAGCGCACCGACGAGATCGTCGCCGCACGGCTGACGATGCGCTTTGCCGGGGTACCGATCCAACTCGTCACCCGCAACCCGAAGCGCCGACCGGACTGGTTGCAACTGCGCATGGTCGAGGGGCCGTTCCGGCGCTTCGACGGCGAATGGAATTTGACCCGGCTCAAGCCCGACGCCTGCCGGATCGAGTTCACTCTTTTGTGCGAACCGGGCGATGCGCTGCTGCGCGGACTGGCCGCGCCCATCGTGCGGCGCTATACGGATACGATGGTCGATGCGTACGTCGCGCGCGCCGAAAGGATCCCGACGCCTGCGCCGCGCCCGCTGCCGCCACCGCCCGAACCGGAGCCGATCATGAAAGACGACATCTATCAGGCGCTGCGACCCTCGCGGCTCGCCGCCGAGTTGAACGACGAGCAGTGCCGCACGCTCGCCGCGGCGATGCAGCTGCGCGACCTGCGCGAAGGCGAAGTGCTGGTGCGCGAAGGCGCGCCCGACGAGCACTTCTATCTGATCGTCAGCGGTTTCCTCGGCGCGGTCAAGAACGCGGGCACCAGCGAGCAGGTGACGCTAAACACGCTGACCGCGGGCGACTTTGCCGGCGAGCTGTCGTGGCTCGACGGCGAAAAGCGCTACGCGTCGCTGATCGCCGCCGCGCCCACGCGCGTGATCGGGCTGGAGCGCACCAAGCTCGAAGCGCTGCTGGACAAGGATCCGCTGCTGGTCTACCGCGTGATGCGCGCGATCGTGCGCGTCGTGCATCAGTTGCAGCGGCGGCTGTGGATGCAGCAGTCCGAGCTGTCGAATTACATCTACAAACAGCACGGGCGCTATTGAGCGCCCGCCTGGCTGCGCCCGGCCCGCCGCCGTCGGCGACAGGGATTTCTCGGCGGCGAGGCGTTTTGCGCGCGAGAAGGCATCACGTTGGCTTGCGGGCGGAGCGCGCCGCGGAATCGCTCGCGGCCGTCGAACGCGCTGCGCGCCGCGGCTTGGCCGGCGGCCGCGCGGCAAGCGCGTCGACCAGCCTGCGTGCGAAGCTCGGAAGCGCGTCGAGGTCGCGCACGATGATTTTCAGGTCGCGCACTGCCCAGTCGTTCGATAGCGCCACGGTGCGGATGCGCTCGGATTGCATGTGCCGCCGCGCTGCGGATTCCGGCAGCACACCGATGCCGACGCGTGCGCCGATCATCCGGCACATCGCGTCGAAGCTGCCGACCTCGATGCGCAGCCGCAACTGACGCCCGGCGGCGAGGACCACGCTGTTGAGGAAGGCGTGGATCGCACTCGATGCGTTCAGGCCGACGTGCTCCTCGTCGAGCGTGTCGAAGAAGTCGACCGACCTGGCGGCGGCGAGCCGGTGATCGCGCGGCACCGCAAGCACCAGGCGATCACGGTGGTACGCAAGCGCCTGCAGCCCCTCCGTGCGGACGGTGCCGGCGACGATGCCGATGTCGGCCACACCGTCGAAGACCGCCCGAACGATCTCGTGACTGAGCTTCTCCTGCAGGTCGACCGTAACCGAAGGACTGGCGGCGAGGAACGCGCCGAGCGCGGACGGGAGGAATTCGGTGGTCGCTGTCGTGTTGGCGAACAGCCGGACGTGGCCGCGAATGCCCTGCGCGAATTCGTGCAAATCCCCCGCCAGCCGGTCGAGCTGCTGGACGATCAGGCGCGCATGGTATAGCAGCGCCTGCCCGCTCGGCGTCAGCGTGACCCCCGACTTGCCGCGCAGGAGAAGCTGCGATCCGAGGCTCTGTTCGAGCGCCTTGATGCGGCCGCTTGCCGCGGACAGCGACAGGAACGAGCGTGCAGCGCCGCCGGTCAGACTGTTCGACTCGGCGATGTTGAGGAACAGCCGCAGGTCCACGAGATCGAAATGCGGCACTTTCGGACCGGACGGGCTGCGCATCGACACGCGGATCCGCTGGGTGGCTCAGGCTACGGCGCCGGCGAAGACGCCCTTCGGCAACCGCAAATTGTATTCGGCCGCACGCGCGGTCAGACTTCGGGCGGCGGTGCATGGCCGCGGCGAGGCAGGTATGAGCGAGCGGGCGACGAGCAGACCAAGCGACTGGATCGGGCGAAGCGAAACGAGCGACGACGTCGCGGCGCTGGACCCCGCGTTGCGGCTCGCGGCCACACTCGACCGCGCTGACCTGCTGGCGCGCCTGCAGACGCGCGGCGAGTCGCTGCCGCCGTGCTGGCACTGGCTGTACTTCCTGCCGCGCGCGCCGCACTCGGCGCTTGGCGCCGACGGGCATCCTGCCAAGGGCGGCTTCCTGCCGCCGGTGGCGCTGCCGCGCCGCATGTGGGCCGGCAGCCGCATCGAGTTCATCGCACCGATCGCGTTCGGTGCGCCGATGCGGCGAACGAGCACGATCCAGCGGGTCGAAGAAAAGCGCGGCCGTTCGGGCGCGCTGACGCTGGTCACGGTCCGGCACGAAATTCATGCCGACGGAACGCCTGCGGTCGTCGACGAGCACGACATCGTCTACCGCGAGGCGCCGCAGCCCGGCACGCAGTCGACGGCGGCGCCCGCCCAGGACCAGCCCGTTCGCCACGCCGACTTCCGGCGCACGATCGTGCCCGATCCCGTGCTGCTGTTCCGCTACTCGGCGCTCACGTTCAACGGGCACCGCATCCACTATGACCGCCGCTATGTCACCGAGGTCGAGGGCTATCCGGGGCTGGTCGTGCACGGTCCGCTGCAGGCTACGCTGCTGCTCGATCTGCTCGACCGCGAGCTGCCCGCCGCGCGCGTGGCGCGCTTCGCTTTTCGCGCGCTGGCGCCGATCTTCGACGTCGCGCCGTTCGATGTGTGCGGCGCGCGCGCCGGCGACGGCGCCCGGCTCTGGACGCTGACACCTGACGGGCGCGTGGCGCTGGATGCCACGGCCGAATTCGCCTGACCGCTCTGGACGACCGCGATGGACCTGCCCAAACCCGACCGCTACCAGGATATCCGCGACGGTGTGCGCGACCTGTGCAGCCGCTACCCCGATGCGTATTGGCGCGAGGTCGACGCAAAGCGCGGGTACCCCGAAGCGTTCGTCGATGCGCTGACGGAGGCCGGCTGGCTCGCTGCGCTGATTCCGCAGGAATACGGCGGCGCGGGCCTCGGGCTCGCGGAAGCCTCGGTGATCATGGAGGAGATCAACCGCAACGGCGGCAACGCGGGCGCTTGCCACGGCCAGATGTACAACATGGGCACGCTGCTGCGGCACGGCTCGGAGCTGCAGAAGCGGCAATACCTGCCGCGCATCGCCCGCGGCGAGCTGCGGCTGCAGTCGATGGGCGTGACCGAGCCGACCGCCGGCACCGACACGACGAACCTGAAGACGACCGCCGTGCGCAAGGGCGACCGCTATGTGATCAACGGGCAGAAGGTGTGGATCTCGCGCGTGCAGCACTCGGATCTGATGATCCTGCTGGCGCGCACCACGCCGCTGGCGCAAGTCGCGCGCAAGTCCGACGGCATGTCGATCTTCCTCGTCGACCTGCATCAGGCCATGGGCCGCGGCATGACCGTGCGGCCGATTCCCAACATGGTCAACCACGAGACCAACGAACTGTTCTTCGACAACCTGGAGGTTCCCGCCGAGAACCTGATCGGCGAGGAGGGCAAGGGGTTCAAATACATCCTCGACGGACTGAACGCGGAGCGCACGCTGATCGCCGCCGAGTGCATCGGCGACGGCTGGTGGTTCGTCAACCGCGCCGCGAAATACGCCAGCGAGCGCGTCGTGTTCGGCCGCCCGATCGGGCAGAACCAGGGCGTGCAGTTTCCGATCGCCGAGAGCTACATGGAGGTCGAGGCCGCCAATCTGATGCGCTTCGAGGCGTGCCGGCGGTTCGACGCGCACGAGCCCTGCGGCGCGCAGGCCAACATGGCCAAGCACCTGGCGGCCAAGGCCTCGTGGGAGGCGGCCAACGCGTGCCTGCAGACCTTCGGCGGCTTTGGCTTCGCGGCCGAATACGATGTCGAGCGCAAGTTTCGCGAGACGCGCCTGTACCTGGTCGCACCGATCTCGACCAACCTGATCCTGTCGTACATCGCCGAGCACGTGCTCGGTCTGCCGCGTTCCTTCTGACATGGCCGCCACCTCTGCTCCGCGCCCGCTCGACGGCATCACCGTGCTGTCGTTCGAGCACGCCGTCGCCGGTCCCGTGTGCACGCGACACCTCGCGGACCTCGGCGCGCGCATCATCAAGATCGAGCGGCCCGGCGTCGGCGACTTCGCGCGCGGCTACGACCATCGCGTGCGCGGTATGTCGTCGTACTTCGTCTGGGCCAATCGATCGAAGGAGAGCCTGACGCTCGACCTCAAGCACGCCCAGGCGAAGGAAATCCTGGACCGGCTGCTCGAGCGCACCGATGTCGTCGTGCAGAACCTCGCGCCCGGCGCGGCCGCGCGGCTCGGGCTGTCGATCGAAGCGCTGCGGCCGCGGTTCCCGCGCATCATCGTGTGCGACATCTCGGGCTACGGCGACTGCGGCCCGTACCGAGACCGCAAGGCCTACGACCTGATGATCCAGGCCGAGGCCGGACTGATCAGCGTCACCGGCACGCCCGATTCGCCGGCGCGCTGCGGGTTTTCCGCAGCCGACGTGTCGGCCGGCATCTACGCCTATTCGAGCGTGCTCGCTGCGCTGCTGCTGCGCGAACGCACCGGGGCGGGCTCGCGCGTCGACGTGTCGATGTTCGAGGCTCTCGCCGAATGGATGGGCAATCCGATCTACTACACGTACGACGGGCAGCCCGCCGCGCCTCGGACCGGGCCCTTCCATCCGAGCGTCGTGCCGTACGGGCTTTTCAAGGTCGGCGACGGCGGCATGGTGATGATGGGGGTGCAGAACGAGCGCGAATGGGTGCGGTTCTGCAACGACGTGATCGGGCGGCCCGAGGTCGCCGCCGATGCACGGTTCGCCAGCAACAAGCTGCGCACGGACCATCGCGAAGCGCTCGAAGCGATCATCGGCGAGGCGCTGGCGACGCTCACGACGCCCGCCCTCGAGGCGCGGCTGGAGTCGGCGCAGATTGCCTACTCGCGCGTCAATTCGCCGGGCGATCTGTGGTCGCATCCGCAGCTGCAGGCGCGCGGCCGCTGGACCGAAGTCGATTCGCCGGCCGGCAGCGTGCGCGCCCTGCTGCCGCCCGGCTCCAACGACTGCTTCGCCCCGCGCATGGGTGCCATCCCTGCGCTTGGCGAACACAGCACGGCCATCCTGCGCGAGTTGGGCTACGCCGACGAGGCGATCGCGCGCCTGCGGGCCGAAGGGGCGATCTAGGTGGATGCGAACTCGGCGCGGGTGAGACGTGGCGTGCGACCGCTGCGCAAGGGCGCTTTCGACACGGAGAATCGGAGGGACACGGAGGACGGCAGATTCACGTCTCCGTGCGCTCCGTGACCGCTGTATCTAATGGGCGCATCTCGAACATGCGCTGGCTTTCCGGCGCGAAGGCGGGAAACGAGGAGACGAAGATGACGGCCGCGCTGCCAATCACCGATTACAGCGCCGCGCTGGCGCGGTTTGCTTCGACGCTGCACTACGAAGACATTCCGCCCGCGGTCGTGCGCCGCGCCGAGGATCTGCTGGTCGACTGGTTCGGCTCCGCGCTCGGCGGCGCGACCGGCCGTCCGGTGCGATCGATCGTTCGCTTTGCGCAGGAGATGGGCGGCGCAGGCGACTGCGAAGTGCTGATCACGCGCGAGCGCACGACCCCGATGCTGGCGGCAATGGCCAATGGCGCATCGTCGCACTTCGCCGAGCAGGACGACGTGCACAACGGCGCGGTGTTCCATCCCGCGACGGTCGTGTTCCCCGCGACGCTGGCGACCGCGCAGGCGATCGGCGCGTCCGGCAAGGCGCTCCTGACGGCGTCGATCGTCGGCTACGAGGTCGGCATCCGGGTCGGCGAGTTCCTCGGTCGCTCGCACTACAAGGTGTTCCATACGACCGGCACGGCCGGCACCGTCGCGGCCGCGGCGGCGGTCGCGCGTCTTCTGGGACTTACCCCCGAGCAGACGCTCAACGCGATCGGATCGGCCGGGACGCAGGCCGCGGGGCTCTGGGAATTCCTGCGCGATGCCGCCGACTCGAAGCAGTTGCACACCGCCAATGCCGCGGCAAAGGGTCTGATGGCCGCGTG
This sequence comes from Burkholderiales bacterium, assembly GCA_037442465.1. GTDB lineage: Bacteria > Pseudomonadota > Gammaproteobacteria > Burkholderiales > Burkholderiaceae_F > DSNY01. The sequence goes on from JBBIQI010000035.1 coordinate 6,885, forward strand.
GCTCGCGCGCGACGGTTTTACCGGTGCGCGCCACATCCTCGAGGGGCCGCAGGGCATGGCGGCCGGGATGTCCCGCGATGCGGATCCATCACGGCTCGTCGACCGGCTGGGCGCACGCTGGGCGACGGCCGAGACCTCCTTCAAGTGGCACGCATCGTGCCGGCATACGCATCCGGCCGCCGACGCCCTGCTCGCCGTGATGCGCGAGCACGCGCTGAGCGCGGAGCAGATCGAATCCGTGACCGCGCATGTCCATCAGGGGGCGATCGACGTGCTCGGGCCGGTGACGGCTCCGGCCACGGTGCACCAGTCGAAGTTCTCGATGGGCACCGTGCTCGCGCTGGTGGCGCGTCACGGCCATGCCGGACTGCAGGAGTTCGACCGCGAGTTTCTCGCGCCCGCGACGGTCGAGTTCCGCGATCGCGTCCGCATGGTGTTCGACGCCGAGGTCGATCGCGCGTATCCGCAACGCTGGATCGGCAAGGTGACCGTGACCACGCGTGACGGCCGCACGCTGCGCGGCCGGATCGACGAACCGAAGGGCGATCCGGGCAACTCGCTGACGCGCGCCGAGATCGAGGACAAGGCCGTGCGACTGGCGGAGTTCGGCGGCACGGCCAGTACGAGCGAAGCGCGGCAGGCGATCGCGCGGCTGTGGCGCATCGCCGAGATGCCGTGCGTCGGTCCGCTGCTGGGTGACGCATGACCGCGGCGAGCCTGGACGTCGCCGGCGCGCGCAGCCTCCTGTTCGTTCCGGCGACCCGTCCCGAGCGGGTCGGCAAGGCGCTCGAGTCGGGTGCCGACGTCACGATCGTCGATCTCGAGGATGCGGTCGCCGCCGACGACAAGGATCGCGCGCGCGGCGCGCTGGCCGGCGTCGCGCAGCGCGCCGCGGTGCGGATCAACGGCTGCGGGACGCCGTGGTTCGAGGCCGACCTGGCCGCCTGTCGTGCGGCGCGGGTGCCGGCGATCCTGCTGCCCAAGGCGGAGCTGCCGTCGCACATCGAACGCGTGCGCGACGCGCTCGGCGACTGCGCGGTGATCGCGATCGTCGAGACGGCCGCGGGGTTCGAAGCCGTTGAGGCGATCGCACGTGCGCGCGGCGTGGCGCGGCTCGCGTTTGGCAGTCTCGATCTGCAGGCCGAGCTGGGCATCGACGACGCAGGCGAGCCGTTGCACTACTTCCGCTCGCGCCTGGTGCTGGCGTCGCGGCTCGGCGGACTCGCCCCGCCGATCGACGGCGTTTGCACGGCGCTCGACGATACAGCAGCGCTCGACGCGGAGCTCGCACGCGCGCGCCGTTTCGGTTTCGGTGCGAAGCTGTGCATCCACCCCCGGCAGGTCGCGGCGGTCAACGCCGCCTTCGAACCGACCGAGGAACAGATCGCCTGGGCGCAACGGGTCGTGGCCGCCGCAGGCAGCGGCGCGGCCGCGCGCGTCGACGGCCGCATGGTCGATGCGCCGGTCGTCGCCCGTGCCCGCGACATCCTGCGGCAGGCGGACCGGCGCCGCCGTTGAGCGACGGCGCGTCGAGCCGTGCCCGCTCGTTCGCCGAAACCGCGCAGTCCCGTGCAGCGCGCGGAGCGCACGCGGCAAATCGGCCGCTCGTCGTGCACGCGACGATCGCCCGACACGCAACGAGCCGTGCAGCGTTTGTCGCCGGCGGACACCACGGCGGAAGGGGGCACCGCCTCACGCCGATGCAGGCGCTGTAACGCGTCCATTCGCCGCCTTCTGCACGCACGCTGCGGCATGCCCGCGCGCGCCCCCTTCGACCATCGGCGGCCTCGATCGATCGGCCGCTGTCTCGACCAATCGCCTGCGCTACTACGGTCTGTCCCTCACCGCGCGGTTCGATCGTGATCGTCGCGCCACGGCGCGGCGGGGACGGCGCTTGTTGCGCCGTCCGTCACCGGGCATACTAACGTCGAGAATGCCTCACGAGCCGGCGTTCGGTCGGGACCGAAACGCGGCTCGCTGCCGACGCGCTCGAAGAAAGCCGCGCTGCAGGGTGTCGCTGCCCGGGCGGTGACCTTGTCCGAGGTCAAGCCGTGCGGCGACACACTTGGATATAAGCGAGGTCATCCTGCGGTGCCGCCGATCGACGGCCTCGCGGTCAGAGCAAGTGTTCATTCAAGCGAGGAGACAAGCATGAACTTCAGTACGTTTGCGTGCCGACGCGCGCTGGTTGCCGCCGGAATCGCCGTCGGCGTCATTGCGCTGCCTCTTGCGGCGTCGGCGCAGTCGCCGATCGTCATCAAGTTCAGCCACGTGGTCGCTGAAAAGACCCCGAAAGGCCAGGGCGCCCTGAAATTCAAGGAACTGGCCGAGAAGAAGCTTCCCGGCAAGGTGCAGGTCCAGGTGTTCCCGAGCTCGCAGCTGTTCGGCGATGCGAAGGAGCTGGAAGCTCTTCTGCTTGGCGACGTGCAACTGATCGCCCCGTCGCTTTCGAAGTTCGACCGCTACACGAAGAAGATCCAGGTCTTCGACCTGCCCTTCCTGTTCGACGACATCGCGGCGGTCGACCGCTTCCAGGCGAGTGCCCAGGGGCAGGCGTTGCTGACCTCGATGAAGAATCGGGGACTGCTTGGCCTGGCGTACTGGCACAACGGCATGAAGCAGCTTTCGACCAACAAGGACAAGCTGACGCGGCCGGAGGATGTCAAGGGGCTGAAGTTCCGTATCCAGGCCTCCGACGTGCTCGAAGCGCAGTTCCGCGCGCTCGGCGCCAATCCGCAGAAGATGGCTTTCGCCGAGGTCTACCAGGCGCTGCAGACCGGGGTGGTCGACGGCCAGGAAAATACCTGGTCGAACATCTACTCGCAGAAGTTCCACGAGGTGCAGAAGACGATCGCCGAGACGAACCACGGCGTGATCGACTACATGGTCGTGACCAACGCCAAGTGGTGGGACGGCCTGCCGCCCGACATCCGCAAGGGCCTGTCCGAGGCGATGGCCGAAGCGACCGCGTATGCCAACAAGCTCGCGTACGACATCAACGAAGAGGACCGTAAGAAAATCGAAGCCGCCGGCAAGGCGAAGATCCAGAAGCTGTCCAAGGAGGACATCGCTGCATGGCGCAAGGCCATGGAGCCGGTCTGGAAGAAGTTCGAGGGCGACATCGGGCGTGACCTGATCGACGCCGCGCTGAAGTCCAACAAGTAGCAAGTTCACGCTAAGGGCCCGCGACGCGGGCCCTTTCGTTACCCATGCGCTGGCTCGAGCATCTCGAGGAAGGGCTGATCACCTTCCTGATGGCAGCGATGACGCTGGTCACCTTCATGCAGGTGGTCGCCCGCTATGTCTTCAACTACAGCTTCGTGTGGGCCCTGGAACTGACCGGGGTGATGTTCGCGTGGCTGATCTTCGTCGGCATGTCGTACGGCGTTCGCGTCGGCGCGCACATCGGCGTCGACGCGGTCGTGAAGTCGCTCGGTTCGCGTGCCGCGCGCATCGTCGGTTCGATCGCCGCGGTGCTGTGCATCGCCTACGCGGTGATCGTCACCGTGGGCGGATACCAGTACGTGCGCAAGATGTACGACGTCGGCATCCTGATGCAGGACATCCCGATCCAGCAGTGGATCCCGCGCGCGATCCTGCCCGTCGGCTTTGCGCTGCTTGCCTTTCGTTTCGCGCAGGTGCTTTACCGGCTCGTGTCGGGCAAGGAGGCTCACCTGCTCGGCGACGAGGCCAAGGAAGCGCTGAAGCTGAAGGAGGACGAGCCGTCCGGCGAGGTGCGCAAATGAACACCGCCGTGCTGTTCATCTTGCTGTTCGTCTTCATGTTCCTCGGCATGCCGGTGGCGGTCGCGCTCGGACTGTCGTCGCTGCTGACGATCCTGTTCTTCGCGCAGGACTCGCTGGCCTCGCTGTCGCTGAAGCTCTTCGAGACCTCCGAGCACTACACGCTGCTCGCGATCCCGTTCTTCATCCTCGGCGGCGCCTTCATGACCACCGGCGGCGTGGCCCGCCGGATGATCCGCTTCGCCAATGCCTGCATCGGCCATCTGCGCGGTGGCCTGGCGATGGCTTCGGTGATGGCCTGCATGCTCTTCGCGGCGGTCTCGGGCTCGTCGCCGGCGACGGTCGTTGCGGTCGGCTCGATCGTGATTGCCGGCATGGTCCGTGCGGGCTATCCGCTGCCGTTCGCCGCCGGCGTGATCTGCAACGCCGGCACGCTCGGCATCCTGATCCCGCCGTCGATCGTGATGGTCGTCTATGGTGCCGCGACCGAGACCTCGGTCGGCAAGCTCTTCATGGCCGGCGTCGTTCCCGGCATCGTGCTCGGCCTGATGCTGATGGTCGCGATCTATGCGCGCGCGCGCATCATCAAGCTGACCAAGCAGCCGCGCGCCCCGCTCAGGGAGATCCTGACGTCCGGGCGCGATTCGCTGTGGGGCCTGCTGCTGATCATCATCATCCTGGGCGGCATCTATGGCGGTGTGTTCACGCCGACCGAGGCGGCGGCAGTGGCGGCCGTCTACGCGTTCGTCATCGCCGTGTTCGTCTATCGGGACATCGGCATGCGCCAGGTGCCGCACGTGCTGCTGGAGGCGGGCAAGGTCACGGTGATGCTGATGTTCATCGTCGCCAACGCGCTGCTGTTCGCGCACGTGCTGACGACCGAACGCATTCCGCAGCAGATCGCCGAGACGATCATCGGCTGGGGCATGCCGGGCTGGCAGTTTCTGATCGTCGTGAACATCCTGCTGCTGGCGGCGGGCATGTTCATGGAACCGACGGGGATCGTCCTGATCCTCGCGCCGATCCTGTTCCCGATCGCTACCCAGCTCGGTATCGACCCCGTGCACCTGGGCATCATCATGGTGGTGAACCTCGAGATCGGCATGATCACCCCGCCGGTCGGTCTGAACCTGTTCGTGACCGCCGGCATCACCAAGATGTCGATCGGTCAGGTCGTCAAAGCGGCGTTGCCGTGGACGCTCGTCCTGCTGCTGTTCCTGGCCATCGTCACCTACGTGCCGGCGCTGACGCTGTTCCTGCCGAATCTGCTCTTCTAGAACCTGTCGCCCTTCGCGGATGGCGCGAGCGCGGGGCGCATTTCACCGCTGCCCCTTCAAGGGGCAGGCAAGGCGCGGGATGGGGCGGCGATGCTCGGCGCCTCGCGCCAATCCAACCCTCTCGGCGAAGGGGAGGACGCAACGTCATCCCCAGTCTGCGGTCTTGGTCGTATGCTCTTTCATGGACGCCTCCTTCCGGTTAAGTGGTTGTTGCATACCTTCCACTTTGGCACACCGATGCCGTCGGATTGGAAGGCGTCCATCTCATTATTCCGAGCCGAAGGCGAGGAGTCTCACCCGCTCGCTGTGCCGAGATCCCTCGCTGCGCTCGGAATGACGACGTGGGCACCGCAGACCGCACCGTCGGCGCTTGGGTCAGCGCCGGCGCGGCATTCCGGGCTTGCTCCTCGCGGTCAGGTTCTCCGCAGCCGGCACGGGTAGCGGTCAGCGCGCGTCGCGGTTCGGGCAGCTCGCGCAGGAGATCGGCTCGCCGTCGGGGCCGAGCAGCTTCGGCCCCCCGCAGGAGCCGCGCAGACACGGGCGCTTGAAGATCACGCCGAGCGCCATCGCCGCGATCGCGACGCCGATCAGCAGCGCGACGATCAGGAACACGGGCCAGAAGCTGTGCATCGTGCGCGGAGTGCAGTCGGTGTCCGTTCGCGTTTCGACGGACTCAAGATGCGCGGCAACGTCAGGCGCGCGCGCCGCCGAGCGCGGCGAACGCGGGTGTCGCGCGGTCCGTGAGACCGCCGTCGGCTGCGCGCTCGATGAAGTAGGCCGCCAGCCCCAGCCGCTGCGCGAGCGCCCAGCCGCGCTCCGGCCCGAGTACGATCAACGCGGTGGCGAGTGCGTCCGCCGTCATGCAGTCGTCGGCGACGACCGTGACCGAACACAGCCGATGATCGATCGGGAAGCCGCTCGCCGGATCGATCTCGTGCGAGTAGCGCTTGCCGCCCTGTTCGAAGTAGATCCGGTAGTCGCCGGAAGTGGCCATCGCCCCGCCCGCGAGCGGCACGACGTAGTGCGCGCGCGGCGGCCAGGCATCGGGCCGCTCGATGCCGATGCGCCACGGCCGGCCGTCGGCGTGGTGGCCGCGCACGCGCACTTCGCCGCCGGCTTCGAGCATGTAGTCGCGCACGCCGGCCGCTTCGAGCGCGCGCGCGGCCAGATCGACGCCGTAGCCCTTGGCGATGCCGCCCAGATCGGCGCGCAGGCCCTCGCGCAGTTTGGTCGCCGTGCGCGTCGCGGCGTCCAGGCGCAGCGCGCGATAGTCGACCGCGGGCCGCAGCCGTTGCACGCGCGCCAGCGGCGGCACGCCGCGCGTCGTCTGCCCCTGCGGCGGGCCGAAACCCCAGGTGTCCACCAGCGGCGCGACCGTCACGTCGAACGCGCCTTCGGAAGCCTGCGCGACCGTCTGCGCGGCGGCGAGCACCGCGTACAGATCGGCCGACAGCGCGAACGGCGCGCCGGCCGGCGCACGGTTCAACGCGGCGAGCTCCGAGTCGGCGCGATACACCGACATGCGCCGGTCCACACCGTCGAGCGCGGGGTGCACGGCCTCGCGCAGCGCGTCCGCGCGTGTCTCGGCGAAGCGGCCGGCGAGCTTGACGCTGTAGCGCGTGCCCATCGTGTCGCCGCCGAAGTGCAGTGGATCCGTTTCGCCGCGCGGGCGGCGCTCGCCGCAGCCGGCCAACGCCAGCGTGCCGAGCGCGCCCAGCAGCAGGCGGCGGCGTGTCGTCAGCAATGCATCCATCGTGGACTCCTCATCCCTGCTTGCGTTCGGCTTCGCGCACGGCGGCCTCGAAGCGCCCCTCGCCGTGCTCGATCATCTCGCGCACCAGGTCGCCGATCGACACCAGCCCGTAGACGCGCGGTCCGTCGATCACCAGCAGATGCCGGTGGCGGTTGACCGTCATCAGGCTCAGCGCCGCCTCCACCGTCGTGCCGGGCGTGACGAAGCGCACGTCGCGCGTCATCACCATCGAAATCGGCGTGGTCTTCGGATCGCGGCCGGCGTGCACGACCCGCGTGAGCACGTCGCGCTCGGTGAAGATGCCGTCGACCAGGCCGTCCTCGTTGCGGATCAGCACCGCGCCGATGCGGTGGCTGACCATCGCGGCGACCGCTTCGGCGACGGTCGCGCCGGCCGGCACCGCGATCAGCTCGCCACTGGCCTTGTTGCGGACGACCGTTTCAACCGTCGTTTGCATGGTGCCCCCTGTCCCGGCCTCACAGGCCGAAGTCGTCGAGCATGATGTTCTCGCGATCGACGCCGAGGTCGAGCAGCATGCGGATCACCGCCTTGTTCATCACGTCGGGCCCGCACAGGTAGTACTCGATGTCCTCCGGCGCCGGGTGCTGCTTCAGGTACAGATCGCGCAGCACGTTGTGCCGGACCAGCCCGACCGGGCCGGTCCAGTGGTCCTCGGGGCGCGGCTCCGAAAGCACCAGATGCCACTCGAAATTCGGGTGCTCGGCGGCGAGGCGGTCGAACTCCTCGACGTAAAACGCCTCCTTCAGGTTGCGCGCCGAATACCAGAACGTCATTTTGCGCTTGGACTTCAGCCGGTAGAGCTGGTCGAAGATGTGCGAGCGCATCGGCGCCATGCCGGCGCCGGCGGCGACGAAGCACATCTCGCGGTCGGTGTCGCGCGCGAAGAATTCTCCGAACGGGCCGGACACGGTGACCTCGTCGCCGGGCCTGAGCCGGAACAGCCACGAACTCATCTTGCCCGGCGGGATGTCCTCGCGATAGTCGGGCGGGAACGCCACACGGATCGTGAACAGCAGGATGCCTTTTTCCAGCGGATAGTTCGCCATCGAGTACGCGCGCGTCACCGGCTCGTCGACGACCGAACGGAAGCGCCACAGGTCGAAGCGGTCCCACTCTTCGCGGAATTGCGGGTCGATGTCGAACTCGCGGTACGTGAGTGCGTGCGGCGGGCATTCGATCTGGACGTAACCGCCGGCGCGGAAAGGCACGTCCTCGCCCGCGGGCAGCGCCAGCTTCAGCTCCTTGATGAAGGTCGAGACGTTGCGGTTGTGCAGCACGCGGCAGGTCCACTTGCGCACGCTGAAGACCTCGGGCGCCAGCTCGATCTTCATGTCGCGCTTGACCTTGACCTGGCACGCCAGCCGCACGCCGCGCCGCGCCTCGCCTGGCGAGATGAAGCCCGTTTCGGTCGGCAGCAGCTCGCCACCGCCTTCCTTGACGACGACCTCGCATACGCCGCACGAGCCTTTGCCGCCGCAGGCCGACGGAATGAAGATCCGGTTGTTCGCCAGCGCGCCCAGCAGCGTGGTGCCGGCTTCTGCGCGCAGCGCCTTGTCCGGATCGTCGTCGATGACGATCGACACGTCGCCCGCCGGCACCAGCCTGCGGCGGGCCGCCAGCAGCACGGCGACCAGCGCCAGCACCACGCCGGTGAAGACCGTGACGGCGACGACGACGTCGAGCATGGCTACAGTTGGATCCCCGAGAACACCATGAACGCGAGCGCCATCAGCCCGGCGGCGATGAAGGTGACGCCGAGCCCGCGCAGCCCGGCGGGCACGTTCGAGTAGGTGAGTTTTTCGCGCACCGCCGCCAGTGCCACGATCGCGAGCGCGAAGCCGGCGCCCGAGCCGAGCCCGAAGACCACGCTCTCGGCGAACGAGTATTCGCGCTCCTGCATGAACAGCGAGCCGCCGAGGATCACGCAGTTGACCGCGATCAGCGGCAGGAACACGCCGAGCGTGGCGTACAGCTTCGGCGCGAAGCGGTCGATCGCCATCTCGACGACCTGCACGGTGGCGGCGATCGTCGCGATGAACAGGATGAACGACAGAAAGCTCAGGTTCACGCTCGCAAGCTGCGGGGCGAGCCAGCCGAGCGCGCCTTCGCGTAGCAGGCCGGCGAGCAGCAGGTTGTTCAGCGGCACGGTCAGCGTCTGCACGAACATGACCGCTGCGCCGAGCCCGATCGCGGTCTCGACCTTCTTCGAGCACGCGAGGAACGAGCACATGCCGAGAAAATAGGCGAGCGCCATGTTCTCGAGGAACATCGAGCGGACGCCGAGGTTCAGCAGGTGTTCCATCGCTCAGTCCTTCTCCTGCAGCTCGGGCTTGTACTGCCGCAGCGCCCACACCAGCAGTCCGATCAGGAACAGCGCCGACGGCGCCAGCAGCATCAGCCCGTTCCGCACGTACCAGCCGCCGTCCTTGGCGAGCGGCAGCACGGTGAAGCCGAAAACGCGCCCGGCGCCGAGCAGCTCGCGCGTGAACGCGACCAGCAGCAGCACCAGCCCGTAGCCCAGCCCGTTGCCGATGCCGTCGAGCACCGACGGGTACGGCGGGTGGCTCATCGCGAAGCCTTCGGCGCGCCCCATCACGATGCAGTTGGTGATGATCAGGCCGACGAACACCGACAGTTCGAGCGACAGCTCGTACAGCGTGGCTTTCAGCACCTGATCGAACACGATCACCGGCGACGCGATGATCGAAAGCTGCACGATGATGCGGATCGACGACGGCGTGTGGTTGCGCACCAGGCTGACGGCGAGGTTGGCGAGCATCGCCACCAGCACGACGCCGGCGGTCATCACCAGCGCCTTGTCCACGCGCGTGGTGATCGCCAGCGCCGAGCAGATGCCGAGCACCTGCACGCCGATCGGGTTGTTGGCGAGCACCGGCGCGAGCAGGATCGACCGCTCGCGCTTGCCGAAGCTCATGCCGAGCGCGCTCATCAGCTCACCCCCTCGATCGCGCCTTCGCGGAAGCGCTTGAGAAATTTTCCGTAGCCGTCGTCGGACAGCCAGAAACGCATCAGCCGCGTGATCGCGTTGCTGGTCACGGTCGCGCCCGACAGCCCGTCGACGTGCAGCGGATCGACATCGGGCGGCCCCGCCTGACCCTTGATCACCGTGATGCCCGCGCGCCAGTTCGTGTCGTAGCCTTTGCGGCCCCGCCACAGCGCCTGCCACGCGGGGTTGCCGATCTCGCCGCCGAGGCCCGGCGTCTCCTTGTGGTCGTAATAGGTCAGCCCGCGCACCGTGTTGGCGTCGCGGTCGAGCGCGACGAAGCCGTAGATCGTCCCCCACATGCCGAGCCCCTCGACCGCGATGACGATCTGCTCGACGCGGCCGTCCTTCAGCGCGAAGTAGACGACCCCGTAATTCGGAATCCGCCCGATGCCGGCGTCGTTCGGCGGTGCGACGCGGCTTGCACCGGGGTCGTTGCGTGCAGAGCGCTGGTCGTAGCTGCGCGCATCGATGCGGTCCGTGGGCACCAGTTCGCCGGTGGCGAAATCCACCAGCCGCGCGCGGATGTCGCGCTCGAAAAAACGCTCGACCTGCCGGCGGTCGACCGCCGCGCCCGGCTCGACGAGCCCCGCGGCGACCAGCACGTTCTTCTCCATGTACAGCCGCGCGTTGGCTTTCTGGCGCGGCTGCAGCGTGACCGCGGCGACCGACACCAGCGCGGCGCACACGACGCACACCGCGGTCGCGAACAGCACCGTGTAGCGCGTCGAATTGAGGCGGCCGCTATCCATGGCGCGCGCGCCTGCGCCGCACGTCGGCGCGGACGAAACCGTAGTCGATGACCGGCGCCATCACGTTCATGAACAGGATCACCAGCATCATCGACTCGGGGTAGGCGGGGTTGACGATGCGGATCAGCACCACGAGCGCGCCGATCAGGAAGCCGTAGACCCACTTGCCGGTTTCCGAGAACGGCGAAGTCACCGGATCGGTCGCCATGAACACGGTGCCGAAGGCCCAGCCGCCGAGCACCATGTGCCACCAGAACGGCACGCCGAACCACGGGTTCGTGGCCGAGCCGATCGCGTTGAATACGAGCGCCATCGCGATCGTGCCGAGCGCCACGCCCGCCATCGTCCGCCACGACGCGATCTTCGTGACGAGCAGCAGCACCGCGCTGGCGAGACACGCAGCGGCCGAGGTTTCGCCCATCGATCCCGGCTCCAGCCCGACGAAGGCGTTCCACCACGAAAAGCCCGCTTCTTCGAACGGCTGCGTCATCACGCGCAGTTGCGCGAGCAGCGTCGCACCGGAGAAGCCGTCGACGGCGGCGCCGGCCGGCACCGCGGTCCACACCTTGTCGCCGGTGATTTCGGCCGGGTACGCGAAGAACAGGAAGGCGCGCGCCGCCAGCGCCGGGTTGATGAAGTTCATGCCGGTGCCGCCGAACACCTCCTTGGCGAGCACGACGCCGAAACTGATGCCGAGCGCGGCCTGCCACAGCGGCGTGGTCGGCGGCAAAATCAGCACGTACAGGATGCCGGTGACGAAGAAGCCTTCGTTGACCTCGATCCGGCGCACGATCGAGAAGGTGACCTCCCACGCCAGCCCGACCGCCATCGTCACGATGTACAGCGGCAGGAAGTACAGCGCGCCATGCACGAAGTTGGCGGCGATGCTGTCCGGCGAATAGCCGACGCCGAGCAGCCGGATCAGCTCGTGCCGCCAGCCCGCGAGCGTTGCGGTCTTCGCCGGGTCGAGCGCGAGGTTGGCCTGCAGCCCCGTGTTGTACATCGCCATCAGCGCGCACGGGAGCGCGGCGACGACGACCAGGATCATCATGCGCTTCAGGTCGAGCGCATCGCGCACGTGCGCGGCCGTGCGCGTGACCGACGCCGGCGTGTAGAAGAACGTGTCGATCGCCTCCCACAGCGGGTAGAACTTCTCCAGCCGGCCGCCCTTCTCGAAGTGGCGGGCCTGGCGATCGAGCAGTGCGCGCAGCGAGGGCATTACCGATCCTTCGGCGGATCTTCGTGAGACCATCCGCCGCCGGTACCGCCCGTGTCCCGCGTGTGGGACACGGGCGGGGGAGAGGGCGGATGAGCGTTCGCCGCAGTCGTCGTCTTGCGAACGCTCATCAGTGCTCCTTGCGCAGGCGCTCGAGCGCGGCGCGCAGCAGCGGGCCGTACTCGTACTTGCCCGGGCACACGTAGGTCGCGAGCGCGACATCGTCCTCGTCGAGCTCGAGCGCGCCCAGCTCGGCGGCGCGTTCGTCCTCGCCGGTGATCAGCGCGCGCAGCAGGAAGGTCGGCAGCATGTCGAACGGCAGCACGCGCTCGTAGGTGCCGATCGGCACCATCGCGCGCGGCGAGCCGTGCGTCGACGTGGACAGGACGAAGCGATGCGCACGGCGGAACGCGCCGAGCACCGCACCGGTCACCGAAAACTTCTCCGCGCCCGGCGCGATGAAGCCGAACAGCTCGCGCGTCCGCCCCTCGGGCAGTGCGGCGATCTGCAGGTGATAGCGGCCCAGATAGCCCTCGGCCGCGCCGCATGCGGCGCGGCCGTCGAGCACCGAGCCGGAGATCACGCGCTGCTCGCCCGCGACGAGCTCGCCGGCGACGAGCTCGTCGGTCGAGGCGCCGATGCGCGTGCGCAGCAGCCGCGGACGCCGCACGCCCGGGCCTGCGAGCGAAATCACGCGCGCGACGTCCAGCTCGCCGGTGGCGAGCAGATGTCCGATCGCGACGACGTCCTGATAGCCGATGTGCCAGACGCTGCGGGCGGCGTGCACCGGCAGCAGCCGGTGGATGTGCCAGCCGACGTTGCCCGCCGGATGCGGGCCGGCGAAGGTCTCGACCTGCACGCCGGGTGGCGCCTCGACCGCGGTGCCCGGCGCCACGCACAGGAACAGCGGCTGCGCCAGCCGCGCGAGCGCGGCCAGGCCCGTGCGAAACGCCTCGGCGCGCTCGGCCAGCACGACGGCGGGCGGCGGCGCATGCGGACGCGTGTCGGTCGCGGTGACGAACAGCGCCGCAGGCGTGGCGTCGACCGCGGGAACGCGCCCGAAAGGGCGCGTGCGCAGGGCGACCCATAAGCCGGACTCCTGCAACAGCGCGCGCAGCGCGGGCGCATCGAACGCGTCCGGCGCGCGGCCGTCGTGATGCTGGAACCGCAGCGGTGTGGCGTCCTCGGGGCCGACTTCGATCACCAGCGCGACGAAGGCGCGCCGCTCGCCGCGATGGACTTCGGCCACCACGCCGCCGGCCGGTGCGGTGAACTGCACGCCGGGATTGCTCTTGTCGGCGATGACCGGCTGGCCGCGCCGCACGCGCGCGCCGGGCTCGACGAGCAGCGCCGGCTTCAGGCCGACGTAGTCGGCGCCGAGCAGCGCGACGCGCGAGACCGCCGGCGCAGCCTCGATCTGCAGCGCCGGCGCGCCGGCGAGCGGCAGGTCCAGGCCCTTCTTCGACGTGTGCAGCGCCATCGGCGGTTCGTTTGGTCGCGCGCTCGCGCCATGCGCAGATCCACGTAGACCTGCGGCGCAAACTCATCGTGTCAACCCTAATTGCGGCGCCCGCGCCGGGGCTTGACACGTGTCAACGTCCGCAGCGCAGCTTCGGCGAATGCTTCGCAGGCGCCAACGGGAGGCGACCACAGGGAGGGCAGGGCGATGACGACGGCCACGGCAGAGCAGGCGCTGCGCAAGCATCCGTTCGTGCAGACCTTCGGCGAGCCGCAGATCCGCAAGCTCGCGGCGCTGGCGCGCGAGGCGACGTTCGAGCGCGACCAGGTGATCTTCCGCGAAGGCGACGAGTGTTCCGAGTTCTACCTGATCGTCTCGGGGCTGGTGGCGCTGGAGATCGCCGCCCCCGGGCATACGTTCCGGATCCAGACGCTCAGAGGCGGCGACGAGTTCGGCTGGTCGGCGATGCTGATGGGCCGCGGCAAGCACTTCCAGGCGCGCTCGCTCGAGCGTGTTGAAGCGCTCGCCTTCCAGGGCGCCGATCTGATCAAGGCGTGCCAGGAAGACGCGGCCTTCGGTTACGCCTTCATGCACCGGCTGCTCGAAGTCGTCTCCGAACGTCTGCAGGCCACGCGGCTGCAGCTTCTCGACATGTACTCGCCGATCGCGAAAAAGGCGGGCGCGTAGCGCGTTCGCCGTGCGAGCGGCATCGCGCTCGAAGGGGCGGTGATTGCACCGCCAGCACCGGGACCGCCGGAAGGAGCCGTCTGCTTCTGTCCGTGCTCGCGGCGTCTACCGTGGGTCACCCGCTCTCGTGACGCCGCCACCTTGCGGGTGCGCTTCGCGCTCGCGGGCGCTGTTTCCGTCATCCCGAGCGGATGCGAGGGATCTCGGCGTTGCGAGCGGCGGAGACTCCTCGCCTTCGGCT
>JBBIQI010000036.1:0-14063 GCA_037442465.1 Burkholderiales bacterium
CCTGCCGCGCGCAATGCGCTCGCGCAACTGCCGCGCCCCCCGTGAAATATCCGGGTTAGATCGCCGCGGCGCTGCTCGCCTCGCTGTCGTACGGGGTCGCCGCCAACTACACGAAGCGCCGCCTCGCCGGCGTCGACACGCTTGCGGTCGCCACCGGCAGCCAGATCGCCGCCGCACTCGCACTGGCACCCTTCGCGTTGGCGACGTGGCCCACCGCGCCGGTCGGCGTACGCGACTGGGCAGCCGCGCTGGCACTCGGCGTGGCGTGCACCGGGCTTGCCTACATCCTGTACTTCCGACTGATCGATCGCGTCGGCGCAATGCGCGCCGCGTCGGTCACCTTCCTGATCCCGCTGTTCGCGGTGCTGTGGGGTGGGTTGTTCCTCGGCGAGGCGATCACCGTGCCGATGGCGGCCGGCGGCGCGCTGATCCTGATCGGCTCCGCGCTCGCGCTTGGCTTGGTCGGTGCGTCGCGCGCTGCGGCTACTTCCGCTGCCCGGTGATCTCGGCATAGAACGCGCCGCTGGCGGGCGCGCGTCCGAGGAACGATTCGACCAGCGATTGCGGCGTCCGCTCGCCGCCCTTCTCGAGGATCGCATGCCGGTACTTGCGTCCGGCCTTCGGGTCCATCAGCTTGCCGCCGAAGCCCGACAGCATGTCGAGCGCGAGCACCTCAGACCACATGTAGCCGTAGTAGCCCGCCGCGTAACCGCCGACGAGGTGCCCGAAGCTCGCCGGCAGCATCGTGCCTTCGACGTGGCCGAGCCTGGAGGCCCGCTCGATCTCGATCCAGGTCGCGAGCGCAGGCTTGGGCGCTCCGGTATGCAGCCGCATGTCGTACGTGGCGAACTGCCACTGGCGCGCATAGCGGATGCCGTTGCCGAAACGGCGCGCTGCACGCAACCGCTCGACCTGCTCGGCCGTCAGCCGCGGGCACTCGGGGCAAAGCTGCGCGAACAGCGCGAGCGGCTCTTCCCGGCGGGCCCACTCCTCGAACATCTGCGAAGGCGCCTCGACGAAGTCGCGCTTGACCGAGGTGCCGCCGAGGTCCGCGTAGCGCGTCTTCGACAGCACGCCGTGCAGCACGTGGCCGAACTCGTGCAGCAGCGTTTCGAGTTCGTCGTGGTTCAGCCCGCGGCGGTCGAAGTTGGTGACCAGCACTGAAATCGGCGTGCGTTGCGCGAGAGTGGACACCGCGCGCACCGGGAAAGCGGCCGCGTGGTTGTACTTGCCTTCGCGCGGATACAGATCGAGGTAGACGCCGCCGATGAACTGGCCCGGCCGGCCGTTCGCGCCGGCTTCTCGCACGTCGAAGTAGCGCACGTCCGGATGCCAGCGCGGCACCTCGCGCTCGACGAAGCGGATGCCGTACAGCGTCTCGGCGAGCGCAAGCGCGTAACGGATGCTCACCTCGGTCGGGAAGTACGCGCGCAGCGCCTCCTGATCAACGTTGAAACGGCTGCGGCGTACGCGCTCCTGATGGAACGCGACGTCCCAGCGCTCGAGCTTCACCTCCGCGAGCGGCCTGCCGAGCAGCGCGGCTTTGTCGGCGCGCAGCTCTTCCAGCTCGCGCGCCTCGACTTCGTCGACCGCCTGCGTCACGCTCGCGAGAAAGTCGTTGACCGCCGCGGGCGTGCGCGCCATGCGCCGGCGCAGCGCGAAGGTCGCGTAGTCCGGCAGTCCGTAGAGCCGGGCCAGTTCGTGCCGCAATTGCAGCACGCGGTCGAGCAGGTCGAGGTTGACCGCACCGCCTTCCTGCAGCTTGGCGGTCCAGACGCGGCGGCGCGCGTCCTCGTTCACCGCGTTTTCCAGGAACGGCAGATAGGTCGGATAGTCGAGCGTGACGACGAGCCGCCCCGCGCCGTCTCGCTTGCGCGCGTCGATCCACGACTGCGGCATGCCTTGGGCCTCTTCGAGCGCAATGGCGACGGCGGTCTTGTCCTCGTTGACGTTCTTCTGGTACTTCAGTGCGAGGCTTTCGATTTCGTCGCGCAAGGCCTTGGCGCGGGCGCGCTCGCCCGGCGGCAGCGCCACGCCGCTGTCCTCGAAGGAGTCGAGCAGTTCGCTGCGGTAGATCGCGTCGACCGCATCGCGCGGCGCGAGCGCCTTGACGCGCGCATACAGCGCCTCGCTCTGAAACAGCGCCGTCTCGAACGGAACGAGCTTCTCGACGCAGCGCTGTGCCGCATCGCGAGTGGCCTGATCCGGATGGACGTTGGCGAGCAGGTAGACCGGATTGACGAAATCGCCTGACGCGATCGACAGGCGGTTCCACTCGGCGAGAATTCGACCCGCGCCGCGGGTGCGTTCCATTGCCGTCTTGCGCGCACGCAGCTTGGCGAGCTCGGCGTCGCAGCGTGCGTCGATCGTCACCGCGTCGAGCACGGGAATGAGTGGGCGCGCCGGCTCCGCGGCAGCTTCGAGCACGCCGGCCAGTGCCAGCGCCGCAGCCAGGCCCATCAGGATTCTCATTCGGCTTACCCCCGGACTTGTGTGGCGCGCAGTGTAGGCACGCGCCACCGCCGCTTCAGCTCCGGGGCGACGAACCGACGATGCAGCGGACGGACCGCGCACCGCGTCGACCGAAGTGCCTGCGGCAAGCAACCGCGTCACCACCGCGACGCGGAGAACACCGAGCGAAGCATTTCTCTGTGCCTCCGTGCCTCTGTGGTGATACCGGTTCCCCGCGAAGGCCGTTACATTCACCACAGAGACACTGAGAGCACAGAGAAAAGCCCTTGCCTTTTCGCGTTGTTCTCGGTGCCTCGGTGGTGAATACCGCCCCACGAATCACTGATTCTTCCGTTGCTGCCACTGCACGTCGCTGCCGCCGGCGTGGCGATTGAGCACGCGCGCGAGCACGAACAGCAGGTCGGACAGCCGGTTGACGTACTGGCGCGGCGCGTCGTTGACGGCCTCGTGCGCCGCCAGCGCGACGATCGCGCGCTCGGCGCGGCGGCACACGGTGCGGCACACGTGCGCGATCGCCGCCGCCCGCGAGCCTCCGGGCAGGATGAACTCCGCCAGCCGCGGCAGCGTGGCGTTGTAGTGCTCGAGCCGCTCGTCGAGCCGGGCGACCTGCACGTCCTTGAGCATCGAATAGCCGGGAATGCACAGCTCGCCGCCGAGGTCGAACAGATCGTGCTGGATGTCGAGCAGATCGGCGCACACCTCGTCGGGCAGCGCTTCGGTCACCAGCAGGCCGATGAACGAGTTCAGTTCGTCGACTTCGCCGATCGCCTGGATGCGCAGCGCATCCTTGCGCGTGCGCGTGCCGTCGCCGAGTCCGGTGGTGCCGTCGTCGCCGGTGCGCGTGGCGATCTTCGAAAGGCGCTTGCCCATGGTGCTGTCCTAGAATCGTCGGCGTCTGATCGAGCGCGCGAGAACGGTCGTGACCCCTCACCCCGCCCCTTTGCCCTGTCGGGGGCGAGCGCAGTGATCGGCTGCCGCCGGCATTCGCCCGCGGCAGACCCATTGGATCGGAGTGGATTATGAACGCACCGACTTCGACGAACGCGCTGCGCCGGCCGCTGCCGTCGGCTTTCCTGTCCGCGCTGCAGGCGCGCTTCGGCCAGCGGTGCTCCACCGCCGCCGCGGTGCGCGAACACCACGGCCGCGACGAGTCGCCGTTTGCTCCCGTGCCGCCCGACGCGGTCGTGTTCGCACAGTCGACCGAGGACGTCGCCGCCCTCGTCGAACTGTGCGCGGACTGGCGCGTGCCGGTGATCGCCTTCGGCGTCGGCTCCTCGCTCGAAGGCCATCTGCTCGCGATCGCCGGCGGCGTCTGCGTCGATCTTTCGCAGATGAACAAGGTGCTCGCGGTCAATCCGGAGGATCTGACGGTCACCGTGCAGGCAGGCGTGACGCGCAAGCAGTTGAACGACGAGATCAAGCACACGGGCTTGTTCTTCCCGATCGACCCGGGCGCGGACGCCACGATCGGCGGCATGGTCGCCACACGCGCGTCCGGAACGAACGCGGTGCGCTACGGCACGATGCGCGAGAACGTGCTCGGGCTCACCGTGGTCACCGCCGAAGGCAAGGTAATCCGCACCTCGCGCCGCGCGAAGAAGTCCAGCGCCGGCTACGACCTGACGCGGCTTTTCGTCGGCTCCGAAGGCACGCTCGGCATCGTCACCGAGATCACGCTGAAGGTCTATCCGCAGCCGGAGGCGATCTCGGCGGCGATCTGTTCGTTCCCGAGCGTCGACGCCGCGGTCAAGACGACGATCGCGACGATCCAGCTGGGCGTGCCGATCGCGCGCTGCGAACTGCTCGACGCGCTGACCGTGAAAGCGGTCAACGCGCACAGCAGGCTTGGCCTGCCCGAGCTGCCGCTGCTGCTGTTCGAGTTTCACGGCTCGACGGCGGGCGTGCAGGAGCAGGCCGAAATCGTGCAGCAGATCGCGCGCGAGCATGGCGGGCAGGACTTCGAGTGGGCCACCAAAGCGGAAGACCGCTCGCGGCTGTGGACCGCGCGGCACAACGCCTACTTCGCCTGTCTGCAACTGAAACCGGGCTGCCGCAGCGTGACCACCGACGTGTGCGTGCCGATCTCGCGACTGGCCGACTGCATCGCCGCGACGATCGAGGATACGGCGCAGAGCTTCCTGCCGGCGCCGATCCTGGGCCATGTCGGCGACGGCAACTTCCACTGCGCGATCCTGGTCGATCCGGACGATCCGCGCGAACTCGAAGAAGCCGAACGCCTGAACCGCCGCATCGTCGCGCGCGCCCTCGCGATGGACGGTACCTGCACCGGCGAGCACGGCATCGGCCTGCACAAGATGGACTTCCTGATCGAAGAACTGGGCGCCGACGCGGTGGACCTGATGGCGCGCATCAAACGCGCGTTCGATCCGCTGAACATCCTGAACCCGGGCAAGGTGCTGCGGACGGCGTAACCGGCCGCCGTGCCAGCTGCGCCGTCCGCCGCATCCCCGCGCGCGGTCGGCGTAGCTACCGATATACTGCCCGCGAGCGAGCTGGCGGACGGCTGCGACATGGGTGTGATCGAAGAGTTTCCCGCCGAACTGGGCGTACAGCGGCATCGGCTGACGGTCGAGCAATACCACCGCATGGCCGAGACGGGCGTGCTCGCGCGCGACGCCCGCGTCGAGCTGATCGAAGGGGTGATCGTCGATATGGCGCCGATCGGTAGCAGGCACGCGGCGACGGTAAACAGGCTGACACGCGCTCTAACCGCTGCGGTCGGCACGCGTGCGATCGTTTCGATCCAGAATCCGATCCGTCTCGGCGAACGCTCCGAACCGCAACCCGACCTCGCGCTGCTGCGGCCGCGGGAAGACTTCTATGCGGAAGCCATACCCACGGCGGCCGACACCTTGCTCGTCATCGAGGTCTCTCAGGCGACCGCCGCCTTCGACCGCCAGGTGAAGGTGCCGTTGTACGCCCAGCACGGCGTGCCGGAGGTGTGGATCGTCGATCTGGACTTTTCGCTGGTGCGCTTTTATCGCGCGCCGCAGGGCGATCGCTATACCGACATCACCGCGACGGAAACGCCCGGCCCCACGCCGGTGCCGATGCTGCCGGGCGTGACGGTCGATCTGTCCGGCCTGCTGCTGTAGCCGCGCGCCCTAGCCCGGATATTTCACGAGGTCGCCCCCGCGGGCGTACTTTCTTCTCCTTCGGCAGGCACTTGCGGTTCGCCGAGCGCAATCCGTTCCGTATCGCCGGGGCTGCGCGGGTTTGCGCGGCGCCTGCGCGGTCATCTTGCGCTCAACTTCTCGCCAAGGCCCTCTGGCCTTGGCTGCGACCGTCTCGCGCAACCTGCCGCGCGCAATGCGCTCGCGCAACTGACGCGCCCCCGTGAAATATCCGGGCTAGCGCAGCGCCAGCGCGTCCGCGCCACGCCGCGCAGACAACTTCGCCCGCACGATGTAGGCAGCGAGG
The DNA here is from genome assembly GCA_037442465.1 of Burkholderiales bacterium. Taxonomy (GTDB): domain Bacteria; phylum Pseudomonadota; class Gammaproteobacteria; order Burkholderiales; family Burkholderiaceae_F; genus DSNY01. The sequence continues at coordinate 5,914 of JBBIQI010000036.1, forward strand.
TCGTCGAGATCTTTCGCCTTCAACACGCCCCGGTACTGCGCCTTGGCGCCTGCCGCGCCGGGCTGCGCCCCGTCGATCGCCCGCTGCAGGATGCGGCGTACCGAGGCCGCATCGTCGGGCCGCCCGCCGCGATTGCGGATCATTTCGCGCAACGCGTCGATGTTCGCGTGGCAGGCGACACAGTCGCCGACCTGTTTGCCGATGGTGCCGTTCGTGTTGACGAACAAGCGCTGCCCGCGTGCCGGATCCTGCGCCGCCGCCGGCACGGCGATCCACAGCGCACCCAGCGCGGCAAGCGCGGCGGCGATTCGCATGTTCTCCCTCCCTGGCAAGCCCGGCGCATCTTACCGAGACGGCCGGACCGGCCGATTCGCAACGCGCGGTCAAAGCAGCGTTGCCGGCGCGGCGCACGCATGCACGGCGCGCTGTGCTAGCTTTCGCAGGCGATGAACGACCCCGCCGAAGTCAAGCAGCTCGCCGAGCGCCTTCCGCTCGAAGGCACGGGGCCGATCGACCCCGAGCGGCAGCGCAAGGTCGTCGCCGCGCTGCGCATCGCGCTGCCCGAGCACTGCGTTCTGTACCGCGAGGAAGACACGGTCGCCTACGAGTGCGACGGCCTGACGCTATACCGCCAGTTGCCGATGGTAGTTGCGCTGCCGGAGACCGAAGCCCAGGTCGTGCAGATCCTCCGCATCTGCCATTCGCTGCAGGTGCCGGTCGTTCCGCGCGGCGCCGGCACGTCGCTGTCGGGCGGCGCGCTGCCGCACAACGCCGGCGTGCTGATGTCGATGGCGAAGTTCAACCGCATCCTCGCGATCGATCCGGTGGCGCGCACCGCGGTCGTCCAGCCGGGCGTGCGCAATCTGGCGATCTCGGAGGCGGCCGCCCCGCACGGCCTGTACTACGCGCCCGACCCGTCGAGCCAGATCGCCTGCACGATCGGCGGCAACATCGCCGAAAACGCCGGCGGCGTGCACTGCCTGAAGTACGGGCTGACGGTGCACAACGTGCTCGCCGTGCGCGGCGTGACGATCGAAGGCGAGGTCGTCGAGTTCGGCTCGCGCGCGCTCGATGCGCCAGGCTTCGACCTGCTCGCGCTGACGGTCGGGTCCGAAGGCATGCTCGCCGTCGTGACGCAGGCGACGGTCAAGCTGGTGCCGAAGCCGCAGTACGCGCAGGCGATCATGGCCTCATTCGACGACATCGAGAAGGCCGGCGACGCGGTCGCCGCGGTGATCGCCGCCGGCATCATCCCGGCCGGCATGGAGATGATGGACAAACCAGCGGTCGGCGCGGTCGAGCCCTTCGTGCGCGCCGGCTACGACACCAGCGCCGCTGCGATCCTGCTGGTCGAATCCGACGGTACGCCGGAAGAGGTCGCCGAGGAAATCGAGCGCATGAAGGCGGTGCTCGCGAAAAGCGGCGCCACGCAGTTGAAGGTCTCGGAGAGCGAAGCCGAGCGGCTGCGCTTCTGGGCCGGCCGCAAGGCGGCGTTCCCTGCCGTCGGCCGCATCTCGCCCGACTACTACTGCATGGACGGCACGATCCCGCGCAAGCGGCTCGGCGAGGTGCTGAAAGCGATCCAGGGCATGGAGCAGACCTACGGGCTGCGTTGCGCGAACGTGTTTCACGCCGGTGACGGCAACCTGCATCCGCTGATCATGTTCGACGCGAACGACCCGGATTCGGTCGCGCGCGCCGAGGCGTTCGGCTTCGACATCCTCGAGCTGTCGGTCGAGGTCGGCGGCACGGTGACCGGCGAGCACGGCGTCGGCGTGGAGAAGATCAACCAGATGTGCAAGCAGTTCGACCGCGCAACACTCGAAGCCTTCTTCGCGGTCAAGCGCGCGTTCGATCCGCCCGGCCTGCTGAACCCCGGCAAGGCGATCCCCACACTCGCGCGCTGCGCCGAGTACGGCAAGATGCACGTGCACGGCGGCGAGTTGAAGTTTCCCGAGATTCCAAGGTTTTGAACTTGCCGCGCCGTGTGCATGGACGTTCCCTCGGCCCGGACACGCGGACAGCGATCGGGTGAAGAGCAGCGGTATGCGAGGCCCGACGCCACGGGTGCGTAGCTTGCGGGCCGGCCCTCGCCACACGTCGGGCTTCGACCGTGCGGCGGCCTGCGGCCGGTGGGCGCATCTCGCTGAGCGGTGACCATGAGCGGCGACAACAACATGAACGCCCTTTCCGAGCTCATCGACCGCATCCGCGCAGCGACCGCGGCCAAGCAGCCGCTGCAGATCCGCGCCGGCGGCACCAAGGACTTCTACGGCAATCCGTCGCGCGGCGATGCGCTCGACCCGCGCGGCTACGGCGGCCGCGGCGACGGCATCGTCGCGTACGAGCCGACCGAACTCGTCGTCACGGTCCGCTGCGGGATGCCGCTCGCGCAGCTCGAAGCCGAGCTGGACCGCAAGGGCCAGATGCTCGCGTTCGAGCCTCCGCACTTCGGCGCGGCGGCCACCGTCGGCGGCTGCGTAGCCGCCGGGTTGTCGGGACCGCGGCGCGCCACCGCCGGTGCGGTGCGCGACTACGTACTCGGCGCCAAGCTCGTCGACGGCCGCGGCAATCTGCTGTCCTTCGGCGGTACCGTGATGAAGAACGTCGCCGGCTACGACGTCGCGCGGGCACTCGCCGGCTCGCTCGGCACGCTCGGGCTGATCGCCGAGGTGTCGCTGAAGGTGCTGCCAAAGCCGGTGGCCGAAGCGACGCTGCGCTTCGAGTTCGACGAGCCGACCGCGCTGCGGCGGATGAACGAATGGGCGGCGCAGCCGCTGCCGATCTCGGCGACCGCGTGGCACGCAGGCGAGCTGCACGTGCGGCTGTCGGGCGCGCAGGCGGCGATCCGCTCGGCGCGCGAGCGACTGGGCGGTGCGCACGTCGAGGAAGTGCGCGCGGCGAGCTTCTGGCGCGGCATTCGCGAGCACACCGAAGCGTTCTTCGTCTTCAACGCGCCGCTGTGGCGCCTGTCGGTGCCTTCGACTACCGAGCCGCTGGCGCTGCCCGGCGAGCAGTTGATCGAATGGGGCGGGGCGCTGCGCTGGCTGCGATCGACCGCGCCCGCGTCGGCGATCCGCGCGCGCGCGGCAGCGCTCGGCGGGCACGCGACACTGTTTCGCGGCGGCGACCGGCTCGGCGGCGTGTTCCACCCGCTCGAACCCGCAATCGCGAAGATCCATCAGCGGCTGAAGGCCGAGTTCGACCCGGCCGGCATCTTCAATCCCGGACGGATGTATGCGCACTTCTGACCGACAACACGGCGGCACAAAGGGCACCGAAAAAATGCGAATCGCGCCATACGGTTTCTCGGTGAGCCCGCTGTCTCGGTGCTGAACCGCTCATGCAGACTGCCCTCGCCGACTGGATCCGCGACACGCCCGAAGGCCGCGAGGCCGATGCCATCCTGCGCAAGTGCGTGCATTGCGGCTTCTGCACCGCGACCTGCCCGACGTACCAGTTGCTCGGCGACGAACTAGACAGCCCGCGCGGCCGCATCTACCTGATGAAGCAGGCGCTCGAAGGGCACACGGTCACCGCGAAGACGCAGCTTCACCTGGATCGGTGCCTGACCTGCCGCAACTGCGAGACGACCTGCCCTTCCGGCGTGCAGTACGGGCGCCTGCTGGACATCGGCCGCGCGGTCGTCGACAAGCGCGTTGCGCGTCCGTTATCGGAGCGGCTCGTGCGCACCGCGTTGAAGGGAGGGTTGACGAGCCCGCTGTTCGCCCCGGCGATGAAGCTCGGCCAGGCGGTGCGCCCGTTGCTGCCGGCGAGTCTGAAGGCCAAGGTTCCGGCGAAGCAGAACGCAGGCGCCTGGCCGGCCCGCTCGCACCCGCGCAAGATGGTGCTGCTCGAAGGCTGCGTGCAGCCGGCGATGCAACCCAACATCAACACCGCCACTGCAAGCGTGTTCGACGCACTCGGCATCGAGTTGGTGCGCCCCGCGAACGCCGGCTGCTGCGGGGCGATCCGCTACCACCTCAACGATCATGACGGCGGGCTGGCCGATGCGCGCCGCAACATCGACGCCTGGTGGCCGCACGTCGAGGCCGGCTGCGAAGCGATCGTGATGAACGCCAGCGGCTGCGGTGCGATGGTCAAGGATTACGGCGATCTGCTGCGGCACGACCCGGCGTATGCGCAGAAGGCCCGGCGCATCTCCGAGCTGACGAAGGATGTCGTGGAGGTGCTGGCGTCGTTCAGCGCAGCGCTGGCGACCAAGGCAAAGCCGCTCGCCGGGGGAAGCGGCGTCGGCGAGACCGGTGTCGGACGACGCGTGGTGTTCCACCCGCCGTGCACGCTGCAACACGCGCAGAGGATCCGCGGCGCGGTCGAGGACCTGCTGCGCGCCCTCGGCGCCGAGGTGCTGCCGTTCGCCGAGAGCCACTTCTGCTGCGGCTCGGCCGGTACTTACTCGGTGCTGCAGCCGGAACTGTCGTACCAGCTTCGAGACCGCAAGCTCGACAACCTGCAAGCCCCCAAGCCCGACGTGATCCTGTCGGCCAACATCGGCTGCATCGCGCATCTGGCGAGCGGCACGGACACACCGGTCATGCATTGGGTCGAGTGGCTCGATCGGCGACTGGGGTAGCGCCCGGTTCCTGGCGCGTTTCGCACGCGCATCGACCCCCATGATCGCCCCGCTCGCCACCCTGCTCGCGTTCCAGCTCGCCGGCGAAGCGCTCGCCTTCGGCTTCGGGCTGCCGATTCCCGGGCCGGTCATCGGCATGACCCTGCTGCTGGCCGCGCTCGCGCTGCGCCCCACCCTGCTCGACGCGCTGCGGCCGACTTCGACAGCGCTGCTGCAGCATCTGTCGCTGCTGTTCGTGCCGGCGGGCGTTGGCGTGATGGCGCACGGGCAGCGGCTCGCCGACGAAGGTGTGGCGATCGTCTTCGCGCTGCTCATTTCGACCGTGCTCGCGCTCGCCGCCACCGCGCTCACCGTACGCGCGCTGTGGCCGCGCGACGGGGAAGACGCCGCATGACGCCGCCGCTGGAGCCGGTCAAGGACGTCTGGGTCTATCTGTCGGCGTCGCCGCTGCTGTGGCTGACGCTGACCTTGCTCGCTTACCTCTTCGCTTTCGCGCTGTACCGGCGCAGCCGCTTCAATCCGCTGGTCAATCCGGTCGCGATCAGCATCGCATTGCTGGTCACCGTGCTGTGGGCGACGCGGTCGGACTACGCGACCTACTTCGAGGGCGCGCAGTTCGTGCACTTCCTGCTCGGGCCGGCTACGGTCGCGCTCGCGGTGCCCTTGTTCGATCAGACGAAGAAACTCAAGCGCGCGTGGTTCGCGCTGTCGATGGGACTCGCCGTCGGCGTCGTCGTGGCACTCGTCTCCGCCGTGCTGATCGCGTGGCTGCTCGGGGCGTCACCCGCGACGCTCGCCTCGCTCGCGCCCAAGTCGGTGACGACCCCGGTCGCGATGGGCATCAGCGAAAAGATCGGCGGGCTGCCGTCGTTGACGGCGGCGTCGGTCGTGCTGACCGGTATCGCCGGTGCGGCGCTCGGCCGCTTCGTCTTCGACGCGCTGCGCGTGCGTTCGTGGGCGGCGCGCGGCTTCGCGATCGGGCTGGCCGCGCACGGCCAGGGTGTCGCACGCGCCTTCATCGTCAACGAGGAAGCGGGGGCTTTCGCCGGGTTGGCGATGGGGCTCACCGCGCTGGTCACCGCGCTCGTGGCGCCGTGGCTCGCGCCGTGGCTGATCGCTCGGCTCGTCTGATGCCTCCGCGCGCCGCGACGCCACACTATCGAGGAGTACGCAACCTCGTGGCACCGCCACCTTGCAAGTTCGCTTCGCGCTGGGTGTCGCCGGTTCCGTCATCCCGAGCGCAGCGAGCGATCCCGGCACTGCGAGCAGTCGAGATTCCTCGCCCTTGGCTCGGAATGACGAGGGCCGAGGCATCCAGACGCCAAGCGGTTCGTGTGCCGAGGATAAGTAACGGTCAACAGGGCAACCGCACGCAAGCCGGGCGGATCGTCGCGCTCCGGTCGGCGCTGCGCGCAGGCGCGGCCCGGCAGAAAACCAGTGTCAGGGCCGCAGCACGCCCTCGGGCATGACCGAACCGCAGGATGATGCGAATCCGCGCGCTGCCAGGCAACGCACGCATCGTCCTCGACGCCGAGTCTCGCGCCGCAGGAGCGGCCGCGGCGCTTCGGTCCGGCTTGGTGCTCGCGCAGAGACGTTCGGCGAGCGAACGTCGTACCGCGCCTGCGACGCTCAATGGATCGCCGCCAGTTCCTTGCGGATCTTGTGCACGCCGCGCCAGACGAGCCAAGCGATCACGGGGATCGCGGCAGCGGTGATCCAGTCCGGGTTCAGCGCGGGCCAGACAGCCTTCAGGGGCTTGACCGCGTAGCTCACGAGGCCGACCGCGTAGTAGGTGATCGCGGCGGTGGACAGCCCCTCGACCGTCTGCTGCAGCCGCAGCGACAGCTTGCCGCGGCGTTCCATCGCGGCGAGCAACTGCGAGTTCTGCTCCTCGCGCGTGATGTCCACGCGCGTGCGCAGCAGCTCGCTGGCGCGCGCGATGCGCGCCGACAGCTCCTGCTGCCGGCGCGCCGCGGCGAGCACCGTGTTAATCGCCGGCTCGAGCCGGCGCGACAGAAACTCGCCGATCGTCGGAATGCCGCCGATGCGCTCCTCGCGCAACTCGGCGACGCGTTTGGTCACGATGTCCCAGTACGCCTTCGACGCAGAGAAACGGAACGCGCTGTGCGCGACCGCCTTTTCCATTTCGGCGGCAAGCTGGGTCAGATCGTCGAGCAGCATGCGCTCTTCGCGTTCGACTTCGGCGGTTGCGGTCGCGTGCGCGCCCAGCTCGGCGATACGCGCGGTGATCGTCGACAGCCGCTGCTCGGCGACGGTCAACGCCGCCGACATCTCGCGCGCGAGCGGAAACGCCAGCATCGCCATCACACGATAGATGCCGATCTCGAGCAGCCGCTGCACCACACGCGCGCGCTGGCCGCGCGTCAGCCTGCGCTCGAGCACGAACCAGCGGCTGCGCCCGTCCGGCGTCAACTGAAAGTCGGTATAGACCAGGGCACCGGCATCAGACACCCGGCTGCCGACCAGCGTCGGCCCCGAAAAGAGCTGCGCGAGCGCCTCGACGGACGGTTCGCGTTCGCCCGCGGCAACGAACGTCACGTCGATCGCCTCGATGGTCTGCCCCGACAGCGCCGCGAGCCAGTCGGCGGCAACCGCGTCGAACGCGGTGGCGAGCGCGGGCAATGCCGCTTCATCGCTCACCGAAAGCGGCCGGATCAGCGTGTAACTCGTGAACTCGCTGTGGCGCTCCCACTTCACGCGCAGCGCGTCGAGTTCGACGACGAGGTGCGGGTTCCGTGGCGGCTCGAGCTGCCGCCCGTGCCGGGCGAGCAGCGCGCGCAGCGGCGCCAGGTCGTCGCCGTCGTCCGCACCGCGGAGCAGCGCGACGCACGAAATCGCGGCCGGCGGCTCGACCGCCAGCGGCGGGCGCGCATGGACCTCGTCGGCGAGCCGGCGTCGCAGCGGGTGTTCGGCGGGAAGCTGGATCTGGTCGGCCATCGTCGGCAAAGCGCCGTGCCGCACGGCGAACGCATTGCGCCGGCACGGACAAGCCTACTTCAAGCGGCCATGAGTTGCGAATGCTCATGAGGGCTGACAGCCCCAGGCGGGTCCGTGCGACGCCGTTCGTCGCTTGCGCCAAACACGGCTCGTCATGCCGAATCGGCGCCGCGCGTCGTGCCGAGCCTCGGGCGCGGCCCGTACCGCGAAGCCTTCGCGCAGGACCGAGACGCCTCGCGTCGCTCTGGGCGGCGACCGGGAATTCCGGGTCGAAGGCGACGAATCTCGGTCACGCGCACGGACGAGATCCCTCGCGCCGCTCGGGATGACAAAGTGCAGTCGGGATGAAGAAGCGCGGTCGGGATGAAGAAGCGCGGTCGGAATGACGAAGCGCGGTCGGAATGACGAAGTGCGGTCGGGATGGCGAAATGCGATGAGAATGACCAGACGCGATCGGAAGACGACGCAGTCGCCGCGCAGTATGACCCCGCGATGTCATTCCGAGCCCGGCCCTGAGCCGGAGCGAGGAATCTCGGCCGCTCGCAACGCCGAGATCCCTCGCACTGCTCGGGATGACGAAGTGGGTTCGGAATGACGA
>JBBIQI010000036.1:14163-20970 GCA_037442465.1 Burkholderiales bacterium
TCGGAATGACGAGACGTGCTCGGGATGACGGGACGCGCTCGGATGGCCGAAACGCGCCCGGGTTGATGAAATCGCACGCGCAATGACGGAACCGGGATACGGAGCGGCGGCGTGACACGCAGGCCACGTGCATCATCGCGGCCACGGTCCGGTCGATCAGGTCCCGAGCTTGAGCATCGCCTTGGCGCGCTCGACCGCCGCAACGCATTCGGCGTTCTTGCCCTGCGCGCGCAGCTTCTCGGCTTCGTCGAGCAGCTTGCGCGCCTGCTGCAGCCGTTCGGCGTCGACCTGCGGGCCCTTGGCGAGCGCTTCGTCGACCTTTCTGATCTCAGCGGCGCAGTCGGCAGGCTGCGCGAAAGCAGGCAATGCAAAGCCGCAGCTCGCGGCGGTCAGCAGGACAAGCGAAATCGTTTTCATGCGTACCTCCATCGGAAACGTGGCAACGCGCGCGACGGCGCGCACACCCAACGTAGACGACGCAGGCCGCGAGCGACATCCACGCGATCCGCTAATCGCGATGTTCGAGTCGCTTGCGATGCGAAACGCGCGCGGAACGCTGCGCGCGCGCAGCTTGTCCAAGGGCGCCGTACACCTACCGGCATCGCGTTAGCGCGATGCCGGTATCGGTCGAACCTTATTGACCATTACTTATCTTCGGAACACCTGCCCACCGGTTGGCGTCTGCATGGCGGAGCCCTGGTCATTCCGAGCCAAGGTCGAGGAATCTCCGCTGCTCGAAGTGTCGAGATCCCTCGCTGCGCTCGGGATGACAGAACCGGCGACAGCCAGCGCCCAGCGAACTCGCAAGGTGGCGGCGTCACGAGGTTGCGTAATCCTCGATAGGTGCGCGCTCAGAGCGCGTCGGCGGTGATGAACGGCACCTGTGCCTGCGCGAGTGCGGTGCGGGCGGCGGCGAGCGAGCCGGCGGCGTCGATCGCGCGGCAGGCGTCTTCGATCACGTAGGTCTCGAAGCCCGCGGCGCGCGCGTCGAGTGCGCTCCACGCCACGCAGAAGTCGGTCGCCAGCCCGCAGCAGTACACGGTCCTGATGGCGCGCTCGCGCAGCAGCCCGGCGAGCCCGGTCGGGGTCTTGCGGTCGGCTTCGAGGAACGCCGAGTAGCTGTCGGTGTGCGCGTGATAGCCCTTGCGGATGATCGCCTGCGCCTGCGGCACGTCGAGCGCGGCGGCGAAGTCCGCGCCGCGCGTGCCCTGCACGCAGTGGTCGGGCCACAGCACCTGCGCGCCGTACGCCAGCGGCGTCGTTTCGAACGGCTTCTTGCCCGGATGAGCCGAGGCGAACGAGATGTGGTTCGGCGTGTGCCAGTCCTGCGTGAGGATCACGTTGGCGAAGCCGCGCGCGATCCGGTTGACCACCGGGATCACTTCGTCGCCGCGCGGCACCGCGAGCGCGCCGCCCGGCAGGAAGTCGTTCTGCACATCGACGACCAGCAGCACGGCGTCCGTGCGCATCATGGCCCCTCCGTTCAGTCGAGCGCCTTGACCATGTCCTCGACGACCTTCTTGGCGTCGCCGAAGACCATCATCGTCTTGTCCATGTAAAACAGCTCGTTGTCCAGCCCGGCGTAGCCGGCCGCCATCGAGCGCTTGTTGACAATCACCTGGCGCGCCTTGTACGCCTCCAGGATCGGCATGCCGGCGATCGGCGACTTCGGATCCTTGGCGGCGGGGTTCACGACGTCGTTTGCGCCGAGCACGAGCACCACGTCGGTGTCGGCGAAGTCCGGGTTGATGTCCTCCATCTCGAAGACCTGGTCGTACGGCACTTCGGCCTCGGCGAGCAGCACGTTCATGTGTCCGGGCATGCGGCCGGCGACCGGATGGATCGCGTAGCGCACCTTCACGCCCTTCTCGATCAGCTTGTCGGCCAGCTCCTTCAACGGGTGCTGCGCGCGCGCGACCGCCAGGCCATAGCCCGGAACGATGACGACGCTTTCGGCGTTGGCCAGCAGGAACGCGGCGTCCTCGGGCGATCCGCTCTTGACGGGGCGCTGCTGCGCGGCCGCCGCCACGGTGCCGCCTTCCTGGCCAAAACCGCCGAGGATCACGTTGAAGAACGAACGGTTCATCGCGCGGCACATGATGTAGGACAGGATCGCGCCCGAAGAACCCACCAGCGAGCCGGCGATGATCAGCATCGAGTTGTTCAGCGAAAAGCCGATGCCCGCCGCCGCCCAGCCGGAGTAGCTGTTCAGCATCGACACCACGACCGGCATGTCGGCGCCGCCGATCGGGATGATGATCAGCACGCCCAGCACGAACGCGATGGCGAGCATCGCCCAGAATGGCAGCCACGCCTGCGTGAATACGAACCACAGGCCGAAGGCGAGCATCGCCAGCGCCAGCGCGAGGTTCAGCATGTGCTGGCCCGGAAAGACGACCGGCGCGCTGCGGAACACGCGCAACTTGTACTTGCCCGCCAGCTTGCCGAATGCGATCACCGAGCCGGAGAACGTGATCGCGCCGACGAAGGCGCCGATGAACAGCTCGACGCGGTTGCCGGCGGGGATCGCGCCGCCGCGCTCGACGATGCCGAAGGCCCACGGCTCGGCGACGGTGGCGATCGCGATGAACACCGCGGCCAGACCAACCATCGAGTGCATGAAGGCCACCATCTCGGGCATCTTGGTCATCTCGACGCGGAACGCGATCGTCGTTCCGACCGCACCGCCGACGACCATGCCGAGCAGGATCCAGCCCATGCCGGCGGTGGCGATGTCGGGCCGCAGCTTGTAGACGAGCGCCACCGTGGTGACGATGGCAATCGCCATGCCGACCATGCCGAAGACGTTGCCCGCGCGCGAGGTCGTCGGATGCGACAGGCCCTTCAACGCCTGGATGAAGCAGACGGAGGCGACCAGATACAGCAGGATGACGACGTTGAGGCTGAGCGTCATGCAGCCCTCCCCGCGGTCGTCTTCGCGGCGGCGGTCGCGGCCCGATCGCCGGGGCGTGGTGCCTGGTTCCCGGCGCGCGCCGGGGCAACGAACGCCGTGCTCATTTCTGCTCCCCCTTCGGTTCCCGGTTGGCTTCGGCCGCCGCGGCCGACGCCACTCGCGGCGCGTCGGCCTGCGCCGGCGAGGACAGGGTCCTTTCCGTGGCGCTCATTTCTTCTCTCCTCTGTCCTTTTTCTTGAACATCTCGAGCATCCGGCGCGTGACGAGAAAGCCGCCAAACACGTTGACCGCCGCGAGCGCGACCGCAAGCACGCCCATGCCCTTGCCGAGCGTGGTTTCGGTCATCGCGGCAGCCAGCATGCCGCCGACGATGATGATCGCGGAGATCGCGTTGGTCACGCTCATCAGCGGCGTGTGCAGCGCCGGCGTGACGTTCCACACGACGTGGTAGCCGACGTAGATCGCCAGCACGAAGATGATCAGGTTGATGACGGTCGGACTGACGGTTTCCAAGGCAGCCTCCTACAGTGTTGCCAGTTCTTCGGCGATGCGTCGAACGATCGTCGCCGCCGGCTCGGCGCGCGCCATCCCCGCCGCCTGCCCCGCCCACAGCGACACGTACTCGGCCTTGCCCTGCGCGTTGGCGGCGGCGCGGATGTCCTGCGTCAGGCGGTTCTGGATCGGGTATTCGGGAATGTCGCCGGCCGCGTCGATCTCGCGCATGAAGCGGTTGACGACACCGCGCGCCGGGCGGCCGCTGAACGCGCGCGTCAGCCGAGTGCCGGTGTCCTCGATGCCGGCGAGCGCAGCTTTGTACGCGTCCGACGCGCCGCACTCGGGCGAGCGCAGCAGCGCGCTGCCGAGCTGAACGCCGCTGGCGCCGAGCAGCAGCGCGGCGGCGGCCTGCTGCGCGTTCATGACGCCGCCGGCGGCGATCAGCGGCGCATCGACGGCCGCCGCGGCCTGCGGCAGCAGCGCGAACAACCCCACCTGCGCCTGCTCGAAGGGCAGCGCGAAAGTCGCGCGATGCCCGCCCGCTTCAAGGCCCGAGGCGACGACCGCATCGCAGCCGAGTTCGGCAAGCAGCTTCGCTTCGCGCACGCAGGTGGCCGTGCCGATGACCTTCGCACCCTGCGCGTGCAGCGCAGCGAGGCGGCCGCGGTCGAGCGCGCCGAAGGTGAACGAGAACACCGGCACGCGCGCGGCCAGCACGGCGTCGAACTGCTGTGCGAAGTCGGGCGCGAAGTCGGTCGGCGTCGGCAACGGCGGCAGGCCCAGTTCGGCGCGGTACGTTGCGAGCCGCGCCTGCATCGACTCGATCTGCCGCGCATCGGATACGGGCTGCGGCGTGACGAACAGATTGACCGCGAACGGCCCGCCGGTCAGTGTGCGGATGCGCGCAATCGCCGCCTCGATCTGCGCCGGCATCATCATCCCGCAACCGATCGAGCCCAGCCCGCCGGCGTTCGACACCGCCGCGGCGAGCTCCGGCGTGTTCACGCCCGCCATCGGCCCGCCGACGATCGCGCACTCGGTGCCGAGCAGCGACGTCAGCCGCGCAGCGCGCCGGCGGATCAGATCGCTCGCCTTCACGTCGCGCGGCCCTTGCATGTGCGCGCGTCGAACCGGGCCCCGGCCTGCGTCGGGTCCGCACCGGCGAGACGATGGGCTGCTCTCACGCGTTCTTGCGCCGGATCTCGCCGTTGGCGCACAGCAGACACGCGGCGACGATGTCGTCGTCCAGGTTGACCGTGAACCTGCCGTCCTTGTCGAAGACGAGCTTGAGGAAGTCCAGCACGTTGCGCGCATACAGCGCCGAGCTGTCGGCCGGCACCAGCGCGGGCAGGTTCGGTTGGCCGATGATGTGCACGCCGTACTTGGTCACGGTCTTGCCGAGTTCGGACAGCGCGCAGTTGCCGCCCTGCTCGACCGCCATGTCGAGGATCACCGATCCCGGCCGCATGCTCTTGACCATCTCCTCGCTCACCAGCACCGGCGCCTTGCGCCCGGGGATCAGCGCGGTGGTGATCACGATGTCGGCGGCGGCGACGCGCCTGGCCACTTCGGCAGCCTGCCGCTTCATCCAGCTCTCCGGCATCGGCCGCGCGTAGCCGCCCACGCCCTGCGCGATCTCGCGCTCCTCGTCGGTTTCGTACGGGACGTCGATGAACTTGGCACCGAGCGACTCGACCTGTTCCTTCACGGCCGGCCGCACGTCGGAGGCCTCGATCACCGCGCCAAGCCGCTTGGCGGTGGCGATCGCCTGCAGCCCCGCCACGCCGGCGCCCAGCACCACCACGCGCGCCGCCTTGATCGTGCCGGCCGCGGTCATCAGCATCGGCATCAGCCGGCCGTAGGTGTTGGCCGCCAGGATCACGGCCTTGTAACCGGCGATGTTGGCCTGCGAGGACAGCACGTCCATGCTCTGCGCGCGCGTGGTGCGCGGCGCTGCCTCCAGCGCGAAGGCCGTCAGCCCGGCGGCGTTCAGCGCGGCGATGCCTTCGTCGTTGAACGGCTCGAGCATGCCGATGAGCGCCGCGCCTTTTTTCATCAACGCGAGCTGCTGCGGCTCGGGGCGCCGCACGGTCAACACGATTTCGGCGCCGAAGGCGTCGGCCGCGGTGCCGATGGTCGCGCCGGCGGCGACGTACATCTCGTCGGTCTGGCTCGCGGCAGTGCCCGCGCCGGACTGCACGACGACCGTGTGCTTGCCGGCGACGAGCTTCTTGACCGTCTCGGCGGTGGCGGCCACACGGGTCTCGCCCGGGCGTGTTTCGGCCGGTACTCCGATTCTCATCTGGGATGCTCCCCCGCTTCTTGTTGCCGCTGACTGCGGCCCGCATGCAATGGGCTGGCGGCTGCCTGCGCATATTATCCCGGTTTCCCGAAGTGCCTCGCCCGCCCAGCCGGCGTGCGATCCTTAAGCGTCTTTCATGTCCATCGTCTGGAAACCTGCGGTCACCGTGGCCGCGATCGTCGAGCGCGAGCGGCGCTTCCTGCTGGTCGAGGAGCGCACGCGCGACGGCGTTCGCATCAACCAGCCGGCCGGACACCTCGACCCGGGCGAGTCGCTTCTCGCCGGCTGTGCGCGCGAGACGCTGGAGGAAACGGCGCATCCTTTCGTGCCGACGCAGTTGCTCGGCGTGTACCTGTTTCGCCAGGCGCGCGGCGCCGATGCGCCCGACGACGTGACCTATCTGCGCTTCGCCTTCGTGGGCGAACTCGGCGAGCGCGTCGCCGGCCGCGCGCTCGATGCCGGCATCCTGCGCGTGCTTTGGCTCACGGTGGACGAACTGCGCGCCCGCGCGCACGAGCATCGCAGCCCGCTGGTGATGAGGTGCGTCGAGGACTACCTGCGCGGGCAGCGCTATCCGATCGACCTCTTGTACACGCATCCCAGCGTGGCGGGTGCGCGATGACCGCATGTATGACTGCGAGCTTGCCGATCGCGTGAGGCCACATGGCTGCGATTTCGTTTCGCCCCTGCAGGCGCCAGTTCCGTCGTCCCGAGCGGCGCGACGGATCTCGGCGGTCCGGCGCCGTGGTATTGAGGCGCACATTGTTCCGTCATCCCGAGCGGCGCGAGTGATCTCGGCGCGGCGAGCGGGCGAGATTCCTCGCCTTGGGCGCGAAATGACAAAGGGTGACTCGCTCGGATTGACGATGGTTGACCCGCTCGGAATCACACGATAGAACGCGGTTCGGATTGCCGAGAGCGGTTCGGAATGACCTGGAACAGTGGGATCGGAATGTTGAAGCTCACATCGTTCCGTCATCCCGAGCACCGCGAGGGATCTCGGCGCTGCAACCGGGCGAGATTCCTCGCCTTCGGCTCGGAATGACGAAGCGTGGTCGGCTCGGAATGACGAGGACGGCGCGGCTCGGCATGACGT
>JBBIQI010000037.1:0-20866 GCA_037442465.1 Burkholderiales bacterium
GCTACACCCGTCCGCCCTCCTCGCGCTCCTCGTGGGCGCGCTCCTGGTCGGCGCGCCGCTCGCCGTGATGGCCTTCGAGAGCCTCACCGCGGACCTCGTCGAGACGACGGACGGCCGCCGCCACCTCGGCCCGGCAATCGCCCCAAGCTCACGCGCATCAAGTGAGGATATGCCGGCGCGCCCGCGCGTCGGCGTGACCGCGCTCGCTCGACGCGGACGCTGCGCGCCGGTTGCCTCGCGCAGCGCGCGGGGATCGCCTGGATCAGCCGCGGTAGCCGTTCGGATTGGCCGACTGCCAGCGCCAGCCGTCGACGCACGCCTGGGCGATCGATCGTTCGGCGCGCCAGCCGAGCAGCTTGTGCGCGCGCGCCGCATCGGCCCAGCAGGCGGCGATATCGCCCGCCCGGCGCGGCGCGATCGCGTACGGCACGCGCCGTCCGGTCGCCTGCTCGAATGCGTGCACCAGCTCGAGCACGCTGGTGCCGCGGCCGGTACCCAGGTTGATCTCGATGCAGCCGGTCCGTGTGCTTGCGTATTCGAACGCGCGCAGATGACCCACCGCAAGATCGACGACGTGCAGATAGTCGCGCACACCGGTGCCGTCGACCGTGGGCCAGTCCTTGCCGAACACGTTGAGCCGCTCGCGCTTGCCGGCGGCGACCTGGGTGATGAACGGAAACAGATTGTTCGGGATGTCGTGCGGGTCCTCGCCGATCAGCCCGCTCGGATGCGCGCCGATCGGATTGAAGTAGCGCAGGTTGACGATCGACCAGGTGCGGTCGGCCGCGGCGAGGTCGCGCAGGATCTGCTCGATCATCAGCTTGGTCTGACCGTAGGGGTTGGTCGCCGCCAGCGGCGCGTCCTCGCGCAGCGGCAGCTCGCGCGGCACGCCGTAGACGGTCGCCGACGAGCTGAACACGATGCGCCTGACGCCGGCGCGGTCCATCGCCGCGAGCAGCGCCAGCGCGCCGCCGACGTTGTTGTCGTAGTACGCCAGCGGCCGTGCGACCGATTCGCCGACCGCCTTCAGTGCGGCGAAGTGGATCACGCCGTCGATGCCGCGCTGCGCGAAGATGCGATCGAGCAGCGCGGCGTCGCGCACGTCGCCCTCGACCTGCGTCACGCCTCGCCCCGCGATCCGCTCGACCCGGCGCAAGGCTTCCGGCGAACTGTTGACGTAGTTGTCGATGCAGACGACCTCGTGGCCGGCCTGTAGCAATTCGACGATCGTGTGCGATCCGATATAGCCGGCGCCGCCGGTGATCAGCAGTGTGCTCATTCGGGACGCTCCCGCGTGAATGCGCGCCACCTTACCGCATGCCGCAAGCGACGGTCCGCTAAACTGCGAGGCGCTTTCCCCGCGCCGGCTTAGCTCAGTTGGTAGAGCACCTGATTTGTAATCAGGGGGTCGTGGGTTCGAGTCCCTCAGCCGGCACCAGCGCTGCGCCCTGCGGCTCTCACTGCACGCGGCGCGGGCGCTCGACCCTCCGAACGAACTCGCGCTGCCCTGGCGCCGCATGGGTGTCGGGGCCCATGCGCTGACCGGGCGTCTGCGGCGTCGGCGCCTGCATTCGTTTGAATTCCAGGGTCGCGCCGACCCATCTTCTCGCACCGACGAGCGGCAGCGGGCACGCGCCCTGCGCGCGGCGCTGCGTGCGCCTCATACATTCGCTCTAACGCGCACGCCGCATCCATGCGGCCGCACCTGCGCATCGGACATGCGGATGAGTGTTCAAAGCAAAGAAAGTACGCAGAATCCGCAGCAATGACGCAGGTCAAGATCCGCTCACGAATCGCCTCGCGCCGGGCTTCGCCTGACCCGCCCGCTGCGGCCGGAATCCGCGTACCGCGGGCGATGCAACGCATACGCCGAGGAGTTGCAGTGTCCGCTTCGAACGATCGAGCCGAACGGAACGCCGCGTCGCACGCGCGCCGCGGCGCGCGGCCATGCTGAGCGCGTTGCGCCGCGCTGCGGCCCGGCGGGATGCTGCGCCCGCGCCGCACGCGCGCTGGTTCAGCCGCGACGAAGCGATCATGGGCACCGCGATCCATGTCGAGCTGTGGTGCGACGATGCGACGCGCGCCGAGTCGGCGATCGATGCGGTGATGCTGCAGATGCATCGCATCGACGCGTCGATGAGCCCGTACAAGGAGACGTCGGAGCTGTCGCGCATCAACCGGGACGCCGCGCGCGAACCCGTGCGCGTGAGTGCCGAGCTGTTCGATCTGCTCGCGCGCGCGCTCGAGTTCGCGCGGCTGTCCGACGGCGCCTTCGACATCACTTACGCCGCCGCCGGCCATCTGTACGACTACCGCCGCGGCATCAAGCCGGCCGCGAGCGAACTGGCGCGCGCGTGCGCCGCGATCGGCTGGCGCGGGCTGCTGCTCGATCGCGAGTCGCGTACGGTGCGCTTCGCCAAGCCGGGCATGAGGATCGACCTCGGGGGCTTTGCGAAAGGCTACGCCGCGGACAGCGGCGCGGCGATCCTCGCGCGCTGCGGCATCCGACACGCGCTCGTCGCCGCCGGCGGCGACAGCCGACTGCTCGGCGACCGCTGCGGGCGCCCCTGGACCATCGGCATTCGCGACCCGCGCCGCGCGGGACAAGTCGTCGCGTTGCTGCCGTTGCAGGACGTGTCGGTGTCGACTTCGGGCGACTACGAGCGCTACTTCGACGACGGCGCGCAGCGCTGTCATCACCTGATCGATCCACGCACCGGGAAGTCGCCCGACGGCGTGCGCAGCGTCACGATCGTCGCGCCCGACGGCCTGACCAGCGAAGCGCTGTCGAAGACGGTGTTCGTGCTCGGTGCCGCGCGCGGTCTGCAGCTTGTCGAGTCGCTGCCCGGTGTGGACGCGGTCGTCGTCGACCGCGACGGGCACCTGCATTACTCGTCCGGGCTGCTCGACGGCGGCCCGGCGCGTCACTGATCAAGGCTTGCACTGACGAAGGACGTCTCGCGACGCGAACGGAGGCAACGATGTCGGTCCAAACGAGTGTCCAGTCGCTCGCCGTGCTCGGCGCCGTGCTTGCGCTGGCAGGCTGTACGTCGAAGAACACGGACAACGTCACCGTCAACGGCGACGTGCCCGTCGCTTATGTCAAGCGCTCGAACACGATCGCGATGAATCCGACCGACGGCACCAATTCGGCTCCGGGCGGCGACCTGATCATCCGCGAGAAATCCTCGCCGAGCGCGCCGGAGCACAACATCACTGCGTCGATCACGCAGGGCGCAGGCGACGTCTCCGACCCCGAAGTCTCCTACGACGGCAAGAAGATCGTCTTCGCGCTGCGCTGCCCGACCTCCAATACGTCGACGATCAACGGCCAGCCGGCCTGTACCGGGCGCTGGAACATCTGGGAGTACGACATGACCGCCGGCCTGACCAACGGCACGCTGCGGCGGATCACGAATTCCACCACCG
Source organism: Burkholderiales bacterium (assembly GCA_037442465.1). Taxonomy (GTDB): domain Bacteria; phylum Pseudomonadota; class Gammaproteobacteria; order Burkholderiales; family Burkholderiaceae_F; genus DSNY01. Next base: position 3,430 of record JBBIQI010000037.1, read on the forward strand.
ACGACGACGTCGATCCGGCGTATCTGCCGGCCGGGCGCGGTTTTGTCTTTGCGTCTAATCGCCAGAGCAAGACGCGCACGACCAGCGGCGGCCAGACCTTCTTCATGGTCGACGAATACGAACGCGAACGGGTATTGAACCTGCACACGATGGCGGCCGACGGCAGCAACATCACGCAGATCACCGTCAACGCCAGCCACGAGCGCAACCCGGTGGTGCGGCCGAACGGCGACATCATGTTCGCGCGCTGGGAGCACGTCGGCGATCAGAACCGCTTCACGATCTTTCGCGTCAAGCCCGACGGCACCGATCTGTTCGTGCTGTACGGCCAATTCAGCCCCGGCAACAGCTTCCTGCACCCGCGCGACATGGACCCCAGCGGTCCGTACAAGGGCTTCGTCGCCTCCAGCCTGATGCCGCTGTCGGGAACGCAGGAGGGCGGCGCGCTGGTGTTCATCGACGCGGCCAACTATTCGGAGCACAACGCGCCGGTCAGCGCACAGGTCGTGGGTACCGGCGGACAGCGGCAGGCCACCGCGCAGGCGTTGAACTTCGGCCGTGGGCTGTCGCCGCAGGGCCGCCTCACGACGCCGTATCCGCTGTGGGACGGCACCAATCGGGTCCTGGTCGCTTACGCGCCGTGCGAGGTCACGCGCAACGGCGTGGTCGTGTCCTGCGCCACGCTGACGGCGGACGAAATCGCGCGTCTGTCGGATCGCAACCGCCTGGCGGCCGACGTCGCCAATGACCCGCTGCAGGACAACGTGCGGCCGTCGTACGCGATCTACATGTTCGACCCAGCGCAGCAGACGTTCCTGATCGTGGCCGCGCCGCCGCCGGGGTTCATGTACACGGATCCGATCGCGCTGCAGGCACGCCCCGAACCGAATGCGGCCGATCCGACGGGTGTCGACAGCACGCTCGCCGCGCAGGGCCTCGGGCTGATCGAGGTCCGCAGCATCTACGACACCGACGGCCTGCAACGCATGGGCGAGCCGGTGTTCGCCGCCGCCGACCTGCCGGCGGGCTGCAGCGAGGGCATCGCCAAGATGGCGCCCACCGATGCGCTGGACACGCGCCCGCAGATCGCCAACCTGGTGCGCATGAAGGACCCGGCCGATGCCGCCTATCGCTGCGCGCCGCCGCGCTTCGTGCGCGCCACCCGCGCTGCGGCGCCGGTGGCCAACACGATGGGCGTGCGCGGTGCATTGGGCGAAACCGACTTCGAGCCGCAGCAGATCCTGGGCTATGCGCCGATCGAGCCCGACGGCTCGTTCAAGCTGCAGGTTCCGGCCGACGTGCCGCTGGCGCTCACCATCACCGACGCCTACGGACGCGGCTTTCAGACGCATCTGAACTGGATCCAGGTGCGCCCCGGCGAGCGGCGCACCTGCATGGGCTGCCACAGCCCGCGCCGCGGCGCCTCGATCAACAGCGGCACGACGGTGAACACCGTACCGGCGGCGCTGCAGCCCGCGCTGGCCAGCCAGCATCAATCCGGCGAGACCATGGCTTCGCTGCGCACGCGGCTCGATCCGAGCGCGCTGAATGTGAAACCCCACATGGAGTTCGTCGACGTGTGGGCCGACACCAGCCGACCCGGGGTGACCGCGCGCGCGCCGATCACGATCCGCTACACCGGCAATCCGAATCCGGCCGACGATCTGGCCACCCCGGTGCCCAGCAACGGCTTCATCAACTACCCGACGCACATCCAGCCGCTGTGGACGCGCGATCGCGGCGCGAACACCTGTACCAACTGCCACAACGACCCGGCACGGCTCGACCTGCGTGCCAACACGGCCGGCACCGGCCGCCTGATCTCCTATGAGGAGTTGGTGGTCGGCGACCCGGTGATCGATCAGGCCACGGGGCTACCGGTCACGCGCATCGAGGACGGCGTGCCGGTGGTCGTGCGCGGCGCCGCGCTGGTGGAGACCAGCGCCGGCGGAGCGCGCGGGCTGGCACGCTCCAGCCGCCTGACCGAGATCATGTTCGGCGAGGACCTGAAAGCGAGCGCGGAAGCCCGCACCGCGCATCCGCGGCCCGCCTCTCCCAATCACGCGACGATGCTCAACGCGGCCGAGAAGCGGCTGCTGGTGGAGTGGATCGACCTGGGCGGCGTGTACTTCCACGATCTGACCAACGGCGGCGCCGGCGTGCGTCTGAGCACGCTGAGCCAACAGACGTTCGCGACCCAGGTGCAGCCGATCCTGCGCGCGCAGTGCGCGACGTGCCACCAGCCCGGCGGCACCGACGGCACCGCCACCGGCCAGTCGTTCCTGCGCAACCGCTACGTGCTGACCGGAAGCGTCGAAGGCGACTACAACGCCACGCTCGCCATGATCTCCAATACCTGCCAGCCGGCGTCCAACTACCTGCTCGCCCGGCCCTCCACGGTGCCGCATCCGGCCGGCGCCGTCGGCCAGACGACCGCGGTGTTGCCGGTCGGCAGCGCCGGCTACAACGCCATCGAGGCCTGGATACGAACGGGGTGTACGCCTTGACGATCCCGCTTCGACGCCACGCCAAGGCCGTGTGCGCATGCGCGCACGGCCTTGTTGCACTCGTGCTGGCAGGTTGCGGCGGATCGAATCCGCTCGACAACCCGCCCGACGTCAGCAATCCGGCGAACACCTCCGGGCAAAGGCTGTCCTTTGCGTATTTCCAGCGTTGCGTCAATCCGATCTTCAACACGGTGCTGGGCAACAACACGTGCGCGGCGTCCGGCTGCCACGACGATCGCGACGGCACCGGCGGCGCGCTGCGCATCGTGCCCGCCGCGCTGACGATCGACGTCACCAACCCCGCCAACACGCCCGACGTCATCCGCGCCAGCGCGATGTACCGCAACTTCTACTCCGCGCAGGGCATGACGCTGCTGAGCGCGCCGAGCGACAGCCGGCTGCTGACCAAACCGCTGGTGCGCGGCGTGCTTCACGGCGGCGGACAGATCTTTTCGAGCGATCAGGACCCGAACGTTCGGCGGATCCTTTACTGGATCAGCAATCCGGCCCCCCAAGGGCAGGACGAGTTCAGCACCGCCACCTACAACATGTTCACTCCGGCTGACCCGAATGTCGGCACGTGCAACTCGTAATGCAGCGGCACCCGCGTCAATCGCTGCTTCGGAATCTCGCGCGCGGCCTGGTCGCGGCGCTGCTCGCGTGTGCCTTGGCGCAGGCCGCAGCGGCGCGCCCGGCCGAACGCGTTCAGGTCGCCGATCCGTATCTGGAGCTGCGCACGGGTCCGGGCCGCGGCTATCCGATCTTTCATGTCGCCGCGCGCGAGGAGTGGGTCGAGATCCTGCTGCGCTATACGGACTGGTTCAAGGTACGCACCGCGGGCGGCCAAGAAGGCTGGGTCCATCGCATGCAGCTCGAGACGACGTTGACCGAGGCGGGCAGCAAGAAGACCTTCCGCGATGTCCTGCTGGACGACTATCTTCAGCGCCGCCTCGAGCTCGGCGCCGCCTACGGCCGTTTCAAAGCCGAGCCGATGCTCAAGATCTGGACGGCTTACCGCTTCGCGGACGCGCTGACGGTGGAGGGCACGGTCGGCCAGGTGCAGGGCGTGTTCTCGGGAACCGACTTCTGGCACTTCAGCGTGAATGCGGAACCCTGGTCGGATCGTCGCCTGTCGCCTTTCTTCGGCATCGGCGTGGGGCGCTTCAAGAACATACCCAACGCCAGCCTCGTCGGCGCATTGCCGACCAACGCCAACCTCGCGCACGCTTCGCTCGGGCTGCGTTACCACCTGAGCGATCGCTTCGTCGCGCGGTTGGACTACAGCTATTACACGGCTTTCGTCGCCGATACGCGCAGCATTGAGTACCGCGCGGCGACGGCCGGCCTGTCGTTCTTCTTCTGATCCGCGAGCGCCGATGAATCCGAGGCAAGTCCCGGCCCGATTGTTCATGTTCCTGGCGTTGGCGTGCGCGGCGTTCGCGTCGCACGCGCAGGCGGGCAAGCCGGCCAACGAGCAGGTGATCGAACCGCAGGTACCGCGGCGCGACGTGCGCGTGCCGAAGATCCCGTCGAAGGACTTCGTCGCGGGGCTGTTCGCCGGCACGTACGCGACCGAAAACTTCGGCACGAGCGCCGTCTACGGACTGCGCCTCGGCTACCACATCACCGAAGACATCTTCGTCGAGGCCGCGTACGCGCGCACCGAAGTCAGCGACGAGAACTTCCGCCAGATCCTGCCGGGTGGCGTATTTCCGCAGCCGAAGGAAACGCTTTCCTACTACAACCTTTCGGCCGGCTACAACGTGCTGCCGGGCGAGGTGTTCTTCGGCCGCCGCTTCGCCAAGACTTCCGCGCTGTACCTGATCGCCGGTATCGGCAGCACCAAGTTCCTCGAGCAGCGCAAGCAGACGGTGAACTTCGGTCTCGGGCTGCGGGTGTTCCTGAAGGACTGGTTCTCGCTGCAGGTCGACCTGCGCGATCACGTCTACGCGCTGGACTTGCTCGGCCGGCGGCAGAACACGCAGAACCTGGAGCTGTCGGCCGGCGCCACCTTCTTCTTCTGACCGATTGGCGATGAAATCGAGGTTACAGACACTGCTTCGCCGCGCTGCGGGCGCCTGGCTCGCCGTGGCACTTGGCGTGGGCGCGATCGACGCGCGGGGCGCGCTCGCGACTGCGGCGAAGGCGCCGGACTTCACGCTGCCGACGATCGGCGGCACCAACCTGCGGCTGCACGAGCAGCGCGGCCGCGTCGTGATGGTGAATTTCTGGGCGACCTGGTGCGGCCCGTGCCGCGTCGAGATGCCGCACCTGAACCGGCTGTACGACAAGTACCGCACCTCGGGTTTCGTGCTGCTCGGCGTGAACATCGACGAGGAGCCGCGCAAGGCCGCCGACCTCGCGGCCAAGCTCGGACTGCGCTTTCCGGTGCTGTTCGACGCCGAGAAGAAGGTGAGCCGGCTGTACGACTTGAGCGCGATGCCGTCGACCGTGCTGATCGACCGCGACGGCCGCGTGCGCTACATCCATCGCGGCTATCGCGACGGATATGAAGACACTTACGAAAAGCAGATCCGGGAGCTGCTGAAGGAATGAAGCGCACGCCGTCGATCGTGAACAACGCCGCGGCCGCATTGCTCGCATGCGCGGCGCTCGCCGGCTGCGCGAAGCTGCAGCCATGGGTCAAGCCGTACGAGCGCGAGCGGCTCGCCGACCCGGTGATGAAGCTGCAGCGCGACGGGCTGTCGGACAAGCATTTCGAGCACGTCCGCGACGTGCGCGAAGGATCGCGCGGTGCCACCGGCGTGCAGGGAGGCGGCTGTGGCTGCAATTGACGCTGGCCTCGCGCGTCGGCTCGCGCAGCTCTTCCCGGCCGCGGCGCGCGTGTGCAGCGCGGGCGAGACGGACGGGCACGAGCCCCCCGCATCCGGGCGAGCCGGCGGGGCGATGCCTGCCGGCCGCCTGCGTCGCCTGGCCGCGTTCGCGGCGCGGCTGCTCGGGCTCGCGGGCGGTCTGGCTGCGGTCGGTGGCGCCAAGGCCGTCGAACTGCCGAGCAACCGAGCCGACCTGATGTTCCACGGCTACGACGGCGGCGGCGTGCGCGCCACGGGGCCGGCGCTGCTGGTTCGCAAGAGCCTCGCCGACCGCGTCGCACTGTCGGCGTCGTACTACGCCGACATGGTCAGCAACGCGTCGATCGACGTCGTCACGCAGGCGAGCCCGTACAAGGAGACGCGCAACGAATACGCGCTCGGCCTCGACTACACGGTGCGCGACGCGCTGATCTCGCTCGCGGCGTCGACCAGCCGCGAGCCCGACTATCAGGCCGACGCCGTGAACCTGGACGTGTCGCAGGAGACCTTCGGCGGCATGACGACCGTCGCGCTCGGCTTCACGCGCGCGCGCGACAAGGTGGGGCGGAAAGACATCGGGTTCTTCGACAACGCATCGCACTGGCGCTACCGCGTCGGCGTCACGCAGGTCCTCACACCGCGCTGGCTGGCGAGCGTCAACTTCGAAGCGGTCGCCGATGACGGTTTCCTCGGCAGCCCGTATCGCGCGGCGCGCGTGTTCGGCGCACTCATTCCGGAGCGCAACCCGCGCACGCGCTCGAGCCGCGCCGTGAAGCTGCGCACGATCGGCGAGATCGCCGATCGGCAGTCGATTCGCGCGGAGTACCGCTACTACTGGGACACCTGGGGCATCCGCTCGCACACGGCCGAGGCGGGCTACGCGCGGCACTTCGGCGAGCAATGGCTCGCCGATGCGTACCTGCGCTACTACACGCAGGACCGGGCGCTGTTCTACAGCGACAACGCCACCAGCGAGACGCTGTATGTGTCGCGCAACCGCCAGCTCGGCACGTTCACCAGCGTCGGGCTCGGCGCCAAGCTCGCCTACACCTGGAAGCGGGTTCCCGGCCAGTACGAGGTCAGACTCCACGGCGCGTTCGAACGGACGCGCTTCGATTTCACCGATTTCACCGACATCCGCACCGGCAGCCCGTACGCGTACGACGCGAACGTGGTGCAGGTCTTCGTGTCGGCGACGTTCTGAAGGAGTGCACGCATGCCGAAGCATTGCTGCCTAGTTCTTGTCGCTGCGCTGTGCGTCGCCGCCGCGCCGGTGACGGCACAGACCGCGACGGCCAACCTCGACGACCGCATCCAGGACGTCAAAGGCGACGTGATCCGCCTGAACCGCGACCTGATGGTGCTCGAGGAAGAGCTGCTGTTTCCGGCCAACACGCAGGTCGCGATCTTCGTGTCGATGGACGTGGGCAAGCTGTTCCAACTCGACTCGGTCAAGATCAAGCTCGACGACAAGGACGTCGCCAACTACCTGTACACGCCGGCCGAGGTGCAGGCGCTGCATCGCGGCGGCGTACAGCGCATCTACGTCGGCAACCTGAAGTCCGGATCGCACGAACTGGTCGCGTTCTTCACCGGCAAGGGGCCGCACGATCGCGACTACAAGCGGGGTGCCACGATCCGCTTCGACAAGAGCACCGAACCCAAGTACATCGAGCTGCAGATCAGGGACTCGACCGGCAAGCTGCAGCCCGAGTTCGAAGTCAAGGTCTGGCAGTAGTGCCGATGCGCAACGCCCATCGCCCGGACCGACGCCGACTGCGGCGCGCGCTGCGGTTGGCCGCGTGCGTGCTCGCGCTTGCCTGCGCGGCACCGGCGCACGCGCAGTTCGGCTGGGTGAAGGCGCTGTGGCCGTCGACGAAGAAGTCCGAGCCGCCGACCAGCGTGCAGGACCCGCACTACGGCGACGGCCTGTTCTACTTCTACCAGGGCCGCTACTTCAGCGCGGTCACGAGCCTGATGGTCTCGCAGCACTTCGACCGCATGCCGAAGCACGCGGACGAAGCCGAGGTGCTGCGCGGCGGGCTGTTCCTGTCGTACGGACTGCACCGCGAGGCGGGCGAGATCTTCGCCAGGCTGATCGAGCGCGGCGCGCCGCCGCCGGTGCGCGACCGCGCCTGGTTCTACCTCGCGAAGATCCGCTATCAGCGCGGTCTGAACGCGCAGGCCGAGGATGCGCTCGCGCGCATCGAAAGCCACCTGCCCGGCGACCTGCAGGAAGACCGCGTGCTGCTGCAGGCGCAACTGGCGATGGCGCGCGGCGACTACGCCGGCGCGGCACGCGCGCTCGAGGCGCTCGCTGCCACCGGCAAGCCCGGCAGCGATGTGGCGATGTACGCGCGCTACAACCTGGGTGTCGCGATGATCAAGGCCGGCGAGGCGGCAAAGGGTGCGGCGCTGCTCGACGAAGTCGGCCGCGTTCCAACCGCGAGCGAGGAATTCCGCAGCCTGCGCGACAAGGCCAACGTTGCTCTCGGCTTCTCCGCACTGCAGGAGGATCGCGCCGAGGACGCGCGCCGCGCGCTCGAACGCGTGCGGCTGTCGGGCATGCTCGCCAACAAGGCGCTGCTCGGCTTCGGTTGGGCCGCCGCGAGCGGCAAAAACCTGAACGCGGCGCTGGTGCCGTGGACGGAGCTGGCGCAGCGCGATCCGAGCGACGCCGCGGTGCTCGAAGCCAAGCTCGCCGTGCCTTACGCGTATGCCGAACTGGGCGCCTACGGGCAGGCGCTCGGCCTGTACGAGGACGCGATCGCCGCCTTCGCGCAGGAAAACGCCCGGCTCGACGAGTCGATCGCGGCGATCCGCGCCGGCCGCCTGCTGGCGGGCCTGATCGAGCGCAATCCCGGCGAGGAAATGGGCTGGTTCTGGAACATCGCCGAGCTGCCGGAGTTTCCGCATAGCGGGCACCTGGCGCCGGTGCTCGCGCAGCACGAATTCCAGGAAGCGTTCAAGAACTACCGCGACCTGCTGTTCCTCGCGCGCAACCTGAAGCAGTGGGAAGCAAGCCTCGACGTGTTGCGCGCGATGCTCGCCAACCGGCGGCAGGCCTTCGCCGAGCGGCTACCCGCCGTGCGCGAGCGGGAAAAATCGATCGCCCTCGGCATCTACGACGGCAAGCGCGACGCGCTGCGTGCCGAGCTTGCCCGCGTCGAACAAGAGGCCGACGTCGCCGCCTTCGCCGATGCGCGCGAACGCGCGCTGCAGGCGCGGATCGACGGCGTCCGCGCGATCGTCGAACGTGGCGGAAACGATGCCGAAATCGCGGCCGCGCGCGAACGGCTGCGGCGCGCCGCCGGTGCGCTGCACTGGCAGCAGACGCAGAACTTCGCCGATCGGCTCTGGCAGGCAAAGAAGGGCATGGCCGAACTCGAACGCAACCTCGCCGAGGCGCACGCGCGCGAGGCCGCACTCGGGCGAGCGCAACGCGACGAACCTGCAAAGCTCGACGCCTTCGCCGCGCGCATCGAAGCGCTCGCCGCGCGCGTCAAAGCGTTGCAGCCGCGGGTGGCGGAACTCGCTGCCGCGCAGCAGCACCAGGTGCAGGAGCTCGCGGTCGCCGAGCTCGCCAAGCAGAAGGAACGGCTCGCCGCGTACGTGTCGCAGGCGCGCTTCGCGGTCGCGCAGATCTACGACCGCGCCAATCTGGCGAAAGGAGACGGCGGTGCCGCGACCCGCTAGCCCCGTGCCGCTGCTGCTCGCCGCCGCGCTGCTCGCCGGCTGCTCGAGCGCGTCCAAGCGCGCGCTGCCCGAGCCGCCGACACTGGGCTCGCTCGCCAACCGCGCGATCAAGGTCGAGGCCGATCCGGGGGTCAAGGCGAACGAAGAGGTCGCAGCGAAGGCGTACCGCGACTTCCTCGCGACCGCGCCGCGCGAACCGCATCGGCGCGAAGCGCTGCGCCGGCTCGGCGATCTGGAAATGGACCGGATCGATGCGCAATCCGCGGCCGCAGACGCGCAGGCGGGCGCGGCCGACTACCGGGCGGCGATCGCGCGCTACACCGACTACCTGAAGGCGTATCCGAACGCGCCCGACAACGATCGCGTGCTGTACCAGCTCGCGCGCGCGCACGAGCTCGCCGGCGAGCTGGAGACGGCGCTGAAGACGCTCGACCGGCTGGTCGAGTCCCATCCGGCCACGCGCCACAAGGAGGAAGCGCAGTTCCGCCGCGGCGAGCTGCTGTTCACGCTGCGCAACTACGCCAAGGCGGAGGCCGCCTACGCGCAGACGATGGCGAGCGGCCGCGACACGCCCTACTACGAGCGGTCGCTGTACATGCACGGCTGGTCGCTGTTCAAGCAGGGCCGGCTCGAGGAGGCGCTGCATTCGTTCTTCGGCGTGCTCGATCTGAAGCTCGCCGGCCGCGGCGACGAAAGCGACCTGGAGAAACTCGCAGGGCTGACGCGCGCCGACCGCGAACTGGTCGAAGACACTTTCCGCGTGACGAGCCTGAGCCTGGAGAACCTGCAGGGCGCCGCGTCGATCCCGCCGTACATCACGACACCGGTGCGGCGCGAGTACGAGTTCCGCGTCTACCAGCAACTGGGCGAGCTGTACATCAAGCAGGACCGCGTCAAGGACGCCGCCGACACCTTCACCGCGTTCGCGCAGCGCCATCCGCTGCACAAGGAGTCGCCGGTGCTGCAGGCGCGCGTGATCGACATCTACGCGAAGAACGGCTTCGCCACCCTCGCGCTCGACGCCAAGAAGCAGTACGTCGTGCACTACGGCGTCGGCAGCGAGTTCCAGCGCGCCAACCCGGCCGGCTGGGAGCGCAGCGCCCCGCTCGTCAAGACCCACCTCGAGGAACTGGCGCGCCATCATCACGCGGCCGCGCAGAAGAGCAGGAGGACCGAGGACTACCAGGAAGCGGTGCGCTGGTACCGCAGCTACCTCGCCTCGTTCCCGAACGACCCGCAGGCGGCGCACAATAACTTCCTGCTGGCCGAGCTGCTGTACGAGGACCGCCGCTATGCGGAGGCCGCCGCCGAATACGAGAAGTCCGCATACAAGTATCCGAAGCACGACAAGGCCGCCGACGCCGGCTACGCGGCGCTGCTGGCCTACGCGCAGCTCGAAAAGCGCGCCGCCGCCAGCGAGGCGCGCAGCGTGCAGGTCGCCGGCGTCGACAGCGCGCTGCGCTTCGCACAGGCGTTCCCGCAGGATGCGCGGCGCGCCGCGGTGCTGACCAACGCGGCGGAAAGGCTCTACGCGCTGAACGATCCGCAGCGCGCGGTCGAAGTGGCACGGCGCGTCGTCGCGCTCGAGCCGCCGGCGGACGCCGCGCAGCGGCGTGTCGCCTGGACCGTGATTGCGCACGCCGCGTTCGACCGCGGCGCCTTCGCCGACGCCGAGCGCGGCTACCGCGAAGTGCTCGCGCTCGCACCGGCCAACGACGCGCAGCGCGGCGCGCTGACCGAGAAGCTCGCCGCCGCGGTCTACAAGCAGGGCGAGCAGGCACAGGCGCAGGGCAAGCTTGCCGATGCGGTCGCGCACTTCAACCGGGTCGGCGCGCTCGCGCCCGGCTCGACCGTCGCCGCGACCGCGCAATACGACGCGGCGGCAGCGCTGATCGCGTTGAAAGACTGGGCCGGCGCGACCCGGCTGCTGACCGACTTCCGCGCGCGCTATCCCAGGCACCCGTTGCAGGACGAGGTGACCAGCAAGCTCGCCGCCGCGCATCTGGAGCAGGGCCAGTGGGCGCAGGCCGCCGGCGAGTTCGAACGCATCGCTGCGGCGGGCCGCGATCCGCAGCTCGCGCGCGCAGGTCTGTGGCAGGCGGCCGAAATGTACGAGAAGGCCGGCGCGCGCGCGCAGGCCGCGCGGGTGTACGAGCGCTATGCGAAGCAGTATCCGGAGCCGCTCGAAACGTCGGTCGAAGCGCGCTACCGGCTCGCGAAGATCGCGAAGGACGACGGCAACGCAGCGCGCGCGCTGGCGCTGATGCGCGAAGTGCAGAAGGCCGACCAGACGGCGGGACGCGCGCGCACCGACCGCACGCGCTATCTCGGCGCAATGGCCACGCTGGCGCTGGCGCAGCCGCTCGCCGACGACTACCGCAAGGTTGCGCTGGTCGAGCCGCTGAAGCGCAACCTGAAGCTGAAGAAGGACCGGATGGAAGCGGCGCTGAAGGCGTACGCGGCGGCGGCCGACTACGGCGTGGCCGAAGTCGCGACCGCGGCGACCTTCCACACGGCCGAGCTGTATCGCGACTTCGGCAAGTCGATGCTCGATTCGCAGCGGCCGAAGGGGCTGAAGAAGGACGAGCTCGAGCAGTACAACGTGCTGCTCGAGGAGCAGGCCTTCCCGTTCGAGGAAAAGGCGATCGAGCTGCACGAGGTCAACGCCAAACGCACGACCGCCGGCGTCTACGACCCATGGGTGCGCGCGAGCTTCGGCGCGCTGGCCAAGCTGCGACCGGTGCGCTACGGCAAGGTCGAACGCGCGGAAGGAGTGATCGATGCGATTCGCTGATCGGCTCGCGTTCGTTGCCGTCGCGCTTGCAGTGGCGGGCTGCGCGACGGTGCGCGAGGCGCCGCCCGCGCCGAAACCTGCGGCCGAGCCCGTGAAGTCGCAGGCGTCGACGCCTCCCGCCGTGGCGACGGCGATGCCGGCCGCGCCGAAGACGCAGGCGCCGCCGCCCGTCGACCCGGCGGCGGCACGCGCGTTCGACGCCGCGCGCCGTTCGCTCGCCGCCGGGCGGACTGCCGAGGCCGAGCGCGGCTTCGTCGCGCTGACCAAGTCCCATCCCGACCTCGCCGGTCCGCACGCCAACCTGGCGCTGATCTACCGGCAGGCGGGCAAGTATGCGGAAGCCATCGCCGCGCTCGAACGCGCCGTGCAGCTCGCACCGGGTCGCGCCGACCTTCACAACCAGCTCGGCATCACCTATCGGATGGCGGGCCAGTTCGGCAAGGCCCGCGCCGCATACGAGCGCGCGATCGAAGCGGATCCGAACTACGCGCTCGCGTGGCTGAACCTCGGCATCCTCGAGGACCTTTACTTGTGGGACCGCGCGCGCGCGCTCGCCCTGTACGAGCGCTATCTGGCGCTGGCGCCGGCCGGCGACGAGAACGTCCGGAAGTGGGTCGCCGACCTGAAGAACCGGGTACCGCAGAAAAGCGCGGTCGCGCAGAAGGAGCAGCAATGAGCACACACGAAGCGAAGCCTCTGCGTTGCCGTGCGCTGGCGGCGGCGCTTGGCGTGGCGGTGTCGTTCGGCGCGTTCGCCGAGGACCGCGCCGAGATCGACCGCACACAGATCATCGGCAATCGCGAGCTGCCGAAGGTTCTTTACATCGTGCCGTGGAAGAAGCCGCTGCCGTCGGAGCTGTCCGGGCGGCCGCTCGAAAGCGTGCTCGACGAGGCGCTGGCGCCGGTCGACCGCGACGTGTTCCGCCGGCAGGTGCGCTACTCGGCCGCCGCGCAGGCCGCGACGGCGGCGCCGACCGGCCCGCCCGCGGCCCAGCGCAAGTGATTCGTTCGTTCGCTTCAAGTTGCAGTGGTCATCGGAGATTCGCCCATGAATGCCTTCAACACCGTCGTCAAGTTCTTCCAGGACAGCGGGCTGTTCATCTACCCCAGCCTGCTGATCATGGCGCTCGGCCTCGCGGTCGCGATCGAGCGCTTCATTTTCCTGCGCCGTGCGCGCACCGAAAACCGCAAGCTGTGGGAGCGCATGCTGCCGCTGCTGCAGGGCGGCAAGCTCGACAAGGTCGAGGCGGTCGCCGCCAAGTCCGAAGCCGCGATCGGCAAGATCGTCGCGCACGGACTGGAGCGGCTGAAGATCCCGCACCGGCGCGAGGACGTCGACGCCGCGATGGAAGAAGGCATGATGGAGATCGTGCCGCGCCTGGAAAAGCGCACGCACTACATCGCGACGTTTGCCAACGTGATCACGCTGGTCGGCCTGCTCGGCACGATCATCGGCCTGATCAAGGCGTTCACCGCGGTCGCCAACGTCAACCCGGCGGAGAAGGCCGAGCTGCTGGCGGCGTCGATCTCGATCGCGATGAACAACACCGCGTTCGCGCTGATGGTCGCGATCCCGTTCCTGCTGATCCACGCCTTCCTGCAGGCGCGCACCAGCGAGATCGTCGACAGTCTCGAAGCGGCCAAGGTGAGTTTCCTGAACCTGACGCAGCGGCTGGCGACCGACACGCGCGGCGCCGCGCGCTGAGCGAAGCGGCCGGCACGACGCGCCGGCCGCTCCAACGGAGGACACGAACATGCGAGTGCGACGCCTGCGCAAGCATCCCGCCGGGCTCGACGTCACGGCGTTCATCAACCTGATCGTCGTGCTGGTGCCGTTCCTGCTGTCGACCGCGGTGTTCACGCGGCTGGCGGTGCTCGAGCTGACGCTGCCGCCGCAGTCCAGCGGCGCGCTGGAAAAACTCGACCCCAACAACTTGCAGCTCGAGGTCGTCGTGCGCGCCGATGCGCTCGAAGTCGGCGACCGCATCGGCGGTCTGATCCAGCGCATCGAACGCAAGGGCGACGGCAAGGATGTGGCCGAACTGGCCAACCTGATGCAGCAGATCAAGCAGCGCTTTCCGGACAAGACGGCGGCCACCGTGTTACCGGAACCCGCGGTCTCGTACGACACGCTGGTGCAGGTGATGGACGCGGTGCGCGCCGGCCGTCAGGTGCAGGGCGCGAAGGTCGTCGCGGTCGATCTGTTCCCGGACATCTCGATCGGCGATGCGCCGATCCGGCAGCAGGTCGCGCAAGCGGAGAAGCCCCGATGAAGCTGACGCCTCTGCAGAAACGCGCCGAACGGCGCGCGCGCAATCACACCGACCTGGATCTGAATCTGGTGTCGCTGATCGACATCTTCACGATCCTGATCTTCTTCCTGCTGTCCAATGCAGGCGTGGTCGAAGTGCTGCCCAGCTCGAAGGCGGTGAAACTGCCCGAATCGACCGCGGAGAAGAGCGCGCGCGAGACGATCGTCGTGCTGGTCAACAACAGCGACATTATCGTCGAGGGGCGCAAGGTCGCCGCGGTCGCCGACGTGCTCGGCGCCGACGGCGACCTGATCGCGCCGCTGAAGGCCGAGCTGGACTTCCACGCGAGCCGGCAGACGATCCGCGCCGAAAACGAAGCGGCCAAGCGCGCGATCACGATCATGGGCGACAAGGACATTCCGTATCGATTGTTGCGCAAGGTGATGGTCACCTGCGCGCGTGCGAACTTCACCGACGTGTCGTTCGCGGTCCAGCAGAAGAGTGCGTGATGAGCGCCGTCGCCTACTCCCCCGTCGCGCTGCTGCCCTGGTCGGGGTCGGCCGAGGACGACGAGCGCTTTCGCCGCATCCTGCGGCGCGTGCTCATCGTCTGCGCGTTGATCGCACTGGTGATGCCGTGGCTACCCGTGCGCAAGGAGGAGCGTCTCGCCGCTGAGCCGCTGCCGCCGCGTCTGGCCAAGCTGCTGCTCGAGCGCGAAGTGCCGCCGCCGACGCCGCTGCCGAAGTCCGAGCGTCCCGCGCCGAAGGACGCGGAAGCGAAGCCCGATAAGGCGCCCGACACGCCGAAGCCCGAGCCGAAGGCGCCGGTCGTCGAAGCGCGCAAGCCGGAGCCGAACAAGGCCCCCGGCGAACGGCTGGAGAACGCGCGCCGGCGCGCCTCCGGCGTGGGTCTGCTGGCGATGAAAGACACGCTTGCCGAGCTGCGTTCGGCGCCGGCCGCGGTGCAGTTGAACAAGGACATCAAGCCGGGACCGGGTGTCGGCGCGGGCGTCGGTCCGGGTGTGGGCGCGGGGCTTTCGCCCGGCGTGCCCACGCGCGCGCTGATCACGTCCAACGCCACCGGCGGCAGCGGCGGCATCAATACGGCCGCGTTCAGCCGCGACACGGGCGGCGGCGGGCTCGCGGGCCGCTCGACGACGCTGGTCGAAGGCGTGGCCGGCGGGCGCGGCGGCGGCGGACCGGGATCGAATGCCGGCGGCGGTGGCGGCACCGGTGCGGGCCGCGGCGGCACGCTGCACCGGGGCGGAAGCGGCAAGGCGTCGCGCTCGATCGAGGAGATCAAGCTCGTCTTCGAGCGCAACAAGGGCGCGATCTACGCGATCTACAACCGCGCACTGCGCGACGAGCCGTCGCTGCAGGGCAAGGTCGTGCTGGAGCTGAAGATCGCGCCGTCGGGACAGGTGACCGATCTGCGAATCGTGTCGAGCGAGCTGAAGGCCCCCGAACTGGAGCGCAAGCTGCTCGCGCGCATCCGGCAGTTCGATTTCGGCGCGAAGGACGTCGATCTGATGACGGTGACCTGGCCGGTCGACTTCCTGCCGTCTTGACGCACGCGCAGAGGATTCAACACGGAGACACGGAGAACACCGAAAGGAACAAGGCGCCTTTCTCGGTGTTCTCGATGTGTCGGTGGTCCGATCAGCCTTAATCCGGCAGTTGACCCGTTGTCGTCCGGTCGCTCGGCCGCCTCGGGTCATTCCGAGCCAAGTCTCCTCGTCATTCCGAGCGGTACTTTCCTCGTCATTCCGAGCCGAAGGCGAGGAATCTCACCCGCTCGCTGTGCCGAGATCCCTCGCTGCGCTCGGGATGACGACGTGGGCACCGCAGACCGCACCGTCGGCGCTGGGGGTCGTCGCGTCGGCGCTTGGGTCAACACCGGCGCGGCATTCCGGGCTTGCTGCTCGCGCCAGCGCGAGACAAGCTCGCCGATCGCGCCTCCACCCGATGGGTGAGCGAAGTCGAAGCCGCAAGCCCCGCTCGCGCAACGCGCTTGCGCGAAGTTGCATCGGTGAACAGCCGGATTCAGGATCAGCGGCCTGCGAAGTCCGAGGAATCCACCACCGAGACACAGAGGGCGCGGAGAATGAACCCGAAAGTCTTATCCGTGTCTCCGTGTCGAACACGCTCTCCGCACACGGATCAGGCCAAGATCGCAGCGCTCAGTCCGTCTCGCCGGCCGCGGCACCGATCTCGCCTTCCCAGCGCGGCGCCAGCCCGTGCGCGATCTCGAGCAGGTCCAGCACGCGGGCGACCGTGTGGTCGACCATCTCGTCGATCGTCCTCGGCCGGTGATAGAAGGCGGGGACGGGCGGAAAGATCACGCCGCCCATCAGCGTCACGGCTTCCATGTTGCGGATGTGCGCGAGGTTGAGCGGCGCCTCGCGCACCAGCAGCACGAGCCGGCGGCGCTCCTTCAGGCAGACATCGGCGGCGCGCGCGATCAGGTTGTCGGCCAGGCCGTGCGCGATCGCCGCCAGCGTCTTCATCGAGCACGGCGCGACCGCCATGCCGTGCGTGACGAACGAGCCGGAAGCGATCGTCGCGCCGATGTCGCGCACGTTGTGCACGACATCGGCGAGCCGCTCGACGTCGCGCCGGGCCAGGTCGAGTTCCTGCTTCAGATTCAGCACCGCAGCCGGCGTCACCAGCAGGTGAGTCTGCACGTCGGCGGCCGCGCGCAACGCGTGCAGCAGACGCACGCCGTAGACGGCGCCCGATGCGCCGGTGATCGCGACGATGATCCGGCGCAAGGCCGCCGCCCGGTCCGCGTGTCTAGACGACCTCGGCCTGCTTGAGCAGGTCCTGCAGTTCGCCGCTCTGATACATCTCCATCATGATGTCCGAGCCGCCGACGAACTGACCTTTGACGTACAGCTGCGGGATCGTCGGCCAGTTGGCGTACTCCTTGATGCCCTGGCGCACCTCCTCGTCCTCGAGCACGTTGACGGTGACGAGGTTCTTCACGCCGCACGACTTCAGGATCTGGATCGCGCGGCCGGAAAAGCCGCACTGCGGAAACTGCGCGGTGCCCTTCATGAAGAGGACCACCGGGTTTTCGGCGATCGTTTTCTCGATGAATTCCTTGGCGTCCATGACGTTCACTTCGATGCAGAGGGGCCGCACAGTGTAGGAATCGCCCCGATGAGCGTCAAACCGGCCGGCGCGGCGGCGGCCGCACGCCCGCAGGCAGATCCCGGCGTCGCTAGCCCGGATATTTCACGAAGTCGCCCCCGCGTGCGTAATTTCTTTTCCTTCGGCAGGCACTTGCGGTTCGCCGAGCGCAATCCATTCCGTATCGCCGGGGGCTGCGCGGGTTTGCGCGGCGCCTGCGCGGTCATCTTGCGCTCAACTTCTCG
>JBBIQI010000038.1:0-15062 GCA_037442465.1 Burkholderiales bacterium
GGCGCGCGTCGCAGCTGCCCTCGAACGCGCGGCAGGAAGCGAGCCACGCGGGCCACGCCGCGACGACATCCGCGTCGGCCACCGCAGGCAACGTGTCGAACGCCGCTTTCTCGTAGCGCGCCTGCGTGATGGTCTTGAGGACCGGCGCCACCGGCGGCGGCGTCTGGCAGGCGCCGAGCGCGAGCGCCGCGAAAGCAGACGCGAGCCGTCTATTGCAAATCATTCGGTGTCGTCCCATCTCGCGCCCGAGCCGTCATCCCGAGCGAACGCGAGGGATCTCGGCACGGCGAGTCGCCGAGATTGCGCATCTGCGGCGCGCTGCCGCGGTGGGTTCGCAGTCTTCATCGGGATCGGCCACGCGCGACCGAATAGAATGCCGCTGCGGCGGCTCTCGCGCCCAATCCTCGATCCTCGACCTACGGCCCACGACGCTCGCATGTGGCTGATCTACCTGGAGGCGCTGCTCGCTTTGGGTCTGCTCGTGTTCATCGTTTGGTGGACGATGTTCCACGGTCGGGACAAACGTCCGCCCGGCGAGTGAACCGCGCAGCGGCCGCGGCGGCTCGATCCATCGCGCGGGCCGCGCCGATCGACTCGAGCCATCCGCGCCCTGCCGCCGTGAGCCCATCGCCTGGATCCGCCGCGCCCGACCGCGCGCGACCGCATCCCGGTCCGCCGTCAGTGCAGCGCGCGCGGCATCGACAGCACGAACTCCGGGATCGGCGCATCGAAGCGCGTGCCGTCGGCGGCGACGCACTGGTAACTGCCGCGCATCGTGCCGACCGGTGTGTCCAGCGGGCAGCCGCTGGTGTACTCGAACACTTCGCCCGGGGCGAGCGTCGGCTGCTCGCCGACCACGCCGAGGCCGCGCACCTCCTGCACGTTGCCGTCGCCGTCCGTGATGATCCAGTGACGCGAAATCAACTGCGCGGCGATTTCGCCGGTGTTGCGCACCGTGACCGTGTAGGCGAACAGGTACCGGTCGCGCGCCGGATCGGACTGCTCGGGCAGGAATCGCGGCCGCACGCTCACGCTGAATTCGTATCTCGCGCTCATCGGTAACCTGCATCACGGTCGGCCGCGGTACGGCCGCCCTTAGAATCGTGGCGCAACGCCAGCCGTTGCGGCCCCTGGAGAACGTGTCGTGGATTTTCGCATCGCTCCGAGCATTCTGTCTGCCGACTTCGCGCGGCTTGGCGAGGAAGTGCGCAATGTCGTGGCTGCCGGCGCCGACTGGATCCACTTCGATGTGATGGACAACCATTACGTGCCCAACCTGACGATCGGCCCGCTCGTGTGCGAGGCGATCCGCCCGCACGTGCAGGTGCCGATCGACGTGCACCTGATGGTCGAGCCGGTCGACGCGCTGGTGCCGATGTTCGCCAAGGCGGGCGCCAACGTGATCACCTTCCATCCGGAGGCGTCGCGCCACGTCGATCGCACGCTCGCGTTGATCCGCGACCAGGGCTGCAAGGCGGGGCTTGTGTTCAACCCGGCCACGCCGCTCGACTGGATGGACCACGTGATGGACAAGCTCGACGTCGTGCTGCTGATGAGCGTGAACCCCGGTTTCGGCGGGCAGGCGTTCATCCCGGAGGCGCTGGCCAAGCTCGGCCGCGCGCGCGCGAGGATCGACGCGTGGACGCAGGCGACCGGCAAGCCGATCCTGCTCGAGATCGACGGCGGCGTGAAGGTCGACAACATCCGCGCGATCGCCGAGGCCGGCGCAGACACCTTCGTCGCCGGCAGCGCGATCTTCGGTTCCAAGGACTACAAGGCGACCATCGACGCGATGCGCCGCGAGCTGCGCGCAGCCGCCGCCGCGCTCGGCCAAAAGCGCGAGGCGCAGCGGCGCGACCTCGGCGGGGCGTGAATGCCGAAGGGCGGGTTTCGCCGCCGAGACACCGAGAACGCCGAGAAAGGCAAAGCGCCGGTCGGTTTGTCGATTCCGGTACCGCGCTTCGTCGCGTATCCGCCGCAGTGACGCAACGCTGCGCCTGCGCGCGGCAGGCCATCTCGATGTCCGGTCCACTCAGATTCGTTTTGCCCTTCTCCGAGTTCTGCGTGTCTCCGTGTTGAATTCGGTTTTTGCTTTGCGCGGCGTGCTGATCGATCTGGACGGCACGCTGATGGATACCGCGCCGGATCTCGCGGCGGCGGCCAACGCGATGCGCGCCGACTTCGGATTGCCGGCGCTGCCGCTGGCGCGCATCGCGGCCTTCGTCGGCAAGGGCGCGGAGATCCTGGTGCATCGCGCGTTGACCGACGACCTCGACGGCCGCGCCGACGACGACGTCTTCGCGCGCGCCCGCGCGGCGTTCTACCGCCACTACCACGCCGTCAACGGCACGCACGCGGTCGTTTTCGAGCGCGTACCGCAGGCGCTCGAACTGCTGCATTCGAAGCGACTGAAGGTCGCCTGCGTGACCAACAAGCCGCGCGAGTTCACGGTGCCCCTGCTCGAGCGGCTCGGCCTCGCCTTCGCGTTCGACGCGATCGTCGCCGGCGACGACGTGCAGGAGAAGAAGCCGCACCCGGCGATCGTGCTCGCCGGCTGCGCGCGGTTGGACATCACGCCCGCGCAGGCGCTGATGATCGGCGACTCGGTCAACGACGCGCTCGCCGCGCGCGCGGCCGGCATGCGCGTCGTGCTGGTGGAGACCGGCTACAACGAAGGCGAGCCGGTCGCCGCGCTGGCCGGCACACCCGGCGTCGATGCTATATTCCCGACGCTTTTCGATGCTGCGCGATGGGTCGCGCAGCACACGGAAACGAGCGAACCGCGTCGCCCGACGCCATGAGTCACCGCACCGAATGGACTTCCGCCGCCCGCACGTGGCAGGCCCGCAACCCGGGCTGGCACGCGCAGGGGGTCTGGTTCTGGCGTCGCTAGCCTGAACCGCTGCCGCGCTTCGCGGCGCTCCATTCGACCAACCCCGCGCCGTCGCCCGGTCATGGCAGGCGGACGCAGCGACAGGTGACGCATGACCGAACTCGAATTCAAGGCCCTCGCCGCGCAGGGCTACAACCGCATCCCGCTGATCGCGGAGAGCTTCGCCGACCTCGACACGCCGCTGTCGCTGTATCTGAAGCTCGCGCGTGCGCACGGTGCCAGTCACAACTCGTACCTGCTCGAGTCGGTCGTCGGCGGCGAGCGCTTCGGCCGCTACTCGTTCATCGGCCTGCCGGCGAAAACCGCGCTGCGCTCGTACATCGGCGAGCCGGGGCAGCACCGCACCGAAGTCCTCGTCGACGGTAAGGTCGTCCAGGAAGACCGCGGCGATCCGCTCGCGTTCATCGAGCGGTACTTCGCGCAGTTCAAGGTCGCGCTGCGCCCCGGGCTGCCGCGCTTCTGCGGCGGGCTCGCGGGCTACTTCGGCTACGACACGGTGCGTCTGATCGAAAAGAAGCTCGCGCATCCCAAGCGCGACGACCTCGGCCTGCCCGACATCCAGCTGCTGCTGACCGAAGAGCTCGCCGTCGTCGACAACCTGAGCGGCCGCATCTATCTCATTGTCTACGCGGACCCCAATCGCCCCGAGGTCTACGCGCGCGCGCGCGAGCGCATCCGCGAACTGAAGGCGCGGCTCGCCCGCCACATCGAGCCGCCGCACACGCGGGCCAGTGTGCGGCGCGAGGAGTATCGGGAATTCGCCAAGGCCGACTACCTGAAGGCGGTCGCGCGTGCGAAGGAATACATCGCCGCCGGGGACGTGATGCAGGTGCAGATCGGCCAGCGCATCACCAAACCGTTCGCCGACGCGCCGTTGAGCCTGTACCGCGCGCTGCGCACGCTGAACCCGTCGCCGTACATGTACTTCTACGACTTCGGCGACCACCAGATCGTCGGCGCCTCGCCGGAGATCCTGGTGCGCAGCGAGGACCGGCAGGGCGAGCGGTACGTCGCGATCCGCCCGATCGCCGGCACGCGCCCGCGCGGCGGCACCCCCGAGCAGGATGCGGCGCTTGCCGAAGAGCTTGTCGCCGACCCCAAGGAGCGCGCCGAACATCTGATGCTGATCGATCTGGCGCGCAACGACATCGGGCGCATCGCGCAGATCGGAACCGTCAAGGTGCCCGAGCAGTACGTGATCGAGCGCTACTCGCACGTGATGCACCTGGTCAGCCACGTCGAAGGCAAGCTCAAACCGGGGCTGACCAACCTCGACGTGCTGCGCGCGACCTTTCCGGCCGGTACGCTCACCGGCGCGCCCAAGGTGCGGGCGATGCAGATCATCGACGAGCTGGAGCCGATCAAGCGCGGCATCTACGGCGGTGCGGTCGGCTATCTGTCGTTTGCCGGCGACATGGATCTCGCGATCGCGATTCGTACCGGCGTGATCAAGGGCAACGTGCTGTACGCGCAGGCGGCCGCGGGCATCGTCGCCGATTCGATCCCCGAGATGGAATGGCGCGAGACCGAGGCGAAAGCGCGCGCGGTGCTGCGCGCGGCCGAGCAGGTGGAGGACGGGTTCGATGGCGAGTGAACGGACGGTCTGGGGGAGGCTAACGTGCGCAGCACGTTAAGCGCGCAGCGCGGCCGACACCAACCGCACTTGGCGCGCGCGGTGCTGCGCGCGGCCGAGCAGGTGGAGGACGGGTTCGATGGCGAGTGAACGGACGGTCTGGGGGAGGCTAACGTGCGCAGCACGTTAAGCGCGCAGCGCGGCCGACACCAACCGCACTTGGCGCGCGCGGTGCTGCGCGCGGCCGAGCAGGTGGAGGATGGATTCGATGTCGAACTCTGACTTGATCGATCTGCGCAGCGACACCGTCACGCGCCCGAGCGCGGGCATGCGCCGCGCGATGTACGAGGCCGACGTCGGCGACGACGTGTTCGGCGACGACCCGACCGTCAACCGGCTGCAGGCGGTGCTCGCGGAGCGGCTCGGCTACGAGGCGGGGCTGTTCATGCCGAGCGGCACGCAAAGCAACCTGGTCGCGCTGATGACGCACTGCCAGCGCGGCGACGAATACATCGTCGGGCAGGACGCGCACACCTACCGGTACGAAGCCGGCGGCGCCGCGGTGCTCGGTTCGATCCAGCCGCAGCCGCTCGACAACGCCGCCGACGGCACGATCCCGCTGGAAAGAATCGCCGCCGCGATCAAGCCGGATGACCCGCACTTCGCGCGCACGCGGCTGCTGGCGCTGGAGAACACGATCGGCGGCAAGGTCCTGCCGCTCGATTACTGCGCGCAGGCCACCGCGCTGGCGCACGCGCGCGGACTGGGCACGCACCTGGACGGCGCGCGCTACTTCAACGCGGCGGTCGCCTTGGGCGGCGACGAGCGCCGCGTCGCCGCCGGCTTCGATTCGGTATCGATCTGCCTGTCCAAGGGGCTCGGCGCGCCGGCCGGCACGGTGCTGCTGGGCGCGAAGGAGTTCATCGCCGCCGCGCGCCGGCCGCGCAAGATGCTGGGCGGGGCGATGCGACAGGCGGGCATCCTCGCGGCGGCGGGCTTGTACGCGCTCGAGCACAACGTCGCGCGACTGGCGGAGGATCACGCCAACGCGCAGCGGCTGGCCGACGGCCTGCGCGCGATCGACGCGCTGAAGGTCGAAGGCCCGTACACGAACATGCTGTTCGTCACCGTGCCGGCGGACTGCGCCGGGCTCGGCGCCTTCCTGCGCGGACGCGGCATCCTGACGCTCGCCCGCTCGCCGACGTTGCGACTGGTCACGCATCTGGACGTCGACGCCGGCGGCATCGATCGGGCGATTGCGGCTTTTGGCGCCTTTTTCGCTGGATGGGCACGTCATGGGTGACACGGAGCGCACGGAGAACACGGAGGAAAAATTCGGCGCGTTGTCCGAGCGTGTTATCGGCGCGGCGATCGAAGTCCATCGACTGCTCGGCCACGGATTGCTGGAAAGTGCCTGCGAGCAGTGCCTCGCGCGTGAGTTCGCTCTGCGCGGCCTGAGCTTTCGGCGGCAGGTCGACTTCCCCGTCGAGTACAAGGGGCTCAAGCTCGGGGCCGGCTTTCGTGCCGACTTCGTCGTAGACGACGCGTTGATCGTAGAGCTCAAGTCGGTGGAGGCACTTCTGCCCGTCCATAAGTCTCAGATCGCCACGTACTTGCGGCTGTCCGGTCTGTCAACGGGCCTTTTGATCAACTTCAACGTCGCGCTGCTTCGCGACGGGATCAAACGTATCGTCGTTTGGCTCCGTGTTCTCCGTGGCCTCCGTGTGAGATCCGCATGCTGCTGATGATCGACAACTACGACTCGTTCACCTACAACCTGGTGCAGTACTTCGGCGAACTGGGGGAGGACGTGCGGGTGTACCGAAACGACGAGATCACGCTCGATGCGATCGCTGCGCTCGCGCCCGATCGCATCTGCATCTCGCCCGGGCCGTGCTCGCCGAAGGAGGCGGGCATTTCGCTCGCTGCGATCCGGCGCTTTGGCGGTGCGATCCCGATCCTCGGGGTCTGCCTGGGACACCAGGCGATCGGCGAGGCGTTCGGCGGCCACGTCGTGCGGGCGAAGATGCTGATGCACGGCAAGACCGCGCCCGTCGAGCACACCGGCGTCGGCGTCTTCAAGGGCCTGCCGTCGCCGTTGATCGCGACGCGCTACCACTCGCTCGCGGTCGAGCGCGCCACGCTGCCCGACTGCCTGGAAATCACGGCATGGGCCGACGACGACGAGATCATGGGGCTGCGCCACCGTTCGCTCGCGGTCGAAGGGGTGCAGTTCCATCCCGAATCGATCGCGACCGAACACGGTCGCGCGTTGCTGAAGAACTTCCTTGACGAAAGCCGGCGATGAGACGAATTCTTGTGACCGCCTTGTTCGCGTTCGCGGGTCTGGCGCGGGCGGACGCGCTGGAAGACTGCATGCGCGGCGCGCGCGATCGCACCGACGTGACGTCGTGTCTGCACGAGGCGCGCCGGGTGGCCACCGATCAGATGCTGGGCGCCTTTCTCGACGTCGAGCGCGCGCTGCGTGCGCTGGACGAGTCGCGCGAGCGCCCCGGCGCGGTCGCGGCGCTGCGCGAATCGCAGCGCGACTTCGAGCGCTACGTCGGCGCGCATTGCCGGCTCGTGCTGGCCGCCGCCGGCGGCCGACGCGATCCCGGGCAGGCGGCGCTGGCGTGCGAGGTCGAGATGCTGCGGCAGCGCGCCGCGCTGCTGGAGTCGCTGGCGCCCCGGCAGAATTGACGCGAACCAGGGAGGACGAACCGATGGCGATCACCCCGACCGAAGCGCTCGTGCGCTGCATCGAGCACCGCGAGATCTTTCACGACGAGATGCTTTCGCTCTGGCGCAAGCTGATGAGCGGGGAGCTGACACCGGTGCAGATCGCCGCAGTGCTGATGGGCTTGCGCGTGAAGAAGGAGACCATCGGCGAGATCGCGGCCGCCGCGACGATCATGCGCGAGTTCGCGACCAAGGTGGAGGTTGCCGACAAGAGCAACCTGGTCGATCTGTGCGGAACCGGCGGCGACGCGGCGCACACGTTCAACATCTCGACCGCCGCGATGTTCGTCGCCGCGGCGGCGGGCGCGCGCGTGGCCAAGCACGGCGGTCGTGGCGTGTCGTCGGGCTCGGGCAGCGCCGACGTGCTGGAAGCGCTCGGCGCCAACATCAACCTGTCGCCGGACAAGGTCGCCACCTGCCTGGCCGAAACCGGCATCGG
The DNA here is from genome assembly GCA_037442465.1 of Burkholderiales bacterium. GTDB lineage: Bacteria > Pseudomonadota > Gammaproteobacteria > Burkholderiales > Burkholderiaceae_F > DSNY01. The sequence continues at coordinate 7,645 of JBBIQI010000038.1, forward strand.
CTTCATGTTCGCACCGAATCATCACGCGGCGATGAAGCACGCCGCGCCGGTGCGCAAGGAGCTGGGCGTGCGGACGATCTTCAACATCCTCGGTCCGCTGACCAATCCGGCCAGTGCGCCGCACCAGGTGATGGGGGTGTTCCACCCGGACCTGGTCGGCATCCAGGTGCGCGTGCTGCAGCAGTTGGGCAGCAAGCACGTGATGGTCGTCTACGGCAAGGACGGCATGGACGAGGTTTCTCTCGGCGCGGCGACGATGATCGGGGAGCTGAAGAACGGCGAAGTGCGCGAATACGAGATCCATCCCGAGGACTTCGGCCTGGCGATGATCTCCAACCGCGGCTTGAAGGTCGCCAACGCCACCGAGAGCCGTGCGATGGTGCTCGAGGCGCTGGAGAACACGCAGGGCACGCCGCGCGAGATCGTGATGCTCAACGCGGCCGTCGCGCTGTACGCCGCCGACGTCGCCGGTTCGATCGACGACGGCATCCTGATGGCGCGCGAGGCGATCGCCAGCGGTGCGGCGCGCCGCAAGCTCGACCACTTCGTCGCGACGACGCGCAAGCTGGCGGCGTAGCGTCGGGCCGCTGCGAGGACCGGCGGGATCGCTCGCATGCCGCCCGTTCGAGGCGATGGGCCGAGCCTGTCGAAGCAGCGAGTTTGGTCGGCGACGGGGTTGCGATATCGCCAGCCCCGTCCCCGTCCCGGCCGTCGCCTCGAACGGGTGGCAGGTCCGCACGGCAGCGGGCGACAGAAGGCGAAGGAGGACTCATGATCGGCGTCATCTTCGAAGTGTGGCCGGCGGCCGGGAGGCGCGACGAGTATCTGGACATCGCCGCCCGGCTGAAAGCGGATCTGGAGAAGTTCGACGGCTTCGTCTCGATCGAGCGCTTCCAGAGCCTGACCGATCCGAGCAAGATCCTGTCGCTGCAGTTCTGGCGCGACGAAGCGTCGCTGGCGCGCTGGCGCAACCACGCGCCGCACCGTGCCGCGCAGGCGCACGGCCGCGCCGAGGTGTTCGACGACTACCGGCTGCGCGTCGTCTCCGTCCTGCGCGACTACGGCGCGTTCGACCGGCGCGAGCAGGCGCCCGCCGATTCGCGCGCGGTACACGACACGGAGGCGCGCGGGTGAGCGACATCCTGCACAAGATCCTCGCCGTCAAGCGCGACGAGATCGCGCGCGCAAAGGCGCGCGAGCCGTACGCCGCGCTGCTCGCGCGTGCGGAGGCGCGCGGCGAAGTGCGCGACTTCGAAGGCGCACTGCGCGCGAAGATCGCCGCCGGTCTGCCCGCGGTGATCGCCGAGGTGAAGAAGGCTTCGCCGTCGAAGGGCGTGCTGCGCGCGGAATTCGATCCCGCTGCGATCGGCGCGAGCTACGCGAAGCACGGCGCGGCGTGCCTGTCGGTGCTGACCGATGTGCGGTTTTTCCAGGGGGCGGCGGAGCATCTGGACGCCGCGCGGCGGGCGAGCGGTCTGCCGGTGCTGCGCAAGGATTTCATCGTCGACGAGTATCAGGTCGCCGAGGCGCGCGCGTGGGGGGCGGACGCATGCCTCCTGATCGTCGCCGCGCTGGACCTGCACCGGCTGCGCGATCTCGAAGCTGCCGCGCAGTCGCTCGGCATGGCCGTACTGGTCGAAGTGCACGACGCGGCCGAACTCGACACGGCGCTGAAGCTCGACACCCCGCTCATCGGCATCAACAACCGCGATCTGCGCACGTTCGACGTGTCGCTGCGAACCACGCTCGACCTGCTGCCGTCCGTCGGCACCGGGCGACTGGTGATCACCGAAAGCGGCATCCTGCACGCGGCGGACGTCGCGACGATGCGCGCCGCCGGCGTGCACGCGTTCCTGGTCGGCGAAGCGTTCATGCGTGCGCCCGATCCGGGGGTCGAGCTGGCGCGGTTGTTCGGCTGATGGTGGGCTGAAAGGCTTGTTTTCACTACCGGGACACAGAGAGCACCGAGAAAGAGTTTGCTCTTCTTCTGTGTCTCTGTGCCTCTGTGGTGAATACATACGGCCTACGCAGAACGCAACCGTCATCCCAGAGGCACAGAGGGATGCTCTTCTCGGTGTCTCGGTGGTAAACACCTACGTTCTTCCACCGCTCGGTAGAAGACTCGCCGCCGCGAACGTGACGGTCGCGATGCCGGCCATCGCGAGCAGCAGGAAGTCGAAGCCGGCGGCCTTGACCACCGGCCCGAGCAGATACACGGCCAGCGAGCTGATGCCGAAGGAGATCGCCAGTCGCGCGCCAGCCACGCGCGAGCGGATGCGGTCGTCGACGTAGCGCACGATCATCGCGTCGATGAACGGGATTGCGCCGAACACCGCCGCCATGAAGAGGGTGGCGAGCGCGAAGAAGGTCCACCCGTGCGCGTGCGCCGCCGCGCTCATCAGTACGATCTGCAGCGCGACGATCGCCAGCAGCAGCCGCTTCATCGGCACGCGGTCGATCAGATGGCCGACGACGAGCTGCGCCAGCGAAGCGATCGCGTACACGAGCGCCAGCAGCACGCCGAGCGCGAACGGATCGGCCGCGACCGCCGCCATGCGTTCGCGCAGCAGCTGGGCGTTGCCGCTGGTCGTGAAGTTGAAGATCAGCGAGCCGGTGGTCGCGGTGACCGTGATGACCGCGAACACCCGGGCCAGCAGGCCCGGCGCAACCGCCGCCTGCGACGGCTTGCGCTGCATCGGCGCGAGCGCCTCGCGCGGTGCCAGCCGCGCGAACAGCACGCCGCAGCCGATCGACAGCAGCGCCGGAACGACGAACGCCATGCGCCAGCCGAAGTACTTGACCAGCGCGCCGGTCGTGATCGCCGCCAGTGCGATGCCGAGATTGCCCGCCAGCCCGTTGATGCCGATCGCGCGACCGGGCCGCTCGGCGTCGCGCACCAGCATCGGGATGCCGACCGGGTGATAGATCGCGGAGAAGACACCCATCACCGTCAGCGCGATCGCGATCTGCCACGGACCGGTGGACGCCGCCACCAGCAGCAGCGACGCCCCCAGCCCGAAGAAAAACGCCAGCATCATCGGCCGCCGTCCCCACGAATCGCCGAACTTGCCGGCCGGCAGCGAACCGATGCCGAATGCGAAGAACGCGCCGGTTGCGTACGGCATCAGATCTTCCCAGCGCGCGAAGCCGAAGTCGGCCGCGATCGCGCTGACCGCGGTGGCGAAGATCAGCAACACCCAGTGATCGATCGCGTGCGCGACGTTCAGCAGCAGCGACCAGGCGGCGCGGCGTGCGTCGGTGGATGCGGCGGGTGTCGATGACGTGGCAACGCTCACGATCGGGCGGGCTGACGGGTGCGGTCGCAGTGTAGATGAGCGCGCTGCGCACCCGCGCTTGCGCGCGGGCTCCGTCGTCGCAGGCGAGGACATCATCCCGAGCGAATGCGAGGGATCTCGGGTTTCGGTCGGCTGGGTCGTTTAACACGGAGGACACGGAGGTCACGGAGAAAACGGCCCGTTGATCTCGGTTTTTCTCCGGGCTCTCCGTCCTCTCCGTGTTCTCCGTGCCGGACAACGGTCGCGGAAAGCGGACGCCGGTGGCCGAGAACCACCGGCGGCGAGGGGTTCTCGCGCTCGCGGACGCCGAGGAGCGGTCACCTGCGGCTCGTCCGTCCGCGCGCGTGTCATCCCGAGCGAAGGCCAGGGATCGCGCCACTGCGCTGCGTTGAGATTCCTCGCCGCCGGCTCGGAATGACCCGCAGCGGTGCGGGTTTGCAGAACGGCGCGGCGTGTCGACACATGATGCTGTCATTCCTAGCCCGGATATCTCACGGGGGACGCGGGAAAACGAGCCGCGCCGGGGCGCGGCGATGTTTCGAGCGCAGCGGCCATTGCGCGAGCGGATGCGCGCGGCAGGTTGCGCGAGACGGCCGCAGCAAAGGCCCGCCGGCCTTTGCGAGGAGTCGAGCGCAAGATGACCGCGCAGCCGCCGCGCAAACCCGCGCAGCCCCGGCGGTACGAATTGGATCGGCAGCCCGCAGTGCGACATCAGTGATTCACCGAGACAGAACGCACGCAAACGGGGGCGACCTCGTGAAATATCCCGGCTAGGAGCGAGGCGACGAGGGATCTCGACCTCGCGAACGGTCGAGATTCCCCGTCTTCGGTTCCCAATCTGACCGACCCGAAGCGCCACGCCGGTCCGTGACCCTCGATAGACTGCGCCGCCGCTGCGTCGCCGGCGCGAGCGAGCGTGAAAGAATCGATCAGTCGGCGCGTCGTTGCCGCGCCGGCGGTGACCCGACCTCTTGTGCTTCATGCCTGCGACGCTTCAACTGCCATTGCGCGCCCATGCGGATGCGCTGGCTGCCGAATGGCGCGCACTCGCGTTGCGCTTTCTAAAGACCGAAGAGGGTCGAGCGCTGCAGCGCTTCCTCGCGGCGCGCGCGGCGGCCGGCGCGACGATCTACCCGCCGCGCCCGCTGCGCGCACTCGAGCTCACGCCCTTCAACGAAGTGCGCGTGGTGATCCTTGGCCAGGACCCGTATCACGGGCCGGGGCAGGCGCATGGGCTCGCGTTTTCGGTGCCCGACGGCGTGCGCCCGCCGCCGAGCCTGCGCAACATCTTCCTCGAGCTGAGGAGCGACCTCGGCTGCCCGATCCCGGCCAGCGGCAACCTCGAACGCTGGGCGCGGCAGGGTGTGCTGCTGCTGAACGCAGTCTTCACCGTCGAGGAAGGTCAACCGGGCGCGCATGCCGGCCGCGGCTGGGAGCGCTTTAGCGAGGCGGTGCTCGAGCAGCTCGCACGCGATGCGCGGCCGAAGGTCTTTCTGCTGTGGGGCGCGTTCGCGCAAGCGCAGCGCGCCCGCATCGAAGCGGCCGGTTCGCAGCATCTGGTGCTCGCCGCCAACCATCCGTCGCCGCTTTCCGCGCGGCGGCCGCCGCTGCCGTTTCTCGGCTGCCGGCATTTTTCGCGGGCGAACGAGTTCCTCGATCGGCATGGGCGAGGCGTCGTCGACTGGTGCGGCGGCGCGATCGCGTAACTGACTCGCGGTGAGCCCGGACGGGCGTCAACATCGCTCGCTTGCATCGATGGAGTGGCGCGCCATGAATGCTCGCGTGTCGCTGCGCCGGCGCAAGCGCCTGGTCAAGTCGCCGAGGGCTCACGGGCGTGACAGCGGGCCGGTACACGCATTTGCCCGGCCGCGTCGGTGCGCCGTGATCGACGGCGCGCCGGTGGCGCGGAGGTCGGCACGGGTGCCGCGGACCGCGGGCGGCCGCGTCATGCGCCGTGAAGTTGAGCCAACTGTTCGCGCAACGCTTCGACCGACTTCGCAGGCAACTGGCACGCGCCGCGCCGGCAAAGATACGCCTCGCCCGCTCGCCGCCCGGCGAGCGCCGGCAACGCGCCCGGTGCGCCAATCGCGAGCGTGACCAGCGGCGCGAGCTCGGCTTGCGCGGCGGCAATCAGCGCCGCGGCAGCGGGTGCCGCCGGCAGTGCCAGTTCCGCGCCGCGCTCGGCGAGAAGCTGCGCATGCAGCAGCGCGGGTGCGGCCTCGGCATGCTTCAGCAGCGCGGCGCTGCGCTCGATCGTGCGCTGCGCGAGTTCGGCCCAGTCGGCGCGTTCGTAGATCCCTGAGAGTCGCAGCAGCAGTTCGCACGCGGCAGCGGTGCCGCTCGGCACCGCGCCGTCGAACAGATCGCGCGCGCGCACCGGCAAGGCGCCGGGCTCGCTGTCGTAAAAGCCTTCGTCCTGGTCGTGGAAACGCTCGACCATCCGCTCGGCCAGCGCGCGCGCGGCGTCGAGCCAACGCAGCTCGCCGCTCGCCGCATGCAATTCGACCAGGCCAAGCGCGACCTGCGCGTAGTCGGCGAGATAGCCCTCGGCGCGCAGCCGGCCGGCGCGCCATGCGTGGCATAGCCGGCCGTCGCGCGTCATCACGTCGAGAAGGAAACGCGCCAGGTCGCGCGCGGCCTCGACGAGGTCCGGCCGGTCGAGCAGACGACCCCCTTCCGCGAGCGCACGCAGCGCCATGCCGTTGCCGTCGGCGAGCACCTTGTCGTCGGTGATCGGCCGGGTGCGCCGCTCGCGCGCCGCGTACAGCCGGTCACGCACCGAGCGTTCCCACGACCCGAACTGCGCGGGCGAAAGCGCGAGCGCGGCGCGCACGGCCTCCGGATCGCGCCGTTCGAGCACGTTGACGCCGTGCTTCCAGTTGCCCTCGGGCAGCACGCCGTACAGCCGCGCGGCGGCGTCGGCGTCGTCGCCGAGCGCCGCGCGGAACTCGTCGGCGGTCCAGACGTAGAACTTGCCTTCGACGCCTTCGGAGTCGGCGTCCTGTGCCGAGCTGAACGCGGCGGGCGCATCAGCCGGATGCATCTCGCGCGCCAGCCACGCGAGCGCGTCTTCGGCGACGAAGCGCAGCCGCGCGTCGCCCGTGAGCCGGTAGGCACTCGCGTACACGCGCACGAGTTGCGCGTTGTCGTACAGCATCTTCTCGAAGTGCGGAACGTGCCAGCGCGCGTCCGTCGAGTAGCGCGCGAAGCCGCCGCCGACGTGGTCGTAAATGCCGCCCGCGGCCATTGCCGTCAGGGTGGCGGTCAGCATCGTGCGCGCGCGCTCGTGGCCGATCGCGGCGAGCGCGAGCAGGTACTGCAGCAGCGGCGCCTGCGGAAACTTGGGCGCGCTGCCGAAGCCGCCGTGCGCCACGTCGAAGCGGCGCGCGAGCTGTGCGACCGCCTGCGTGTGCAGATCGTCGCCCACGACATGCGGCGGCAGCGAGGTGGCCGCTTGCAGATGATCGGCCACCGCCTGCGCTTGTTGCTCGACGTCGTCGCGCCGCGCCAGCCACGCTTCGCGCACGCCTCGCAGCACATCGGCGAACGCGGGCAGCCCGTGCCGCGGCTGCGGCGGAAAGTAGGTCCCGCCGTAAAAGGGTTTGAGCTCGGGCGTCAGAAACATGTTCAGCGGCCAGCCGCCGTGCCGCGCCATCGCCTGCAGCGCACTCATGTAGACGTGGTCGACGTCGGGCAGCTCCTCGCGGTCGACCTTGATCGGAACGAAACCCTCGTTGAGAAGCTGCGCGATCGCTTCGTCCTCGAAGCTCTCGCGCTCCATCACGTGGCACCAATGGCAGGTCGCATATCCGATCGACAGGAAGATCGGCTTGCCTTCGGCGCGCGCCTTGGCGAACGCTTCTTCGCCCCACGGATACCAGTCGACCGGGTTGTGCGCGTGTTGCAGCAGATAGGGGCTCGTCTCGCGCGCGAGACGGTTGGTGAAACGGAGCGGCTCGGACATGCGCATTCCTCGATTGCCCGCATCATCCCACCCGCCTGCGCGGCGGCCGTGAACTCCCCCGATGGCAAAGTGGGCAGGGGCATCTCGCCGCGCAGCGCGCGGGTGAGACGCCGAGCCCTGCGCCCGGCAAGACCGGGCGCTGTCACCCCGAGCGGATG
>JBBIQI010000038.1:15162-20826 GCA_037442465.1 Burkholderiales bacterium
TGAGACGCCGAGCCCTGCGCCCGGCAAGACCGGGCGCTGTCACCCCGAGCGGATGTGAGGGATCTCGGCCGTGGCGATGCGCCGAGATTCCTCGGCTTCGCCTCGGAATGACGAGCGGCCGAGGGGGGCACGGGATCGCTCCATGCGGCGCGTGGGTGCGAATGGAGGTGCTCTTTTCGGGGCGGCCGGATGATGTGATCCCTCGCGCAGCGAGGGATCTCGGCGTCGCGAGCGGCGGGGATTTCTCGCGTCCGGCTCGAGTGGACCAAGCGCTGTCATCCCGAGCGAATGCGAGGGATCTCGGCCGTGGCGATGCGCAGAGATTCCTCGGCTTCGCCTCGGATTGACCAGGGACGGTGCGGCTCGGGACGACAAGGGACGATGGCTCGAGCCGAAGCCCGGTCGGCAAGAGCCGGGCGGATTCGTAACGGGCGACGCGCTGCGTCACCTCCGTGATCCCGGCGTCGGCGAGCCGCGCGACTCTGCGGCGATGGGTGTCAACCACCCAACCACTTCTTGCGCGCGCGCTGCGCCGACTTGCTCGCCCTCGGATCGACGGTCAGCGTGAACCTGGGCGGCGGCTGAGTGGCGAGTTCGACTTCGAAGCGCATCAGCTCGTCGCGGCGGAAAGCCAGCACCTCGACCGTATCGCCCGGGTGGTAGCGCGCCAGCAGCGCGTCGAGGTTCGATGCCGTCACCCGTAGCCCGCCGAGCGCGATCAGCGCATCGCCGCCCGACAGCCCTGCGGCCTGGGCCGGCGAGCCGTCGAAGACGTTGGCGATGCGACAGTCGCCGTTTGCGTTCGTCGTCTTGACGCCGAGCAGCGCGAAATGCGGGGCATCGACCGCGGCGCGTTTCTCGCAGCGCACGCCGAACGGTGCCAGCAGCGCGGCGAAGTCCGGGTCGCGCGTGCCTTCGGTCCAGGCGCGGAGATGGCGCGCCAGCGCAAGCCCGGTCGCTTCCTGGGCGGCCTCGGCGATCTCGCCCTCGGCCAACCCGGGATAGGCGGCGCCGGCGTCCCGATAGCGCCGCCACAGCAGCCGCATCACGTCGTCGAGCGAGCGCTCGCCGCCGGTCTCGTGGCGGATCGTCAGGTCGAGCGCGGCGGCGACGAGCGCGCCCTTCTGGTAGTAGCTGACCACGCTGTTGGGGGCGTTCTCGTCCTGCCGGTAGTACTTGATCCAGGCATCGAACGAGCTTTCGGCGAGCGTCTGCTTCAGCCGACTCGTGCGCTGCATCACCGTCGTCATCGTCCGCGCCAACGCTTCCAGATACTGCGCCTCCGTCATCAGCCCCGCGCGCGCCACCAGCAGATCGTCGTAGTACGACGTGAAGCCTTCCACCGCCCATAGCAGCCGCGTGTAGTTCTCCCGCGTCAGGTCGTAGGGCACGAAGGCCGCCGGGCGGATGCGCTTGGCGTTCCAGGCGTGGAAGTACTCGTGGCTGGCGAGCCCGAGAAAGTTGCGATAGCCCTCGGTCGAGTCCTTCATCCCGACGAACGGCAGCTCGTCGCGCTTGCACACGAGCGCGGTCGAGCTGCGATGCTCGAGGCCGCCGTGGCCTTCGCCCAGCGCCGTCGTCAGGAACGCATAGCGCGCAAACGGCGCCCGCTTCGAGCGCGGCTCGAACAGCGCGATGTGCTGCGCGCACAGTTTGGCGAGATCCGCGGTCAGGCGCCTGACGTCGAGCTTGGGCACGCGGCCGGTGACGGCGATCTCGTGCGGCAGGCCGTGCGCGTCGAACTCGGCGCGCACGAACGTGCCCATCTCGACCGGGCAGTCGATCAGCTCGTCGTAACCGGCCGCGATGTAGGTGCCGAAGCTGCCATAGCGCGTGCCGCGCGCCGGCGTCAGCGCGGTGGCGACCCTCCAGTCGGCGTAGCGTCGGCCGGCCGGCGGCAGCAGATCGACCAGGCAATTGTCCTGCGCGTGGCCGAGCGCGAGCATGAACACGCTGGTGCCATTGAAAAACGCGTGCGTGTCGTCCAGATGCGCGCCGCGCACCGACAGGTCGTACGCGTACACCTCGTAAGCGACGGTCAGCGGGCCGCGCGTCGGCGCCGCAAGCCAGGTGTGCTTGTCGAGCTTTTCGATCCGAACTTTGGCCTCGCCCGCGAGCGCGGTCACGCGCACGATGTGGCGCGCGAACTCGCGGATCATGTAGCTGCCCGGAATCCACGCCGGCAGCATGAAACGCTGGCCCGCAGGGTCGGGGCGCTCGACCGTGACGGTGACGTGGAACAGGTGCGCGGCCGGATTCGCCGGGCGGATGGCGTAGTGAACGGTCATGGCGCGGCCACCAACAAGGTGGCCGCGAGTTTAGAGGCAGACGGCGCGCGGGCGCCGTTCGTTCGCGCGTCGCGCCCGGGTCGCCGCTCAGGTGCTCAGGTACGCCTCGACCGTCGCGTGGCGGGCGACCGTGTCCTCGTTGAATACGCTGGCGCGCAGGTACGGGCCCATCACCGGCACGCGCAGGATGTGCGTCAGATCGACGCCGCCGATGTGCGGCAGGCCGCCGGTGCTGCTCAGATCGCTGGTCTCGATGCGGATCAGCTTGTGCGAGCCGGCGCCCGGATCGTAGAAGGCGTCGAAATTGAAGAAGTAGCGTGCCTCGCCGACGACGCCGACGCCATAGACGAACGGATGCAGCGAAAAACTGATCTCCAGCGTGAAACCGCGCTGGTTGGTGCTGTTCAGCGCGTCGGAGATCACGTAGGCGTTGACCCAGCGGTAGCCGTCGACGTTGATCATCTGGTAGCCGATGCCCGTGCGTCCCTGGATCTGGCTGCGCGGCAACAGCGTCATCGTCTTCGTACACGGGCGGTCGCAGCCGCGCAGGAAGCGCGGCGCCTTGGCGAGCGCGGCGACGGTGCGCTTGTCGGGCTCCAGCACGTGATAGGTCCAGTCGGGGCGCGCCGGATGCACTACCTTGGACAGCTTGAACGCGGGTCGGGCAGGGCTCTTCGCCATCGTGTTTCTCCTCTTGGATGCGCGGCCGCAGGTGCGGCTGCGCATCTGCAGCGTAGGCTGCGAGGCAGCGAAAACAAGGCGAATATTCGCGACGGCGAAACGCCGCTCAGTGCCGCAGCACCTCGAGCACGTCGGAGTGGAATTCGCGCCGGTACAGCACGAAAACGATGGCGGCGGTGCCGAGCGCGAATGCCAGCGGCGAGACGAACCACAGCAGCGCGGCAAACGCCAGGTAGTACGCGCGCAGCCCGTCGTTGAAGGTCTCCGCCGCGAGCCCGACGACGCGGCCCGCGCGCTCGGCGAACTCCTCGCGCTTCGCCTCGCCGCGCGCGAAGGCCGCGTGGTCGGGCATCGACGCGATCAGCAACGCGCCGAACGTGTACTGCCGCATTGACCAGGTGAAGCGGAAGAACGCGTAGACGAAGATGCCGGTCAGCAGCAGCAGTTTCAGCTCGATCACCACCAGCGGCGTGCGCGCCGCGAACGGGATCTCGCGCACCAGCTCGGTCGCGCGCTCCGATGTGCCGATCACCGCGAGCAGGCCGCCGATGATCAGGATCGTCGTCGACGCGAAGAACGACGGGCTGGTCGACAGGTTCTGCACGACCACGCCGTCGATCACGCGGTTCTCGCGGTGCGTGGTCTGCAGCATCCACAGCCGCCGGTAGCGATTGGTCGTCGCCAGCAGCGAACCGACGGTCTCGGCGCGCCGCTTGGCGAACCACGCATAACCGATCCACGCGGCGAAAAACCCGCCGAGCGCGGCCCAGTCCGCCAGCGGCAACAGCCGGAGCAACTCGAGCATCTTCATCGTGGCTGCGATCATCCACCGGGGCGGGCGCGGCGGGCAAGCGCGGCGGCGCCGCTACCGGCCGCGTTCGGTCGCGCTTGCTACGATCGCCGCATGCCGATACCCGTCTTCGGACCGCGCGCGTTGAGCGCGCGGCGCATCTACGGCGCGGTGCTCGCCGTCGTCGTCGCGTTGCTGGCCGCGGCGCTGTACTTCCAGCACGTCGAAGGGCTGGAGCCGTGTCCGCTGTGCATCCTGCAGCGCTATGCGTTCGTCGCCGTCGGCGCGGCGGCGGCTGTCGCCGCGCTCGCCGGCGCCCGTGCCTGGCGCGTCGTGCCCGGCGGCCTGGCGCTGCTGGCCGCGCTGGCCGGTGCCGGCACCGCCGCACGCCACGTCTGGATCCAACTGCACCCCGAAAGCCTCGCGTGCGGGCCGGGGCTGGCGACGATGCTGGAAAACTTTCCGCTGTACGAGGTTCTGCCGAAGGTGTTTCGCGGCAGCGGCGATTGCGGTGCGATCGACTGGAGCTTTCTCGGGCTGAGCATGCCCGCGTGGGCGCTCGTGTGGTTCGTGCTGCTGGCCATCGCGCTTACGGCGGCACTGACGCGCCGCTGACGTTCAGGGCAGGCCGAGTTCCGCGCGGATCGCCGCGGCCATCTTCGCGGCGAGCTTGGCGTAGCCGCGCCGGCTCGGGTGAATTTCGTTGTCCCATTCGCCCGAAGCACCGGTGGCGCCGAGCGCGGCACGCTGGATCGTGCCGAGCGTGTTGACAACGTGGAAATCGACCAGATCGAGCCCGCGCAGCAGCCGCGCCATGTGCTCGATCAGGAAGTCCGCGATCGGGATCCACAAGGGCTGCGGCACACCCGCCTCGACCAGCTTCGGATACATCCACGCCGAGCCGACGCGCACGCCGAAGATGCGCGCCGGCGCGTCGTTCGGTGTCGGGTAATCGTAGGTGTGCGTGAAGATCGGCGCGTCGCGGTTCGGTCCACCCTCTTCGCGGACGAAGCGCACGATCCCGGTGAGGCTGTCGGTGAGGAAGGCGTCGAAGCGCGCGAGCGCATCGGCGTCGATCAGGGCTGCCGGGTCGGCGGGGTCAGCATTCGCGTAGTCGACGCCGCGCGCCAACAGGTGCGGGAACGCCGCGATCAGGTCGTTGCCGCCGGCCGACAGCAGGATGCCTTGGTACGGATACGCGTTGCGGTCGGCCAGGTGCACGGCCAGCTCGGAGGCCCAAAGATCGATGCGCTTGCCGCCGCTCGCGGGCAACGCCTTGCGCATGTCGTCGGCGGTGTCGCCCGGATAGGCGAGGCTGACGACGGCGCCGAAGGTTTCGAACTCGAGCGGATCGAGCATGTTGTACGCGGGGATCGCGCCCAGCGAAAACCAGGAATCGCCTTCGGCGAGCAGCGCGGGGTAGAACTCGGTGAGGACGACTTCGTTGCGTTCCAGCTCGTGCGGTTTGATGACGCGGACCTTCGGCATGCTCGTTCTCCTTCGTGGATGCGGTCGCCGACTGGCACCCGCGCGCGGCGCGGGCGCAGCAAGGATAAGCCGGCGGGTTGTTTCGCGGCACGGCGCGCGACCGTGCGCCGACGGTCAGCGCGACCGCAGGTCGGACGGCGAATCGATGTCGAGCAGCGCACCGGGGTCGTCCACGGCGACGCGAAAGGGCAGGTGGCGGTCGAGCACGCTGCGTGCGCCAGCGTCACCGGCGAGCTGCACCAGTTCTTCGAAGCAGGCGCGCGAAAAGCCGACCGGATGGCCGCGGCGATCGCCGACAAAAGTCGCGACTGCCGCGTGCCCGGCACGCAGCGCCTGCGCGACCGCCGCGATCGTCGCCGGCGCGATCGCCGGCATGTCCGCCAGCGCGATCAGCCAGCCCGCCGCGTCGCCCGTCGC
>JBBIQI010000039.1:0-20461 GCA_037442465.1 Burkholderiales bacterium
GCTAGAATCCATCGGCGTCGCACCGACCTCGTGAATCACGCCACCGCGCCGCGCCTTGCGGGGTGCCACCTGGCCGCTAAGAGGCTCGGCCACGTTCATCCAACGACTCGCGGGAGTCCGCGTGAAACTACTGTTCGATCTGTTTCCGGTCATTCTCTTCTTCGCGACGTACAAGCTCGCGCAGGCTTTTCCCGACGGCTCGACCGCGCTGGCGGATCGCTGGCTCGGCGCACTGGTCGCCGACGGGGCGATACCGCCCGGGCAGGCGCCCATCCTGCTCGCCACCGCGCTCGCGATCGCGGCGTCGCTGGCGCAGGTCGGCTGGCTGCTTGCGCGCCGGCGCCGGATCGATCCGATGCTGTGGATCTCGGTCGCGGTGATCGTCGTGTTCGGCGGCGCCACGATCTGGCTGCACGACGAGACGTTTATCAAGTGGAAGCCGTCGATTCTGTATTGGCTGTTCGGCGCGATTCTGGCCGCCGGCCGCGTGCTGGCGCGCCGCAACTTCGTCCGCAGCCTGCTCGGCAAGCAACTCGAAGTGCCCGATCCCGTGTGGGAACGACTGCTGTGGCTCTGGGCGGCGTTCTTCGCCGCGATGGGCGCGCTCAACCTGTACGTCGCTTTTACCTTCCCGACCGACACGTGGGTGAGTTTCAAGCTGTTCGGCCTGATGGGGATCACCCTGGCCTTCACACTGGCGATGGGGCTCTGGCTGGCGCGTCACATCAAGGAGGCGCCCGATGCCTGAAGGCACTGCCGCCAAGATCCGCGAACGGCTCGAACGCGCGCTCGCGCCGCTCGCGCTGCACATCGAAGACGAAAGCGCGCTGCACGCCGGCCACGAAGGCGCCAAGAGCGGTGGCGGACACTACCGCGTGCATCTGATCAGCTCGAAATTCGAGGGGCTGACGCGCGTGGCGCGCCATCGCCTCGTGTATGATGCCCTGCAAGATCTGATGAAGCGCGAAGTCCATGCGCTTTCGCTTTTGCTGTTGGCGCCTCGCGAGGACGGCGCCAACCCGTCCGTACCCCCCGAAGGAAAGTCGAAGTCATGATGCGTATCGTTGCATTCTCGCTGGCCGCGCTGGTCAGCGGCGTCGTATCGGCGCAGAACATCGCGGTCGTCAACAACCGGCCGATTCCCAAGGCGCGCGAAGACGCCTGGGTCAAGCAGCTGCAGCAGCAGGGCCAGCAGGACACGCCCGAGCTGCGCAAGATGATCAGGGAAGAGCTGATCCGCCGCGAGGTGTTCCTGCAGGAAGCGCAGAAGCGCGGTCTGGCCGAAAAGCCCGAAGTCAAGTTCCAGCTCGACGTGCAGCGGCAGAACACGCTGATCCAGGCGCTGATGCGCGACGAGCTGCAAAAGAATCCGATCACCGACGCCCAGATTCAGGCCGAGTACGACAAGCAGAAGCAGGCGGCCGGCAGCAAGGAATACCGCGCCCGCCACATCCTCGTCGAGAAGGAAGACGAGGCGAAGGCCATCGTCGCCGAGCTGAAAAAGGGCGCGAAATTCGAGGAGCTGGCCAAGAAGTCGAAGGATCCGGGTTCGGCCAACAACGGCGGCGACCTCGACTGGGCCGGCCCCGACGCCTATGTCAAGCCGTTCTCGGAGGCGCTGGTCAAGCTGGAAAAGGGCACGTTCACCGAGACGCCGGTGCAGACGCAGTTCGGCTGGCACGTGATCTGGCTCGACGACGTGCGCGACACGCAGTTCCCGCCGCTCGCGCAGGTACAGGGCCAGATCCGCGAGGCACTCCAGCAGCAGCGCGTGCAGGCGTTCGTCGAGGGACTGCGCAAGAGCGCGAAGGTACAGTGACGGTCTGCCGGCCAGGCGACCGCCGGCCGGCACGTCTCGGTCAGAAGCGAAGGGGGCGCCGCGGCGCCCCCTTCGCGTTTCTGCGTGCCCCGATCAGAACCGGAACTGCAGTCCGACGCTGATCATGTCGCCGGGATCGCCGATGTCCTCGATCTCGACCCGCAGCGCCAGCTGCGGCGCCAGCCGGTAAGTCAGCCCGGCGCCGACGCCCAGATCGACGTTGCTGTCGGACGCAGAGATCCCGGGGGCGGAGAACTTGACCTTCGTGTAGTGCGCGCCGAGCTTGCCAAACAGCGCAAAGTCGGGGCTGATCGGCAGCAATCCGACCAGCGAGCCGCCGAGCGACCAGGCCGACCCGTCGCCGAATGTGCCGAACCGGCGCTCGGTCCGATCGCCGAAGTCGGTGTACTGCGCTTCCCAGGCGAAATTGCGATGCAACTGCTGACCGGCAAACAGCTTGAAGCCGGTGTCGTAGTCGCTGTCGCCGATCGCGGCACCCAGGAACGTGCCCCAACTGTCGGCTGGCGCGGCGCGCGTTTGCGCCGTGGCCGGCTGCGCGGCGACCGCGGCGACCAGGGCGATGCCGGCAAGCCAATGCGTTCGATGGATCATCTGTCCGAGCCTTTCTTTGATGGAACAACGGCGGGGCGGCACTGCATGAAGCCCCGTCCCGCACAAGTCTGCCGCAGTTTGCGCCAGCGGCCGATCCCGCGCGCGCGGGGCATTCAGCCTAGCCAGCGTCGCGCGTTACGAAACATGCGCATCCACGGCGAATCCTCGCCGAGGCCCGGCGGCTGCCACGACATCTGCACCGTGCGGCGCACGCGCTCCGGATGCGGCATCAGGATCGTGAACCGGCCATCCGCCGTCGTGAGCCCGGTGATGCCATCGGGCGATCCGTTCGGGTTGTACGGATAGCGCTCGGTCGGTCGCCCGAGCGAGTCGACGTAGCGCACCGCGACCCATGCCTGCGCGCGATCCTCTTCGCTGCGGAAGACCGCGCGGCCTTCGCCGTGCGCGTTGGCGATCGGCATCCGGCTGCCGGCCATGCCGGCGAAAAAAATCGAGGGCGACTCGACGATTTCGACCATGACGAGGCGGCCTTCGAACTGCTCCGAGGCATTGCGTTCGAAGCGCGGCCAGTGACGCGCGCCGGGAATCAGCGGGGCGAGCTGACTCATCATCTGGCAGCCGTTGCATACGCCCAGCGCAAAAGTGTCGGCGCGACCGAAAAACGCCGCGAACTGCTCGGCGAGCCGCGGGTTGTACAAGATGGTCTTGGCCCAGCCGCCGCCGCCGCCCAGCACGTCGCCGTAGGAAAACCCGCCGCACGCCGCGAACCCCTTGAAATCGGCGAGCGAGGCGCGGCCGGCGAGCAGATCGGTCATGTGTACGTCGACCGCGGTGAAGCCGGCGCGATCCAGCGCGCTGGCCATCTCGTACTGACTGTTGACGCCCTGCTCGCGCAGGATCGCCACGCGCGGCCGCACGCCGGTGGCGATAAACGGCGCGGCGACGTCTTCGTTCGGATCGAAAGCGAGCCGCATCGACAGCCCGCGATCGTCGGCATCGTCGATGCGCGCGTATTCGGCGTCGGCGCAGTCCGGATGGTCGCGCAGCCGCGCGATGCGCCACGACACTTCGCTCCACGCCTTCTGCAGCTCAACGCGCGGCTTTGAAAACACCGCCTTCGCATCGCGCCAGATCTCGATCACGTCGCGCTCGTTCGGCTTGCCGACCACGTGCGACAGCGCACCGAGCCCCACGGCGCGCAGCGCGTCCATCACCTCGCCCAACTCCGCGGCGCGGACCTGCAACACGAGGCCGAGCTCCTCGTTGAACAGTGCACGCAGCGTGAACTCTTCGCGCCGCACGGCGACCTGCTCGGGCCGCACCTTGAAGTCGCCCCAGTCGGATGCAACCGGGTCCATCGCCAGGATGTCGACGTTCAGCGTCACGCCGCAGTGCGCGGCGAAAGCCATCTCGCAGATCGTCGCGAACAGTCCGCCGTCGGAGCGGTCGTGATACGCGAGAACCCTGCCCTGCTTCGCCAGCCTGCGCACCGCCGCGATCGCCGCGGCAAGCCGCGCCGGGTCGTCCAGATCCGGCGCGTCATTGCCGACCTGCTGCGTGACCTGGGCGAAGATCGACGCGCCGAGCCGCTGGCGCCCGGCCGACAGGTCGATCAGCACGAGCACCGTATCGCCGGCGTCGGTGCGCAGCTGCGGCGTCAGCGAGCGCCGCACGTCGTCGACCGGCGCGCAGGCCGACACGATCAATGACACCGGCGACACGACTCGCTTGTGCGCGCCTTCGTCCTGCCAGGCCGTCTTCATCGACAGCGAGTCCTTTCCGACCGGAATGCTGATGCCGAGCTGACGGCACAGCGCGCTTGCGGCAGCCACCGCGTCGAACAGTGCGGCGTCCTCGCCCGGCTCGCCGCACGCCGCCATCCAGTTGGCCGACAGTTTCACGCGCGCCAGCTCGACATCGGCCGCGGCGAGATTGGTCAGCGCTTCGCCGATCGCCATGCGCGCGGCGGCGGCGGCATCGATCACCGCCACGGGCGTGCGCTCGCCGATGGCCATCGCCTCGCCCGCATAGCCCTCGAAGTCGAGCAGCGTCACCGCGCAGTCGGCCACCGGCACCTGCCACGGACCGACCATCGGGTCGCGGCAGACGAGTCCACCGACCGAGCGGTCGCCGATCGTGACAAGGAAGCTCTTGCTCGCGACCGTCGGGTGCCGCAGCACGTCGAGCGCGACGCGCGCAAGATCGAATCCGCTCGTTTCGATCACCGGCAGCGCGCGCGCGACATGCGCCACATCGCGCTGCATCTTCGGCGGCTTGCCCAGCAGCACGCTCATCGGCATGTCGACGGCGGGCGGTTCGCCTTCACGTGCGACGATCAGTCGGCCGTCGTCGGCAATGGTGCCGATCACCGCGTACGGACAGCGTTCGCGGCGGCACATCCAGTCGAACGCCGGCAGGCGGTCCGGCGCGAGCGCGAGCGCATAGCGCTCCTGCGACTCGTTGCACCAGATCTCCAGCGGACTCATTCCGGTCTCCTCGACCGGCACCTTCGACAGGTCGAAGCGGGCACCTTTGCCCGCACTGTCGGCGAGCTCGGGCATTGCGTTCGAAAGCCCGCCGGCGCCGACGTCATGGATGCTCAGGATCGGATTACCGGCGCCGAGCGCCCAGCAGCGGTCGATGACTTCCTGCGCGCGGCGCTGCATCTCGGCGTTGCCGCGTTGGACCGAGTCGAAGTCGAGCTGCTCGGTGTTCGCGCCCGCGCCGAGACTGGAAGCCGCGCCGCCGCCCAGCCCGATTCGCATGCCGGGGCCGCCGAGCTGCACGAGCAGCGTGCCCGCGGGCAGGTCGCACTTGCGCGTCTGGTCGTCGCGGATGTTGCCGATACCGCCGGCGATCATGATCGGCTTGTGGTAGCCGTAGCGGATCCCGCCGACATTCTGTTCGTACGTACGAAAGTAGCCGAGCAGGTTCGGCCGGCCGAATTCGTTGCTGAACGACGCCGCGCCGATCGGCCCCTCGATCATGATCGCCAGTGCCGAGGCGATGCGCGCGGGGAATCCGTAGTCGCGCTCGCAGCGTTCGCCGACCGTCACGTCGCCGTCGCTCTCCCAGGCCCGCTGCGCGCCCGGAATCCGCAGGTTCGAAACGCTGAACCCGCACAACCCCGCTTTCGGCTTCGCGCCGCGTCCCGTCGCTGCCTCGTCGCGGATCTCGCCGCCGGCGCCGGTAGCCGCTCCCGGAAACGGCGAAATCGCGGTCGGATGGTTATGCGTCTCGACCTTGAAGACCGTGTGCGTCAGTTCGTCGCGCGCCGCGTAATCCAGCCCGACCGCGCCCTGCGCATGATCGCTGCGGGGATAGAAGCGGCGTGCCGTACGGCCCTCGATCACGGCGGCGTTGTCCTTGTAGGCGACGATCGTGCCCTGCGGTGCCGCCGCGTGCGTGGCGCGGATCATCCCGAACAGCGATTCTTCGCGCGGCTGCCCGTCGATCGTCCAGCGCGCGTTGAAGATCTTGTGCCGGCAGTGCTCGGAGTTGGCCTGCGCGAACATCATCAGTTCGACGTCGGTCGGATCGCGTCGCAGCGCGCGGAAGGCGTCGACCAGGTAGTCGATCTCGTCGCTCGACAGCGCAAGCCCCATCTCGACGTTCGCGCGCTCGAGTGCGGCGCGCCCCAGCGCCTGCAGCGGCACGGTCTGCATCGGTTTGCCCGGCAGCTCGCGGAACAGCGTGGCGGGGTCGACATCCGCAGCGAGAACGCTCTCTGTCATGCGGTCGTGCAGCAGTGAGGCGATGCGTTGCGCGGCCTCGGCGCGCAGCGTGCGTCGACCGCCGAAAGCGCCCGCTTCCAGCGCCAGCGTGTAGCGCGTGCCGCGCTCGACGCGGGCGATCCGCGTCAGCCCGCAGTTGCGCGCGATGTCGGTCGCCTTGCTGGCCCACGGCGAGATCGTGCCCAGCCGCGGCACCACCAGCCAGGCTGCCGAGACAGCGATGTCGGCGGGCGGCGGCGCCTCGCCATAGTCGAGCAACGCGGCCAGGCGCGCGCGCGCCTCGCCGTCGAGCGCGCCGACGGCGTGGACGAAGTGAACGAAGCGTGCACCGATCGCCGCCGCGGCGGGCTCGACCGCGCGGATGCGCTCGAGCAGGCGGGCCGCGCGAAAGCTCGACAGCGCGTTCGGACCGTCGAGCGCAAGAAAGGTATCGGGAGAGCTCATGCGGAGGCGGGCTGCACTCCGCGATGCGGGCGGGCATCGACCGGGAGCGCGCGGCGATTATAGGCGGCAGCGCGAGTTCGCCGCGCGACGGCGCAGCCGATTCGGCGAACGGCGGCTGCCGTCGGCGCGCGCCGGCCGAGGTGTCAGAGATCGGAGTCCAGCGTATTGGCCGCCGACATCGCGCGCAGCAGTGCCTGATTGCACGCGGCCACGGGGATCGCGAGCGCATCGACGTGCTTGCCGATCGCGATCGGATCCGAGCGCTCGATCGCCTCGATCAGCGCCAGATACGGCGCGTACGGCCCGTGGCGGCGCACGATCGCGTCGACGACGTTCTCCGACAGCGCGATCAGCTCGAACAGCTGCTCGAACGGCGCACCGGTGATGCGGTCCAGCAGCGAGAACGCGCCGGTGATGAACAGCTCGTCGCGCAGTTCGGCTTCGCTGTCGCTGGCGCCGATGTACTCGAGGAACAGACCGCGCCGGATCGACGCGTGCATCAGCGGGAAAGTGTTGGCGTCCTTGCTCGCGGTCGCCAGCAGCAGCGACAGCCAGCGCATCATCTTCTTGTAGCCGAGCATCATCACGGCGTGCTGGAAGCTGGTGATCTGCACCGGCAGTCCGAACGCCGCCGAGTTGACCAGCCGCAACAGCTTGAAGGCGAGTGCGGGGTCACGCTTGAGCGTGGCGTCGATCTTCGACAGTTCGGCGTCGTCGCGCACCAGTCGCAGCAACTCCAGAACGACCGCCTGCCCGGGCTGCAGCGGACGCGCCTGCCGGTGCTGCGCATCGTCCAGCGGCCAACCGACGCTCGCGGCTGCGCCGCGCTCGAAGGCCGCATCGACGTCGGCGACCGTTTGCACGCCGGTGACGATGAACGGGATCTTGCGCGTGACGCCGGCCGGGGCGGCCAGCGGGGCGCCGTCGGCGCGCCTGCGGCGATCCTCGCTCTGGTGGATCAGCGAGTATTCGAAGCAGGCCAGCAGCGCCGGCGGCAGCGGCACCTCGGGTCGTCCGCGCAGCGCGAGTCGCTTACCGTCGCGGAACAGACGCTGCACCGCCCCTTGCACGTCGGGATCGCGTAACGTGATCGCCGGCACTTCGAGGATCGCGTTCTTCGGCGCCTGCCATTCGAACGCCGATTCGTCCAGCGACGCATCGAGCGGCGCGAGCAGCACCGGTCCGGACGCGTCCGGCCAGACAGCGCTCACCGACTCCAGCACGCGCCCGACCTGCAGGCGTTCCTGCGGGCGCGTCGACAGTATCGTCAGCCGCGTGCCGATCGCCTTGCGCTTCTTGTCGATCAACGGTGCGTAGCAGATCGACAGCGTGCCGAGCACGCCGCCGCCGAGGTGCAGTTTTTCCGGCGCGTTCATCGAGTGTCCCCGCGGTGTCGCCCGCCATTATTCGGGGCGATGCGCTCGACGAAGCGCAGAAATGCCGTCGGCGGAACGGCGATTTTCCGGCTTAAGCCGCGCGGCCGTAGCCACCGCCGCCCGGCGTGTCGATCACGAACACGTCGCCCGGTGCCATCTCGACGCTGCCGATGTGCGCCAGCTCCTCGACCCGTCCGTCGCTGCGGATCACGCGGTTGCGGCCGGGCTGGCCCGCCTCGCCGCCGGCCAGGCCGAAAGGCGCGATCACACGGTTGTTCGAAAGGATCGACGCCGTCATCGCTTCGAGGAAGCGCACGCGCCTTGTGCCGCCGCTGCCGCCGCGCCAGCGCCCGTGGCCGCCGGAGCCATGGCGGATCTCGTAGCTTTCGAGCCGCACCGGAAAGCGGAACTCGAGTACCTCGGGATCGGTCAGCCGCGAGTTCGTCATGTGCGTCTGCACGACGTCGGTGCCGTCGAAGCCTTCCTGCGAATCGGCGCCGGCGGCCAGGTCGACGATGCCGGCGCCTGAGCCGCCGGAGATCGTTTCGTAGTACTGGTAGCGCGCGTTACCGAACGTGAAGTTGTTCATCGTCCCCTGCGCCGAGGCCAACACGCCGAGCGCGCCGTACAGCGCGTTGGTGATGCAGCTTGAGGTTTCCACATTGCCGGCGACGACCGCCGCCGGATAGCGCGGCGCCAGCATCGAGCCCGCAGGAATCACGATCCGCAACGGCTTCAGACACCCGGCGTTCAACGGAATCTCGTCGTCGACCAGCGTGCGAAACACATACAACACCGCGGCCACGCTGATCGAGGACGGCGCGTTGAAGTTGTTGGGAAGCTGTGGCGAGCTGCCGGTGAAGTCGATCGTGGCCGAGCGGCTCGCCCGGTCGACGGTGATCTTCACCTTGATGACCGCACCGTTGTCCAGCCTGTACTCGAAATGCCCGTCGCGCAGCACGCCGATCACGCGCCGCACCGACTCCTCGGCGTTGTCCTGCACGTGGCGCATGTAGGCGTGCACGACGTCCAGCCCGAACTGGTCGACCATGCGCAGCAACTCCTCGCGCCCCTTTTCGTTCGCCGCGATCTGCGCTTTCAGATCCGCCAGGTTCTGCTGCGGATTTCGCGCCGGGTGCGGACCGCCGGTCAGCAGCGCCAGACACTCGGTCTCGCGCAGCCGACCGGGACGGTCGGCCCCCTGCCCTTCGACGAGCTTGAAGTTCGTGAACAGGACCCCTTCTTCATCGAGGGTCCGTGAAAACGGCGGCATCGAGCCTGGCGTGATGCCGCCGATGTCGGCGTGATGCCCGCGCGAGCCGACATAGAACAGGATGTCGCGCCCGGCGCGATCGAACACCGGCGTGATCACCGTGACGTCGGGCAGGTGCGTGCCGCCGTTGTACGGATCGTTCACGACGTAGGCGTCGCCCGGGGTCATGCGGCCGGCGTTTTCGCGCATCACCGTCTTGATCGACTCGCTCATCGAACCCAGATGCACCGGCATGTGCGGCGCGTTGGCGATCAGGTTGCCTTCGACATCGAACAGCGCGCAGGAAAAGTCGAGCCGCTCCTTGATGTTGACCGAGTAGGCGGTGTTCTGCAGGCGCAGCCCCATCTGCTCGGCGATCGACATAAACAGGTTGTTGAAGATCTCCAGCATCACCGGATCGACCTGCGTGCCGATCGCCTGCCGCTGCTTGCGCGCCGCAACGCGCCGGAGCACGACGTGGTCGCGCGGCGTGATCTCGGCGCGCCAGCCGGGTTCGACGACCGTCGTTGCGTTGGCCTCGGCGATGATGGCCGGTCCGTCGATCGCATCGCCTGGTCGCGTGTCGGCGCGCACGTAAAGCGGCGTGTCGTGCCAGCGCCCTTCGAAGTACGCGCGCACGCGCGCCGCGGGCAACAAGGCGCCCACGCGCGGGGCGGCTGCGGCCTGCGCTTCTTCGGGGGCGTCGCCCACGCCGATCGCCTCGACCGAGACCGCTTCGACGATCAGCGCGCGCTCGGGCATCAGGAACGAATAGCGCTGCACGTAGGCGGCGTCGAACTGCGCACGCAGCGCGTCGAGGTCGCCGTCGAGCACGATCAGCGCGGAGTCCGTGCCTTCGTAGCGCAGATGCACGCGGCGCACGACGCGCACGCGCTCGCGCGGCACGCCCTGTTCGAGCAGATCGCGCGTCGCCTCCGCGGTGAGCGCATCCAGCCGCTGCGCGAGTTGCGGCATCGCCGCCGGCATCAGGCGCAGTTCCACCGCGACTTCGCGCATCGCGGTCTGGTCCGCCAGCCCCATGCCATACGCAGACAAAACGCCGGCCAGCGGGTGCGCGAAGATCGAGGTCATCGCGAGCTGATCGGCCACGCTGCAGGCGTGCTGGCCGCCGGCGCCGCCGAATACGGTCAACGTGTATCTGGTCACGTCGTGGCCGCGCTGCACCGAGATGCGCTTGATCGCCTCGGCCATGTTGCCGACGGCGATGTCGAGGAAGCCGGCGGCGATCTCCTCGGGCGACTTCTTCTGCCCGGTCGCGCGTTCGATCTCGGCGGCGAGCGCGGCGAACTTGGCACGCACGATCGCGGCGTCGAGCGACTGATCGGCGTTCGGCCCGAAGACCCGCGGAAAGTACTCCGGCTGGATGCGGCCGAGCATCACGTTCGCGTCGGTGACCGTCAGCGGCCCGCCGCGCCGATAGCACGCGGGGCCCGGGTTGGCGCCGGCCGAATCGGGGCCGACGCGCAGCCGCGCGCCGTCGAAGTGCAGGATCGAGCCGCCGCCGGCCGCGACCGTATGGATGCTCATCATCGGCGCGCGCATCCGCACGCCGGCGACCAGTGTTTCGAATGCGCGCTCGTATTCGCCGGCGTAGTGCGACACGTCGGTCGAGGTGCCGCCCATGTCGAAACCGATCACGCGGTCGAACCCGGCCGCGAGGCTGGCGCGCACCATGCCGACGATGCCGCCGGCGGGACCCGACAGGATCGCGTCCTTGCCCTGGAAGCGATACGCATCGGTCAGCCCGCCGTTGCTCTGCATGAACAGCAGTCGCACGCCGGGCAGCTCGGCGGCGACCTGCTCGACGTAGCGGCGCAGGATCGGCGACAGATAGGCGTCGACGACCGTCGTGTCACCGCGCGCCACCAGCTTCATCAGGGGACTGACCTGGTGCGAGACCGACACCTGCGGAAAGCCGACCTCGCGCGCGAGCGCGGCGATGCGCGCTTCGTGCTGCGTGTAGCGATAGCCGTGCATCAGCACGATCGCGCAGGCGCGCAACCCGTCGGCATAGGCGGCCCGCAGATCGGCACGAACGCGCACTTCGTCGAGCGGCCGATCGACCTCGCCGTGCGCGCCGATGCGCTCGTCGGCTTCGATCACGCGCGCGTACAGCAGTTCGGGAAGCACGATGCGCCGGTCGAACAGGCGCGGGCGGTTCTGGTAGGCGATGCGCAGCGCGTCGCGAAAGCCGCGCGTGATCACAAGCACGGTCGGCTCGCCCTTGCGTTCGAGCAGCGCATTGGTGGCGACCGTCGTGCCCATTTTCACGGCCTCGATCGATTCCACGGGGATCGGCGCGCCGGGCGCCACGCCCAGCAGCCGGCGGATGCCGGCGATGGCCGCGTCGCGATACTGCTCTGGGTTGTCCGACAGCAGCTTGTGGGTGACGAGCCGGCCGTCGGGCCGCCTGGCGACGATGTCGGTAAAGGTTCCGCCGCGGTCGATCCAGAACTGCCAGCGGCCAGGGGTGGGCTCGGTCTGCGCCATGACTGATAGAGGCAAACAGCGGGCGATACGGGAACGGGCCGCGAGTATGCCCGTTTTGCGCGGACGCGACGGTGCGGCGCGATGCGGCGCGCTCCGCGCGGCGCATCGCGCTACAGTCCGTCCGTTCGCCGATACCCCCACGACAAGGAGACCCTATGCGTATCGTCAGCTCGCTCGCCGCGGTGGCCCTGGCCGGCGCCGCGCTCGCCGTATCCGCGCAAACCAAGTGGGATCTGCCCGCGGGTTATCCCGCCGGCAATCCGCACACGCAGAACCTGAACCAGTTCGCCGCCGACGTCGCCAAGGCCACCGGCGGCAAGCTCTCGATCACCGTCCATCCGAACGGCTCGCTTTTCAAGGCACCGGAGATCAAGCGCGCGGTGCAGACCGGCCAGGCGCAGATCGGGGAGGTCCTGATGAGCCTGCTGGTCAACGAGAACCCCGTTTTCGGTGTCGATTCGGTGCCGTTCGTGGCCACCAGCTTCGACGAGGCGTTCAAGTTGTGGCAAGCGCAGAAGCCGGTCGTCGAGCGCATCCTTGCCGCCCAGGGCATCAAGCTGCTGTATGCGGTCGCGTGGCCGCCGCAAGGCATCTACACGAAGAAGGCGCTGAATTCGACCGCCGACATGAAGGGGCTGAAGTGGCGCGCCTATAACCCGGCCACCACCCGCATCGCGCAGCTGGTCGGCGCGCAGCCGCTGACGATCCAGGCCGCCGAGTTGTCGCAGGCGCTTGCCACGGGCGTGGTCGATTCGTTCATGTCGTCGGGTGCGACTGGCGTGGACTCGAAGGTCTGGGAAAGCCTGACGCACTTCGCCACGGTTGACGCCTGGCTGCCGAAGAACATGGTGATCGTCAACCAGAAGGAATTCGACAAGCTCGACAAGGCCACGCAGGACGCGATCCTGAAAGCGGCGCGCGAGGCGGAGGAGCGCGGCTGGAAGCGCATGCGCGAGTACACGAGCGAAACCCTCGCCACGCTGCGTGCCAACAAGATGACCGTGTATGCGCCAAGCCCGCAGTTCAAGGCCGAGCTGACCAAGATCGGCGAGACCATGCTCAACGAGTGGCTGAAGACCGCCGGCGCCGACGGCCAGACGATCATCGCGAATTTCCGCAAGTAATCATCACCCCGACCCGCCGGCATGCTCGTCGGCGGGTCCTTTCCACCCCAACCCGTGCGGATGCGCAGTCCGCTCGCCTTCATCTACAGCCTGCTCGGCGCGCTGGGGGCGTTGTTCATCCTGGGGACCCTGGTCATCCAGGTCGCCAACATCGTCGGCCGCCAGTTCGGCTACTCGATGGCGGGTGTGGACGCCTACGCGGGCTACACGCTCGCCGCCGGCGCTTTCCTCGCGCTGGCTGCCGCTCTGCGGCACGGCGATCACATTCGCGTCACCCTGATCATCCAGCGCTTTACGGGCCGGACACGCTGGTGGATTGAGGTCTTCTGCCTAGCGGTTGCGACCCTGCTGTCGGGCTATTTCGCCTGGTTCGCGGCCAGACTCGTCTGGGGCTCCTACATCTATCACGACGTTTCGCAGAACGTCGACGCCACCCCGCTGTGGATCCCGCAACTGTCGATGGCGATCGGCCTCGGCGGGCTGTTCCTCGCGTTTCTTGAGGAGCTGATCTACGCGTTGCGCACGCGGCAGCTTCCGCCGAGCGCGGCCAGCGGCGAGCCGACGCCGATCGAGTGAAGCGGCATGGACGTGCTGATCGCGATCGTTCTGATCGTCGCGATGTTCGCGATCCTCGGCGCGGGCGTCTGGATTGGCATCGCCGTGCTCGGCGTGGCGTGGATCGGCATGGAACTGTTCACGACGCGCCCGGGCGGCGATGCGCTCGCACTGACCGTGTGGGGATCGCTGTCGAGCTGGACGCTGACCGCGCTGCCGCTGTTCATCTGGATGGGCGAGATCCTGCTGAAGACGCGCCTGTCGGAAGGCCTGTTCCGCGGGCTGGCGCCGTGGCTGCAGCGCGTGCCGGGGCGGCTGCTGCACGTGAACATCATCGGCTGCACGATTTTCGCCGCGGTCTCGGGCTCGTCGGCCGCGACCTGCGCCACGATCGGCAAGATGTCGCTGCCGGAACTCGCGCGCCGCAACTACCCGGAGATCATGTCGGTCGGCACGCTCGCCGGCGCCGGTACCCTCGGCCTGCTGATCCCGCCGTCGATCATCATGATCGTCTACGGCGTTGCGGCCGACGTTTCGATCGGCAAGCTGTTCATCGCCGGCATCGTTCCCGGGCTGCTGCTGGCGGGACTGTTCATGGGCTACACGATCGTCTGGTCGCTGCGCCACCGGGACGCGATCCCGCCCGCCGACGCGCCGCTGACGCTGCGCGAGAAGCTCGCCGAATCGCGCCACCTGATTCCGGTGATGCTGCTGATCCTGGCTGTACTCGGATCGATCTACACCGGCGTGGCCACCGCGACAGAGGCAGCGGCACTCGGCGTGGTCGGGGCACTCGTGCTCGCCGCCGCGCAGCGCGCGCTGAACTGGCGCAGCTTCTGGGATTCGCTGATGGGGGCGACGCGGCTGTACTGCATGATCGCGCTGATCCTCGCGGGTTCGGCGTTCCTGTCGCTGGCGATGGGCTTCATCGGCCTGCCGCGCCATCTGGCCGAAGCGATCGGCGCGCTCGGACTGCCGCCGTTCGCGCTGCTGATGGCGCTGATGGTCTTCTACATCGTGCTCGGCTGCTTTCTCGACGGCATCAGCATGGTCGTGCTGACGATGGCCGTGCTGTTGCCGACGCTGCAGACCGCCGGCATCGACCTGCTGTGGTTCGGCATCTTCGTCGTCATCGTCGTCGAAATGGCGCAGATCACCCCGCCGGTGGGCTTCAACCTGTTCGTGATGCAAGGAATGACCAAACGACAGATCGGCTACATCGCGCGCGCTGCCTTGCCGTACTTTGCGATGATGGTCGGCGCGGTGCTGTTGATCTATCTGTTTCCCGCACTCGTCACCTATCTGCCCAGCCAGATGAAGCTTTGATCTGCAGCGAACGCTCCGCGCCAGCGCCCGCATAGAATGCGCGCCGTGGCCGGCGCCGGTGCGCCGAAAAGAAAGCGTCATGCACGTCGCCGTCGTCGGCGCAGGCATCATCGGCGTCACCACCGCTTACGCACTGCGCCAGCAGGGTTTCGAAGTCACCGTCATCGACCGCCGCGGCGGCGTTGCGCAGGAAGCCAGTTTTTCCAACGCCGGCGTGCTCGCCCCTGCGTACGTCGGGCCATGGGCTCAACCGGGCATGCCGGCCAAGGTGCTTGCGTATCTGTTCAAGCGCGAAGCGCCCGTCGTGTTCCGACCGAGCCTTGATCCGACCCTCTGGCGGTGGCTGCGCCGC
Source organism: Burkholderiales bacterium (assembly GCA_037442465.1). GTDB lineage: Bacteria > Pseudomonadota > Gammaproteobacteria > Burkholderiales > Burkholderiaceae_F > DSNY01. The sequence continues at coordinate 15,067 of JBBIQI010000039.1, forward strand.
TGGCTGGGCGAGTGCGCAGTCGAGCGATATCGCGTCAACCGCGAGCGCATGCAGCGGCTCGCCTACTACAGCCGGCGCTGCCTGCGCGACTGGCGCGAGCGGCACGGCATCGACTACGAGCAGGGCCACGGTTACTTGCAACTGTTCCGCACGCCGCACGAGTTGGAGCGCACCGCACCCGCACGCGAGATGCTGCGCGACGCGGGCGTGCCGCACCGGTTGCTCGACGCGGCGGCCTGCCGCGCGCTCGAACCCGCCCTTGCGGAGCCAACGCCGCTGGCCGGCGGGCTGTACCTGCCGGAGGACGAAACCGGCAACTGCGCGGTGTTCGCGCGGCGACTGAAAGACATTTGCGAGGCCGACGGCGTGCGCTTTCGATTCGGCGCCGAGGCGCTGTGCTTCGAGACCGCCGCGTCCCGCATCGAAGCGCTACGGTTGGCCGACGACCGCGTGCGGGCCGACGCCTACGTCGTCGCTGCCGGCGCCGATAGCGGGCGGCTGCTCGCGCCGCTGGCGATCGACCTGCCCTTGCTGCCGGTCAAGGGCTATTCGGCGACGGTGACGATCATCCGGCACGAGCACGCACCGCAACTCGCGGTGATGGACGAGACGTACAAGGTCGCGATCACGCGTCTTGGCCAACGCCTGCGCGCCGCCGGAACGGCCGAAATCGGTTCGCGCGGAATGAACCTGCGCGAAGTCGCGCTGCGCACGTTGCTCAAGGTCGCGCGCGACTGGTTTCCCGCGGCGGCGAGCTACGCGCAGGCTCGCTTCTGGGTCGGCGCACGTCCGATGCTGCCCGACGGCCCGCCGATCCTCGGCAGCACCGCGTATGCCAACCTCTTCCTGAACGTGGGCCACGGCTCGAGCGGCTGGGCGATGGCCTGCGGGTCCGCGCGCATCGTGGCCGATCTGATCGCCGGTCGGACACCGGAAATTGACCTGGAGGGGCTCACGCTCGACCGATACGCGGCAAGGCGCGCGCCCTTTCGCCAGGCACGGCGTGCGGCTTAGCATCTCGCGCATGAGCATCGGCCTGTATACCACCGCAGAGCTGCGCGCGCTGGAGGCGGCCGCGCAGGCCGGATTGCCCCCGGCCACGTTGATGCAACGGGCCGGCCGCGCCGCAGCGGCCTGGATTGCGGCCCGCTGCGGCAGCACGCGCTCGGTGCTGATCGTGTGCGGCCCCGGGAACAACGGCGGCGACGGTTACGCGTGCGCACGCGAGCTGGCAGCGCGCGGGCATGCGGTCGAATGCGTAGGGCTCGCCGAATCGATCACAGACGATGCACGCGCCGCACGCGCGGCCTGGCAGGCCGGCGGCGGGCGCGTGTTGCACGAGCTGCCGACGGATCGGCGTTGCGACGTGATCGTCGATGCGCTGTTCGGCATCGGGCTGGCGCGCCCGCTCGCGGGTCGATACTTCGACGCGGTTGGCTGGATCGAGTCGCAGACCGCCTTCGTCGTCGCGCTGGACGTGCCGAGCGGACTCGATGCCGACCGTGGCACTTGGGTCGGCGGCGTACCGGGCGCGCATGCGGACGCTACCTGCACTTTCCTCGGCGCCAAGCCGGGGCTGTACACGGCGGACGGTTGCGATGCCGCCGGCGACGTCGTCGTCGACCGGCTCGGCGTCGAACCGCCGGAAGCGCAAGGCGCCCTCGTCGAACCCGGTCAATTCGAGGCACTGCTCGCGCGGCGCCCGCGCAACACGCACAAGGGATCGTTCGGCAGCGTCGCGATCGTCGGCGGCGGCGTCGGCATGGTCGGCGCCCCGCTGCTCGCCGCACGCGCCGCGCTACGGCTCGGCGCGGGGCGCGTCTACGTCGACTGCATCGGCGCGCCCGACCTGCGATTCGACCCCGGGCAGCCCGAGCTGATGTTCCGATCGCTCGCATCTCTCGCGCGCGTCGATGCGATCGTGGTCGGCTGCGGGCTTGGGACCGACGACGCGGCGGCACGCGCGCTTGCGGCCGTGCTCGAGCGTTCGGTGCCGCTGGTCGTCGATGCCGATGCGTTGAATCTGCTCGCGGACCGCACGCGCTTTGCCGGGGCATTCGAAGCGCACGCCGCCGGCCGCGTGTTGACGCCGCATCCACTCGAAGCCGCGCGCCTGCTCGACGCGAGCGCGCGCGAGGTGCAAGCCGATCGCGTCGGCGCAGCCAGGGCCTTGGCGCGGCAAACGGCGTCGATCGTTGTGCTCAAGGGCGCAGGCACGGTGATCGCGCACCCTGCCGGGCGCTGGTGGATCAACCCGACGGGCGGACCGGCGCTCGCCACCGCCGGCACGGGCGACGTGCTCGCGGGCATGATCGGCGCATTCGTCGTGCAGGGCATCGAACCGATCCAAGCCGCGCTCGCGGCCGCGTGGCTGCACGGCCGCGCCGCCGACGACTACGGCGGCGATCTGGGGCTCGCCGCCGGCGAACTGCCGGCGCGCGCAGCGCGACTGCTGGTGCAGTTACGCGGGCAGGACGCCCAACCCTGATTCGTCCCTGATCCGCCCCGCGTGCAGTTCGACGCGGCGGCTGCACAGCGCCGCGATGGCGGGATCGTGCGTGACCAGCACGAGTGTGGAGCCGCGTTCCCGATTCAGCTCGAAGATCAACTCGATCACGGCCGCGCCGGTGCGCGCGTCGAGGCTGCCGGTCGGCTCGTCGGCCAGCAGGATCGGCGGCCGACCGACGAACGCGCGCGCGAGCGCCACGCGCTGCTGCTCGCCGCCCGACAAGTACTTCGGATAGTGCGCAAGGCGCCCGGCGAGCCCGACGCGTGCCAGCAGCGCACGCGCCGCATCGAGCGCCGTTTGTCCGTCGGGCGCACGGCCGGACAGTTCCAGCGGCAGCAGTACGTTTTCGAGCGCGGTCAGGTGCGGCAGAAGCTGGAACGACTGGAATACGAACCCGATGCGCTCGGCGCGCACGCGTGCGCGGCCGTCCTCGTCGAGCGCGAACAGATCCCGTCCGAACAGGCGTACGGTGCCGCGCGTCGGCACGTCGAGGCCAGCGAGCAGTCCGAGCAGCGTCGATTTGCCCGAGCCGGACGCGCCGACGATCGCGACTGTCTCGCCGGGCGCGATGGCCAGGTTGATATCATCCAGGATCGTCAGACTGCCCGTGGCATCCTGCACGATCTTGGTCAGTCCTTCGGCTTCGAGCGCGTAGTTGTTCATCGGGAGCTCGGAGGCCCATCCGTGATGAAGTTCGGAAGACTTGCACGGCGCTGGTTCGCCGGCGCTGCCTTGCTGATCGCGGCCTGCGCGGCCGTCGCCACGCAACCGCCCGTGGTGCTCGTGCTGGGCGACAGTTTGTCTGCCGAATACGGTCTACCGCGCGACACCGGCTGGGTGAAGCTGCTCGCCGACCGGCTCGCGCAAGGCGGCGCGCAGTATAGCGTCGTGAACGCAAGCATCAGCGGAGAGACCACCAGCGGTGGGCGCACACGCCTGCCCGCGCTGCTGAAGCAGCACCGACCGGCGGTCGTCGTGATCGAACTCGGCGCCAACGACGGCCTGCGCGGACTGCCACTGACCGCGCTGCGCGACAATCTGGCTGCGATGATCGACGCGAGCCGCGCCGCCGGCGCCCGCGTGCTGCTGGTCGGCATGCGCGTGCCGCCAAACTACGGGCGCGAATATGCCGAGCGGTTCGCGGCGACGTTCGAGGAACTTGCGCGCCGGCGCAAAGTCGCACTCGCGCCTTTCCTGCTCGACGGCTTTGCCGACCGGCTCGAGTACTTTCAGCCCGACCGCATCCATCCGAACGAGAAGGCGCAAGCGCTGATGCTCGACAACGTGTGGCCGCGCCTCAAACCGCTGCTTGCGGCAAGACGCTGACATGGACGACCGCGCGCCGATCGCCTGCGACGAGGCGCTCGCTCAGCTTGCGCAGTTCGACGCGATCCTCGACGTGCGCAGCCCGAGCGAATTCGCCGAGGACCACGTGCCGGGAGCGGTGAACGTGCCGGTGCTCGACGACGCGGAGCGTGCCGAAGTCGGCACGCTGCACAAGCAGGTGTCGGCGTTCGCCGCGCGCCGCCGCGGCGCCGTGCTGGTTGCGCGCAACATCGCACGGCATGTCGAAGCGCACTTCGCCGACAAGCCGCGCGACTGGCGGCCGCTGGTGTACTGCTGGCGCGGCGGAGCGCGCAGCGGTGCGATGACGCATGTGTTGACGCGCATCGGCTGGCACGCGCGCCAACTCGAAGGCGGCTACCGCGCGTATCGCCGCGCCGTCGTCGCCGCGTTGCAGGACCTACCCGCGCGTTTGGACCTGCGCGTGATCTGCGGCACCACCGGCAGCGGCAAGAGCCGATTGCTCCGGGAGCTGCAGCGCGCGGGGGCGCAGGTGCTCGATCTCGAGGGATTGGCGCAGCACCGCGGCTCGGTGCTCGGCGGTTTGCCGGCACAACCCCAGCCGGCGCAGAAGCTGTTCGAGACGCGTATCTGGTGGACGTTGCGCGCGTTCGACCCGGCACGGCCGGTGTTCGTCGAATCCGAAAGCAGGAAGGTCGGCGACCTGCGTGTGCCCGACGCCCTGATCGAACGAATGCGCGCGTCGGTCTGCGTGCGCGTCGAACTGCCGCTGGCGCTTCGCGTGAAGCTGCTACGCGACGAGTATGCGCACTTCGAGTCCGATCGGGCAGCGTTGTTCGCGCAGCTCGACTGCCTGATTCAGTTGCACGGCCGCGAGCGCATCGAAGCGTGGAAGGCGCTTGCGCGGCAAGGGCAGTGGGACGCGCTGGTCGAGCGGCTGCTGGTCGACCACTACGATCCGGCGTACCTGCGTTCGATCCGTCGCAATTTCGCTCGCATCGACGCCGCGCCGACCGTGCAACCCGCAGCCGCCACGCGAGCAGCCTATGCCGAGCTGGCGCGTTCGCTCGTGGCGCAGACCGTCGACGCGGCCATCGAGTAACAATGATCCCGGCGGTCGAGCGCTCGCGCCGCGGTAAGCCGTGGCACCGCGCGACGCGGATCGGACACATCGCCGCCGACGCCGATCGAACAGGCCGCCAGACGCACGGCACCTGCCGCCCGGCGTCGCTGCGCCCCGTCACGCGCCGCAACGCGTTCCTGATTGGTCTCACGACTGAGAAGGAGTGAAGGTTTCGTCGCAAGCGGGTCGCTGGCCGGGCGCCCGCAGCCGCAGGACCGCGACACATCAGGTCTCGACAGGCGAAGCCCGAAAAGGCGTCTGCGCTTTCAGCGCAGGCTAACGTGCGCGCAGCGCACGCGAAGCCCGCCTGCGGCGGCGCGCCGCGCAGCAATGAAATTCACCCTAAACCGGCAGTCCACACATGCCGTTTCGCGCAACTGCGTTGGGCGACCGGGGTTTGCGGCCTACTGAGCTTTTCGTAAATGGTTGACAACCGCTGCATGGTCTCGCGCGTTGGT
>JBBIQI010000040.1:0-20346 GCA_037442465.1 Burkholderiales bacterium
GGCCGAGCTCGAACGCCGGCAGCCACAACGCTTCGACTCCTCGCGCGACGAGTTCGTCGGTCAACGCACGCCCGCCCGCATCGGGACGGGTGACGATGACCGGCGGCAGCGACATCACGCCGCGAGCAGCCGCAGCGCGCCGCGCTGCTTCAACTGCGCGACGACGTCGGCGGCGATGCGTTCGGCGTCGGCCGGCGCACCCTCGGCGTCGGCGTCGACGAATTCGCCGCGCGCCGCGTTGCCCACGAGCGCGCGCAACCGCAGCTTCGCGCCGTCGACCTCCGCGTACGCCGCCAACGGCACTTCGCAGCTTCCGCCGAGACCGCGCGAGACCGCGCGCTCAGCCGCGGTCGCCGCGCGAGTGGCGGCATGCTCCAGCGGTGCGACCGCCGCTGCGGCCGCATCGGCGCCGGCGGCGATTTCGATGCCGAGCGCACCCTGTCCAGGCGCCGGCAGGAACTTCGACGTTGGCAGGATCTGGCGAATGCGCTGCGCGAGCCCGAGCCGTTTGAGCCCCGCCGCGGCCATGATCAGCGCGTCGAAGTCGCCACGGTCCAGCTTTGCGAGCCGCGTGCCGACGTTGCCGCGCACCGGCTGCACGGTGAGCCGCGGATAGTGCGCGCGCAGCGCCAGTTCGCGCCGCAGGCTCGAAGTGCCGACCCGGGCACCTGCCGGCAGCTCGTCGAGGCTCGCGTAGCGCGGCGAGACGAACGCGTCGCGCGGATCCTCGCGCGCCATCACCGCGGCGAGCCGGAACTCGGGCGCCAGCTCCATCGGCACGTCCTTGAGCGAATGCACCGCGATGTGCGCGCGCCCTTCGAGCAGCGCGACCTCCAGCTCCTTGATGAACAGACCCTTGCCGCCGACCTTGGCGAGCGCGCGGTCGAGGATCTGGTCGCCGCGCGTGGTCATGCCGAGCAGCTCGATGCGCATGCCCGGATGCAGTTGCGCGAGCCGCGCCCGCACGTGCTCGGCCTGCCACAGCGCGAGCGGGCTCTCGCGCGTGGCGATGATCAGGCGGTCGAGTGCGTGCATGCGGATGTCGCTGCGGGCCGATGGCCAGCGGGTTCGCCAGCGCGCATCTTAAGCGCAGAACCGCTGTGGCTCCGTCCGCGGCCGTCGGTGCCCCGGTGGTTCGCGCAGTGCTTTTGCTATCGTGCCGCGCGATGGCAACCGGCAACGACAGCGCGCTGCGCGAGGACGTCCGCCTGCTCGGGCGGCTGCTCGGCGACGTGCTGCGCCGCTACGAAGGGCCGGCGATGTTCGAGACGATCGAGAGCATCCGCCAGACCTCGACGCGCTTTCGCCGCGACGGCAATCCGGAGGACGCCCGCAAACTCGATGCGCTGCTCAAGCGCCTGTCGCGCGACGCGACGATCGCCGTCGTGCGCGCGTTCAGCTACTTCTCGCATCTGGCCAACATCGCCGAGGATCAGCACCAGGTGCGCGAGCTGCGGCGGCTGAAGCGCGCCGGCGAGACCGCGCGCGGCAGCCTGGCACACACGATCACCGTGCTCGGCGAACACGGCGTCACCGCCGCGCGCGTGCGCGAGCTGCTCGCGCACGCGACCGTGATGCCGGTGCTGACCGCGCATCCGACCGAGGTCCGTCGCCGCAGCATCCTCGACACCGAACGCGAGATCGCCCGCCTGATCGACGCCCGCGACGCGGCCGACGCCGACGTCGCCGCGCTCGACGAACGCCTGTTCGCGCTGGTGGCCACACTGTGGCAGACGCGCATGCTGCGCCCGCAGAAGCTAACGGTCTTCGACGAGATCGTCAACGCGCTGTCGTACTGGCGCACGACCTTCATCGGCGAGCTGCCGGCGTTGTACGCGGATCTTGAGGCCGCGCTCGGCGCCAACACGCTGCCGCCGTTCCTTGCGCTGGGCTCGTGGATCGGCGGCGATCGCGACGGTCATCCGCACGTCACCGCCGAGACGATGCGCGCGGCTTTGCGCGCGCAGGCCGAAACCGTGCTCGAGCACTACGCCGACGAGATCCACGAGCTCGGCCGCGAACTGTCGATGTCGGCGCTGCTGTGCCCGGTCGAACCCGAGCTGCAGGCGCTTGCCGACGCCAGCCCCGATCGCTCGCCGCAGCGCGCCGACGAACCCTACCGGCGCGCGTTGACCGGCGTGTACGCGCGGCTCGTCGCGACCGCGCGCGCGTTCGGCATCGAGCTGCGCGTGCGGCCTGCGCTCGGCGAAGCCGCGCCGTACGCGCAGGCGGGGGAATTCGCGGCCGATCTGGCCGTCGTCGCGCGCTCGCTCGCGCGGCACCACAGCGCGCCGCTGGCGCGGCACCGACTCGCGCCGCTGGCGCGCGCGGTCGACGTGTTCGGCTTCCATGGCGCCACGCTCGACCTGCGGCAGAGCGCCGACGTGTTCGAGGCGGTCGTCGCCGAACTGCTCGCCGCCGCCGAGGTCTGCCCCGACTACAGCCGGCTCAGCGAGGTCGAGCGCGTGCAACTTCTGACGCGCGAGCTGGCGCACACGCGCCCGTTGGTGTCGCCGCATCTGGCGTACTCCGAGCGCACGCGCAACGAGCTTGCCGTGTTCGACTGCGCGCGCGAGCTGCGGCGTCGATTCGGCGCACGCGCGGTCGACAAGCACATCGTTTCGCACACGCAGGCGCTGTCGGACCTGCTCGAAGTCGCGCTGCTGCAGAAGGAAACGGGGCTGCTCGCCGGCAACGAGCTGCGCCGCTGCGCGCTGATGGTCGTGCCGCTGTTCGAGACGATCGAAGACCTGGAGCGCGCGCCGGCGATCATGCGCGACCTGCTGGCGCATCCGGGCCTGCGCCATCTGCTCGTTTCGACCGAGCGCGGCCGCGCGCTGCAGGAGGTGATGCTCGGCTACTCGGACAGCAACAAGGACGGCGGCTTCCTCGCGTCGAACTGGCATCTGTACCGCACGACCCAGCGTCTGCAGCGCGTTTTCGAGGAGCACGGCGTGCAACTGCGGCTGTTCCACGGCCGCGGCGGCACGGTCGGGCGCGGCGGCGGACCCAGTTTCGAAGCGATCCTGGCGCAGCCGCCGGGCAGCGTCGGCGGGCAGATCCGCCTGACCGAGCAGGGCGAGATCATCCAGGCCAAGTACGCGGACCCACGCATCGGCCGCCGCCACCTCGAACTGCTGGTCTCCGCGGTGCTGCAGGCGAGCCTGCTGCAAGACGGCGGCGCGCGCAGCGCGCACGCCGACTTCGAGACGGCGCTCGAGGAGATCGCGCAGCATGCGCATCGCGCCTATCGCGCGCTCGTGTACGAGACCGCGGGCTTCGCCGAGTTCTTCTTCAGCGCCACGCCGATTGCCGAGATCATGGAGCTGAACATCGGCAGCCGGCCGGCGTCGCGCAAAGCGACCGGTCGCATCGAGGACCTGCGCGCGATCCCGTGGGTGTTCTCGTGGGGGCAGTGCCGCCTGCTGTTACCGGGTTGGTACGGCTTCGGCAGCGGCATCGAGGCCTATCTGGCCGGCGCTGCGAGCGCGCCGGCCAGGCGCGCGCGCATGAAGCTGCTGCAGGACATGCTGGCGCACTGGCCGTTTTTTCGCGCGCTGACGTCGAACATGGAGATGGTGCTCGCCAAGAGCGACCTCGCGATCGCAAGCCGCTACGCCCGGCTCGCCGCCGACAAGAAGCGCGGGCAGACGATCTTCGCGACGATCCGTGACGAGTGGAAGCTCACGCTCAAACACTGGCTCGCGATCAGCGGGCAAAAGCAGCTCCTCGAATCCAATCCGGAACTGGCCCGCGCGATCAAGAACCGCACGCCTTACCTCGATCCGCTGAACCACCTGCAGGTCGAACTGATCAAGCGCCATCGCGAAGGCCAGACCGACGAACGCATCAAGCGCGGCATTCATCTGACGATCAACGGGATCTCCGCCGGGCTGCGAAACACCGGCTGACCGGCAACGGCCCGTCGCCGTCCGACCGAGGTGCCGCAGCATCCGCGTGGCGGGCGATTCAGCTCGGTTTCGCCGCCGCCTTGACGGTCGGCCACTGGCGGCGCGAGATCGGCAGGCGCTCGGGCGTGTCCTTCAGCAGCACTTCCCAGTGTCCTTCGCTCGCTTCGCCGTCGGCATCCACGGTGCCCTTGACACGCTGGAAACCGAGGATCGACTTGCGCGCGACCAGCGCGTTGCGGTGGATGCGCACGAAGCGGTCGCCGAACTCGTGCTCGAGCGAGGTCAGCGACTCCTCGGTCAGGTGCTCGCGCACCGGCGTGCGGATCGTCACGTACTTCAGCTCGGCACGCAGGTAGATGACCTCGTCGATCGGCACCAGGATCATCTTGCCGCGCTCGGACACCGTCAGGTGCGTGCGCGCCGCGCCCAGCGTGCGCGCGACCTGTTCGAGCCGCGGCTCGTTGGGTTTGAGCCGCTGCGCGCGCGACAGCGCACCGACCAGCCGCTCGGCGCGAACGGGCTTGAGCAGATAGTCCAGCGCCTGGACCTCGAACGCCTGCAGCGCGTGTTCGTCGAAGGCGGTGACGAAGATCACCGCCGGCGGCGGATGCTGCGCGGTCGAACGCGCCGCCAGATGCCGGGCGACTTCGATGCCGTTCATGTCCGGCATCATGATGTCCAGCAGCACGACATCGGGTTTCAGTTTTTCGGCCGCGGCCAGCGCGTGCACGCCGCCTTCGGCTTCGCCGACGAGCTTGACCGGAACCTGCCCGGCGCAATCGCCGAGCAGCTGCGCCATGCGCGCGCGTGCCGGCGGTTCATCGTCGACGATCAGCACATTCAGCATCTCTGGTCCTAGCCCTGCGCCTTGTGCTCCACAGGAATGCTCATCAGCAGTTCGAAGCGTTCGCGCCGAACGCGCGTCTCCAGCCGCGCTTCCAGGTCGTAGATCAGCGCCAGCCGGCCGCGGATGTTGGCCAGCCCGATCTGGTTGCCCTCGCGCTGGATCGGCTCCCTGGCTATCGGATTGCTGACGAAAATCTCAAGGTTGAAGCCGTGCTGACGAATCCTAACCACGATGTCGCAGCGGCCAGCCACCTTTTCGGCCCCGTATCGCACCGCATTTTCGATGATCGGCTGCAACAGAAGCTGCGGCACGCGGGCGCGCGGGTGCACGGCGCCGACCTGCCATTCGACCTGCAGCCGGTCGCCCAGCCGGGTCTGCTCGACCTCGACATACTTGCGGCACAGATCGAGCTCCTGCTCCAGCGGCACCAGCTTGCGCACGTCGCCCATCACCGCGCGGAACAGCTCGGCGATGTTCTCCAGCATGCGCTCGGCACGGACGGGATCGGCGCGTATCACCGACAACACCGCGTTCAGGCTGTTGAAGAAGAAGTGCGGCCGGATGCGTGACTGCAGCGCCTGGAACTTGGCTTCGACCATCGCCGGCGAAAAGGCTCGCGCGCGCAGCTCCAGGTAGTGCTGCGTACTGATGCCGGCCGCGAGCGCCACCAGCGGATAAGCGATGCGCACCCAATCCTGCTCGGCCGGCGCGAAAGCGCCGAACACCTGCATCAGCAGCAGCGTCAGCACGAACGGTACGCTCCAGGCGATGCCCCGCTGCACCGCCGGCCGCAGCGGCGGCAGCCCGCGCCGCAGCAGGCACCAGATCACCAGCGTCATCAGCATCACCGGTTCGACCAGCGCAGCAAGGCTCAGGAACAGGCCGAACACCTGATCGATCCGCGCACTGGCCGCCACCGCGACGACGACCGCGGCGACGTTCGCGCCGATCGCCACGCGCAACAGCACGCCCATGTTGCAGCCGTCGGGGATGACCTGGCGCGGAATCGGCACCGCAGTGTCTGCGCGCGACTCGCTCGCAGCGCCGAGCGCGGAGGGCGTCTTCTTCACGTAGACTTTTGATCCGACAGCGATTTCGAGACCCTTGAGCCGCGGCGTCCGCTGCGCGCCGATTATGTCAGAGCCCTCCGTGACGCCGCCTTCCCCTGCCCCCCTGACCTCGTCGCTGCACGCGAAGGACAGCGCCTGGTCGGGCCGCTTCGCCGAGCCGGTCGCCGACTTCGTCCTGCGCTACACGGCCAGCGTCGGGTTCGATCGCCGGCTGGCGCTCGCCGACATCGAGGGGTCGCTTGCACACGCGGCGATGCTGGCCAAGGTCGGCGTGCTGTCGGCGCAGGATCTGGCCGACATCGAGCGCGGGCTGGCTCAGATCCGCGGCGAGATCGAGCGCGGCGAATTCGCGTGGCAGCTCGCGCTCGAAGACGTGCATCTGAACATCGAAAGACGCCTGACGGAGCTGGTCGGCGACGCCGGCAAACGGCTGCACACCGGCCGCTCGCGCAACGATCAGGTGGCCACCGACCTGCGGCTGTATCTGCGCGGCGAGATCGATCGCATCGTCGCCGTGCTGACGCAACTGCAGTCGGCGCTGGTCGAGCAGGCCGCACGCCACGCGGACACGGTGATGCCCGGGTTCACGCACCTGCAGGTCGCGCAGCCGGTGGTCTTCGGCCATCACCTGCTCGCGTACGTCGAGATGTTCGAGCGCGACCGCGAGCGGCTGCTGGATGCGCGCCGGCGCGTCAACCGCCTGCCGCTGGGGGCCGCGGCGCTGGCCGGCACCACGTTTCCGATCGACCGCGAATTCGTGGCGCAGCGGCTGGGCTTCGAAGGCCTGTGCGAGAACTCGCTGGATGCCGTCAGCGACCGCGACTTCGCGATCGAGTTTGCCGCCGCGGCGGCGCTGGCGATGATGCACGTGTCGCGTCTGGCCGAGGAGCTCGTGTTGTGGATGAGTCCGCGCTTCGGTTTCGTGCGGCTGCCGGATCGTTTCACCACCGGCTCCTCGATCATGCCGCAGAAGAAGAACCCCGACGTGCCGGAACTGGCGCGCGGCAAGAGCGGCCGCGTGTACGGCAATCTCACCGCGCTGCTGGTCCTGATGAAGGGGCAGCCGCTCGCCTACAACAAGGACAACCAGGAAGACAAGGAACCGGTGTTCGACACCGTCGATACCCTGCTCGACACGCTGCGCGCGTTCGCCGAGATGGTGCCGGGCATCGAGGTCGACGCGGCGGCGTTGCGGCGCGCCGCCGCCGAAGGTCACGCCACGGCAACCGACCTGGCCGATTACCTCGTGAAAAAAGGTGTGCCGTTTCGCGACGCGCACGAGGCGGTCGCGCGGGCGGTGCGGCTAGCGGTCGAGCGCGGCTGCGATCTGGCCGCGCTGCCGCTGGCGGAGCTGAAGCGCTTCGCCCCGGCGATCGACGCCGACGTATTCGAAGTGCTGACGATCGACGGATCGATCGCCGCACGCGCGCATGTCGGCGGCACCGCGCCAGCGCGGGTGGTCGAGCAGGTCGCGCGCTGGCAGCAGCGGCTGGCCATGCGTTGAGGAAACTAAGCAGCGCTTTTGCCGACGGTCTCGACTAACATCCCGGCCCCAGACGGGGGAGGGCGGCGACGAGGAGGGGCGATGAAGAGGCTATTACGCATTGCGCGCGCGATCGACGGACTCAACGAGCGCGTCGGCCGCACCGTTTTGTGGCTGGTGCTGGTCGCGGTGCTGATCAGCGCTGCCAACGCGGTCGTGCGCAAGCTGTTCAGCGTCAGCTCCAATGCGTTCCTGGAGATCCAGTGGTACCTGTTCTCGGCGATTTTTCTGCTCGCCGCCGGCTATACGCTGCTGCGCAACGAGCATGTGCGCATCGACGTCGTTCTGCACCGCTTCTCCAAGCGCACGCAGATCTGGATCGACGTCTTCGGCATCGTCGTTTTCCTGCTGCCGGCGGCGGCCTTGATCGGCTGGCTCGCCTGGCCGCTGTTCGTCAAAGCCTATGTCTCCGGCGAGATGTCGGAAAACGCCGGCGGACTGATCCGCTGGCCCGCGTACCTGTTGATTCCGATCGGTTTCCTGCTGCTCGTGCTGCAGGGCATCTCGGAGCTGATCAAGCGTTTCGCGTTCCTGCAAGGGCTGATCCCGGACCCGACCGCGCGTAAGCAGGCGAAGACCGCCGAAGAAGAACTGGCCGAAGCGATCAAGGCCGAGGCCGAAGCAGCCGGGAGAACGAAATGACCTCGTTCATCGCCGCCAACATCGCCCCGATCATGTTCGCGGGGCTGGTGTTTTTCCTGCTGCTCGGTTTTCCGGTAGCGTTTTCGCTTGCCGCCTGCGGGCTGTTCTTCGGCTTCGTCGGCATCGAACTGGGGCTGCTGCCGGCGTCGCTTTTTCAGGCGCTGCCGCTGCGGCTGTTCGGGATCATGAAGAACGACACGCTGCTGGCCGTGCCGTTTTTCACCTTCATGGGGTTGATCCTGGAACGCAGCCGCATGGCCGAGGATCTGCTTGACACGATCGGACAACTGTTCGGCCCGCTGCGCGGTGGGCTGGCTTTTGCGGTGATCTTCGTCGGCGCGATGCTGGCGGCGACCACGGGTGTCGTTGCCGCCTCGGTCATCTCGATGGGGCTCATTTCGCTGCCGATCATGCTGCGCTATGGCTACGACCGGCGCGTCGCCACCGGCGCGATCGCCGCCTCAGGCACGCTGGCGCAGATCATTCCGCCGTCGCTGGTGCTGATCGTGCTGGCCGATCAGCTCGGGCGCAGCGTCGGCGACATGTATCGCGGCGCGTTCATCCCCGGTTTCGTACTGACCGGAATGTACGCGGGCTACGTCCTGTTGATCGCTCTGTTTAAGCCGCAGTGGGCCCCGGCGCTACCGCCCGAGGCGCGCACGATCCGCGAGGACGATGGCTCCAGCGGCTTGAAGTCGCTCGGCGTGCTCGTGGCGCTGGCGGGCCTCGTGGCCTATCTTTTCGAGCGCTGGTACGAAGGGATCTATCCGAACGCCAGCACCGAGGAGGTCGTCGTCCTAACGCTGATGGCGGCGATCGGCGCGGCGTTCGTGCTGGCCGTGATCAACAAACTGCTGCGGCTGCATCTGCTGTCGCGTATGGCCGAGCGTGTGACGTTCGTGCTGATCCCGCCGCTGGCGCTGATCTTTCTCGTGCTGGGCACGATCTTCCTCGGCGTGGCCACGCCGACCGAAGGCGGCGCGATGGGCGCCACCGGGGCGCTGATCATGGCCATGGTGCGAAAGCGGCTGACGTGGTCGCTGCTGAAGCAGGCCATGGACGCGACCGCCAAGCTGTCTTCGTTCGTGCTGTTCATTCTGATCGGCGCCACCGTGTTCAACCTGGCGTTTCAGGCGGTGGACGGCAACCGCTGGGTCGAGCACCTGCTGGCGGATCTTCCGGGCGGACAGCTCGGCTTTCTGATCGTGGTGAACATCCTGGTGTTCGTGCTGGCGTTCTTCCTCGACTTCTTCGAGCTAGCGTTCATCATCGTGCCGCTGCTGGCGCCGGTGGCCGAAAAACTGGGCATCGACCTGATCTGGTTCGGCGTGCTGCTGGGCGTGAACATGCAAACCTCGTTCATGCACCCGCCGTTCGGCTTCGCGCTGTTTTATCTGCGCAGTGTGGCCGCGCACGACGACTACACCGACAAGGTCACCGGCAAGCGCATCGCCAAGGTCACGACCGGACAGATCTACTGGGGCGCGGTGCCGTTCGTCTGTATCCAGATCATCATGGTCGCGCTCGTCATCGCGTTCCCGGGTTTGGTGACTGGCGCGCTCGACCACGGGCCGAAGGTCGATACCGACAAGATCAAGATCGAAATCCCGACCAGCCCGGACTACGAACAGCAGGCGCCGCCGGGACAGGAGGCGCCGAAGGATCAGCCGGCCGAGACGCCGGCGCAGGACGAAGATCCGACCAAAGCGATCCTGCGCGCGCTGGACAGCGAGAAGAAGTGAACCTGAAGCCGGCAGTCCGCCCATGCGGTTTCGCGCAAGTGGGTTGTGCGACCGGCGTGTGCGGCTTGGACTGCGCTCACCTGGCGGGTGAAGTGCGGTGCGCAGCGCCGAGGCTGTCATCCCGAGCGAAGCCGAGGGATCTCGGCGCAGCGAGCGGGCGGGATTCCTCGCCTTCGGCTCGAAATGACGAGGAACTTCGGCTCGGCTTGACCCGAGGCGGCGCAGCGAACGGACGACAAGTGGCCAACTGTCGGACTTGGGATGAAAGAAAAAGCCCCGCATACGCGGGGCTTTTGCGGCAGCCAACCCGGCGTTAAAGCTTCTGCGCCGACATGAAATTGTTGAACTCGCGCTCGGCCACGCGGAACCACAGCACCTGATCGGCGCGGAACTTCGACCAGTCCTCGAACACCTTCTTCCAGTTCGGGTTCTTCGCCGAAAGCTCCGAGTACAGCGCCTCGGCCGCCTTGAACGCGGCTTCCATGACCGGCCGCGGCATCGGACGCAGGACGGCGCCGCCCGCCACCAGGCGCTTCAACGCCGCGGGGTTGCGCGCGTCGTAGCGCGCCTGCATCACGACGTGCGCGTGCGTGGCCGCCGCTTCGACCATCGCCTTGTATTCGGCCGGCAGTGCATCCCACGCCTTGCTGTTGACGTACAGCGACAGTTGCGGGCCGCCTTCCCACCAGCCGGGGTAGTAGTAGAACTTCGCGACCTTGTGGAAGCCCAGTTTCTCGTCGTCGTACGGGCCGACCCACTCGGTGGCGTCGATCGTGCCCTTTTCCAGCGCCGGATAGATTTCGCCGCCCGGAATGTTCTGCGGCACGCCGCCGATGCGCTCGAGCACCTTGCCGCCGAACCCGCCGATGCGCATCTTCATGCCCTTGATGTCGGCCAGGCTCTTGATCTCCTTGCGATACCAGCCGCCCATCTGCGCGCCGGTGTTGCCCATCACGAAGTTGACGATGTTGTAGTTGCGGTAGAACTCGCGCATCAGCTTCATGCCGTTGCCGTCGAACATCCACGCCGTCTGCTGGCGGTAGTTCAGGCCGAAAGGCACCGCGCAGTCGAGCGCGAAGGTCTCGTCCTTGCCGAAGAAGTAATACGGCGCGGTGTGCGCGCACTCGACGGTGCCGTTTTGCACCGCATCCACCACGCCGAACGGCGGCACCAACTCGCCGCCTGCATGCACACTGATCTCGAACTTGCCGCCGCTGGCCTCCTTGACGAGTCTTGAAAACACATCGGCGGCGCCGAAGATGGTGTCCAGCGCTTTCGGAAAGCTCGACGCCAGGCGCCAGCGGATGGCGGCTTGCGCGTGTACCGCCGGCGCGACCAGCGCCGCAGCGGCTGCGCCGGTACCGACGCCGGCCTTGCGTAGGAATGCACGTCGTTGCATGAGGTCTCCTTGGAGTAGAGGTGGCGGACGAATCAAGCGTGCGGTCCTGACCGCGTGTTCGGACTGCGCGTCGCCGAATGCGCCCGTGGAACGGCCGCTCCACGGGCGCGCATTGTAACTTTCCGGCGCCGTATTCAGGCGCCGCCGACGGTCATGCCTTCGACGATCACCGAACCCGCGATCTTCGAGCCGCGGATCACCCGGTCGGCGCCGACGGCGGTGATGCGACGGAACATCTCGCGCAGGTTGCCGGCGATCGTGATCTCCTCGACCGGGTAGGCGATCTCGCCGCGCTCGACCCAGAAGCCGCAGGCGCCGCGCGAATAGTCGCCGGTCACGTAGTTCACACCCTGCCCGATCAGCTCGGTCACCAGCAGGCCGGTGCCGAGTTTCTTCAGCATCGCCTCGAAATCGTCGCTGGGCGCGGTGCGTGTCGAGCGCAGTTCGAGGTTGTGCGCACCGCCTGCATTGCCGGTCGTCTTCATGCCGAGCTTGCGCGCCGAGTAACTCGACAGGAAGTAGCCGTTCAGGATCCCGCCGGCGACGACATCGCGCTGCAGGCCGCGCACGCCTTCTTCGTCGAACGGGCTCGATCCCAGAGCGCGCGGCACGAACGGATCCTCGCGGATCGAGACGTGATCCGCGAACAGCGGCGCGCCCAGCGCATCGACCAGGAACGAGGCCTTGCGGTACAACGCGCCGCCGCTGGCGGCCTGCACGAAGTTGCCGAGCAGCCCGCACGCGAGCGGCGCCTCGAACAGGACCGGGCACTGGCGCGTGGCCAGCTTGCGCGCCGACAAGCGCGCCAGCGCGCGGCGGGCGGCGTACGCGCCGATGGCCTCCGGCGCGGCAAGCTCGTCGGGCACGCGCGTCGAGCTGTACCAGTCATCGCGCTGCATGCCGCCGCGGCCCTTGGCGATCGGCGCTACCGAGATCGAGTGGCGCGAATACGGATAGCCGGCGACGAAGCCGCGCGTGTTGGCGAGAACGAAGTGGCCCGACGACGTGTACACGTTCGCGCCTTCGGAATTCACGATCTGCGGGCTGACGTCGAATGCGGCCTGCTCGCAGCGGCGCGCGATCTCGATCGCCGCGTCGGTCTCGATGTCCCAAGGGTGGAACAGGTCGAGGTCGCGCGGCGCGCGCTCGAGCGTCTCCTCGTCGGGCAGGCCCGCCGCCTCGTCCTCGGCGGTGAAGCGCGCGATGCTGTGCGCCGCCTCTACCGCCTGCCGCACGGCCGGTGGCGCGAAGTCCGACGTCGATGCGTGCCCGCGGCACTTGCCGAGATAGACCGTCACCGCGAGCGCCTTGTCGCGCGTGTGCTCGATCGTCTCGACTTTCATCTTGCGCGTGGTCACCGACAGGCCGACCGACTCGCTGACTTCGCTCGACGCATCGGTCGCGCCGAGCGCCTTGGCATGGTCCAGCGCCGCAAGCGCCAGTTCGCGCAGGCGATCGTCGGACAGGGAGAAGATCGAACTCATCGACACCTCGGCGCCGCCCGCTGGGTCCCGGCTGGGCTGTCGCAGGCGGCCGCTATGATAGCCGTCGATGCACGAGCCGCCCTTCGAACAACGACCGAGCAAGACGCAGCGCAAGCGCGCGATGACCGCGTTGCAGACGCTCGGCATCGAGCTGGTCAAGCTCACGCCCGCGCAGCGCGCACGCATCGATCTGCCCGATGTCTTGCGCGAGGCGATCGACGTCGCCACGCGCATCGCCAGCCACGAGGCACGCCGCCGCCAGATGCAGTACATCGGCAAGCTGATGCGCGCGGTCGACGCCGATGCCATCCGCGCCGCCATCGGGCGCGTGACCGGCGATTCGGCGCAATCGGTGGCGCTGATGCACGGCGCCGAACGCTGGCGCGACCGGCTGCTCGACGACGACGCCGCCTTGACCGCGTTCCTCGGCGAACATCCGCAGGCCGACGCGCAACGGCTGCGCGCGACGATCCGCGCCGCCCGCCACGAACGCGCCGCCGGCGCCGCGCCGAGGCACGCGCGCGCACTGTACCGTTTGCTGCACGAAACCCTGAGCGAACAAGCGTGATGAAGGCACAGCGCTCGCATCCTGACGAACTGATCGTCGGCCTCGTTTCGATCTCCGACCGCGCCGCCGCGGGCGTCTACGCGGATCAGGGTCTGCCCGGGTTGCGCGACTGGCTCGCGCGCGCGCTGAAGACCCCGTGGCAGGCGCACGAACGGCTGATCCCCGACGAACGCGCCACGATCGAAAGCACGCTCGTCGAGCTGGTCGATGCGGTCGGCTGCGATCTCGTGCTGACCACCGGCGGAACGGGTCCGGCGCGGCGCGACGTGACACCGGAGGCCACGCTGGCCGTGGCCACGCGCGAGATGCCGGGCTTCGGCGAACAGATGCGGCGCATCTCGCTCGAGTTCGTGCCGACCGCGATCCTGTCGCGCCAGGTCGGCGCGCTACGCGAGACCGCCGACCACGCCGCGCTGCTCATCAACCTGCCCGGCCAGCCGCGGGCGATCCAGGAGACGCTCGAGGGGCTGAAGGCCGCCGACGGCACCGTCAAGGTGCCCGGCATCTTCGCCGCGGTGCCCTACTGCATTCAGTTGATCGGCGGACCCTACGTCGAGACCCACGACGCGGTGTGCAAGGCGTTCCGTCCGAAGGCGGCGCTGCGCGCATGACGGTCAGCGGCGCGCCGGCCGACGGACTTGAGGCCGTCGAACTGCAGACGACGCGCAGCCCCGCGGGGGCGGTGATCTGGCTGCACGGGCTCGGCGCCGACGGCTACGACTTCGTGCCGGTGGTGCGCGAGCTGGAGTCTCTCGGCGCACCGCCGGCGCGCTACGTCTTTCCGCACGCACCGCTGATGCCGGTGACGATCAACGGCGGCGTCGTGATGCGCGCGTGGTACGACATCCTCGGCAGCGATCCGGCGCGGCGCGAAGACGAAGCCGGCATCCGCGCGTCGCAGGCTGCGGTCGAAGAACTGATCGCACGCGAGGTCGAGCGGGGCACACCGCCGGCGCGCATCGTGCTCGTCGGGTTCTCGCAGGGCGGCGCGATCACGCTGCACACGGGGCTGCGTCAGCCGCAGCCGCTGGCGGGACTCGTCGCACTTTCGTGCTACCTGCCGCTGGCGCAGCGCTTCGAAGCCGAGCGCGCCGCCGCCAGCGTGCGGGTGCCGATCTTCCTCGCGCACGGCGCGGCCGACCCGGTCGTTCCAGTTGCCCGCGGCGCGGCCGCGCGCGATCGACTCACGGCACTCGGCCATCCGGTGCACTGGCACGAGTACCCGATGCCGCACTCGGTTTGCGCCGAGGAGATCCGCGACCTCGCGGAGTTTCTGCGATCGGTCCTGCGCTGAGCGAATCGGGCCGCAGGCGGCAGGCGCAACGTCCCCGCCCGCGTCCGTGTAGGAATCGCTCCGACACGCGGCGCCGGGAAGCGGCGTTCGGCGGCGCCTTATCGGGGCGCTGCGCGCGCGCGGCAGCCGCCAAAATGCGCTTACTCGCAGGACGCCGCCGACACGAAGCGTCCGCACACAGAAACGCGACCTTGTGGGGGTCAGGACATGAACGGGTCAGATGCTCGCGCCCAGCCGCGCCGCTACACGCAGCTGCCGCGCTACTTCCGCTGGTTTTCCGACCACTGCGTACTGCGCCAGCTCGACGCTTCCGACGGCGCGCGGATGCTGGAGGCCACCGCGCAACCCGCGGCGGCGAGCTGCGGCACGATGGCCGCGCCGCGTAGCGCGCCGGAGGTCGAGCGCTACGTTCGCGACGCGCAATCCGACTGGCAGCGCGGCGCGCGCTACGCGATGGCGCTGGTGCGCAAGCAGACACACGAATTCGTCGGCTGGATCGAGCTGCGCGCGACGACCGAACGCTACGCCTGGCTCGTGGACTGGTTCGTCCATCCGCGCTTTGCCGGCTCGGCGATCGCGGGCGAGGCGCTGACGGCCGCCGCCGACCTGATGTTCTCCGCGCTCGACGCGCAGCGGCTGCTCGCGCACTGTCCGAACGGCGACGTCGGCATCGAACGGCTGCTCAACGATGCCGGCTTCATCGAGCTGGCGCCGGCCGGCAGCGTCGATCGCGCCAGCGGCCGCGCGCGGCCGCACGCGCTGTACGAACTCGGACGCCGCGACTGGCTGGCGATGTGCCGCGAACGCGAAGCGCTGCCGTCGCCGGCGATCGGCGCGACGTTCGGCCGGCGCATGGAACTCGCGCTGGCGTAGACCGCTTTCTCCCTCCTCGAGAAGAGCCTCGGGCGGCCGCGCGCCGCCCTTTTTTCGCTCAGTTTCGGCCGCGATCGACGCTGAGTCTGCCGGCGCCGAACGCCATGACCATCAGCATGCCGCCGAAGATCGCGAGGTTCTTCCAGAACGCCAACATCTCCGGATACTGCTTGTCCGCCGGCAGCGTCCAGTAGGGGTGGAACAGGAACATCGTCGCGAGCGTGAAGACCGCGATGGCGAGCGCGGCCCAGCGCGCCTTCCAGCCCATGATCAGCGCGATGCCGGCGCCGACCTCGACCGCGATCGCGAGGACCGCCCCGACTTCGGGCAGCGGCAGACCCTTCGATGCGATGTAGGCTGCCGTCCCGGCGAATCCGCCGATCTTGGCAATGCCCGACTTCACGAAAATCCCGACCAGCGCAACGCGCCCGATCAGTGCGAACAGGTCCTGCAGCTTGTTCATGGCGGGTCTTCCTCGGTTCAGGGCAAGTCGAACACCAGCACTTCGGCCGCTTTGCCGGCGCGCAACGCGATGCCGGGCTCGGCGGTAATCATCGCCGCATCGCCGGCCGCGAGCGTATGCCCATTGACCGCGATGGCGCCGCGCGCGACGTGCACGTACGCGCGCCGGCCCGCCGCAAGCGCAAGATCGGCCGACTCGGCACCGTCGAACAGCCCCGCGTACACGCGCGCGTCCTGGTGGATGGTGACCGCGCCGTCGGCGCCGTCGGGCGCGGCGACGAGCCGGAGCCGGCCGCGCTTTTCGGCTTCGCCGAAGTGCTTCTGCTCGTAGCTCGGCGCGATGCCGGCGACCGCGGGCTCGATCCAGATCTGCAGGAAGTGCGTTTCGCGCTCCCGCGCATGGTTGAACTCCGAGTGACGCACGCCCGTTCCCGCCGACATCCGCTGCACGTCGCCGGGCCGAATCACCGAGCCGTTGCCCAGGCTGTCCTTGTGCGCCAACTCGCCCGCGAGCACGTAGCTCACGATCTCCATGTCGCGATGGCCGTGCGTGCCGAAACCGGTGCCGGGTGCAATGCGATCTTCGTTGACTACGCGCAGAGGACCGAAACCCATGTGCCGCGGGTCATGGTAATCGGCAAAGGAAAAGCTGTGAAAGGAACGCAACCAGCCGTGATCGGCGTAGCCGCGCTCGGCACTGCGACGCAAGGTGATCATTTCGTTGCGGCTCCGAAAGACAAGGGCTTCGTGCAGACCGGTTTGGGGTGCGGCCGCGCGGGCGCTCCCCGGAAACGCGATCTTGGGCCAGAACGATGTTGCGGTCATCAGCCGCGGGCGCGGCGACTCGTTTCGGGAGTGGACGGACCGGGCGCGGATCGACGGTGCCGACGACAGCGTC
This sequence comes from Burkholderiales bacterium, assembly GCA_037442465.1. Lineage (GTDB taxonomy): Bacteria > Pseudomonadota > Gammaproteobacteria > Burkholderiales > Burkholderiaceae_F > DSNY01. The sequence continues at coordinate 16,734 of JBBIQI010000040.1, forward strand.
GGCCGACGCGGCCGGGGGCACGTGTCGCGCGGCGATGCAAACGCCCGACGACGGGCTCGGCGCGCTCAGGAAGCCTGCGCGGCGCGCGGCGCTGCTGCAGTCGCGCCGGTAGGCGCGGACGTGGCGAACGCGTAACGGTTCTTGCCCTTGAGCTTGGCTTCGTACATCGCCAGATCCGCGAGCTGCAGCAGCCGCTCCAGATCGCGTCCCTGCTCGGGCGCGAGCGCGATGCCGAGGCTCGCCGACACGGTTCCGGGCTGGCCACCGGCCAGCAGCACCGGCTGCGCGACCGACTGCAGGATGCGAACGGCGATGCGCTCGACGTCGGTGCGCGTGCCGACGTCCGGAATCAGCATCGCGAACTCGTCGCCGCCGCGGCGCGCGACCGTGTCCTGGGGCCGCAGCACGCGCGCCAGCCGCAACGCGACTTCGCGCAATACCGTGTCGCCGACCTTGTGGCCGTATTGGTCGTTGATCTCCTTGAAGCCGTCCAGATCGATCGCGATGACCGCGCACTGCGAGTTGCGCAGCGCCGCGGCCGCGAGTGCAGCCGCGGCGCGCGTGGCCAGCAGGCGACGATTCGGCAGGCCGGTCAGCTCGTCGTGTTGCGCGTCATGCAGCGCGTCGGCTTCGCGGCGGCGGATCTGATCGATGTCGGCGAGCACCAGCACGTATTCGCGCGGCGCGATCGAGCGCGCGGTGAGCTGGCACCACGCCGTGCGCCCGACGCCGCCGCCGGGCGCTGCCCGCACGATCTGCACTTCGCGCACCGCGGCGCGATCCTCCGCGCGGGCCTCGTCGGCGGCGGCGGCGATCGCCTCCCATTCGTCGGGGACGGCGAAGTACTCGGTGATCGGTGTGCGGGCCAGCGCGGCAGGCATCGCCTGCAGCAGGTGCAGAAAGGCATCGTTGCAGCGCGCGACCAGACCGTCCTTGACGACCGCGATCGCCTGTCCCGCCGAATCGAGCACCGTACGCTCGATCCGCAGCGCTTCGGTCAGACGGCGCTCGCGCTGCTTGAGCATCGTCAGATCGGCGTTCATGCCGATCGCGCCGGCGAACGCGCCGTCGCCGGCCTTCAACGGCACCGCGCTGACCGACACGATCAGGCGCTGACCGTTCTTGGTCTGGTGCGTCATCTCGACGTCGCGCAGCGGCTGCCCGCGGCGCAACGCCGCCACGGCCGCGCGCGCTGCGCTCTGGTCGGCCTGACTCGCGAGCAGGGTATCGACGGGGCGGCCGATCAGTTCGGCCGGCTCGTAGCCGTAGATCTCGCGCGCCGCACGGCGGCTGGCGAAAGTGAAATTGAATTGTGCATCGCACGCCCAGATCAGGCTGGTCGACGCTTCCACCAGCGCCTTGTAGTGCGCCTTGCTCCGGCGCAGGCGGTCGATCTCGGACAACTGCTGGGGCGCGGCGATCGTGTCGAGCACGAGCACGACGGGGGCGTGAGGCGCCGCCGGCGGCAGCTCGGCCAGCGGCACGTACGGCAGCACGTGGCTGCGCAGAACGATGCGGCCGCCGGCGCGCGTATGGCGCGCGTTGATCAGGTCGAACGTCGGCCGCCCCTTCAGCGCGCGCGCGATCGCCTGCGTCAGATCGTCGCGCGTGCTGTCGCGGAAGCCGAAGGCATCGACCCAGCGCGGACGGCTCTCGACCTCCTGCACGAGGCCCCACCGCCACGGCTCCTTTCCGCGCAACTGCGCGATCCGCCCGCTGGCGTCGATCATCCACACCAGCACCGGCAGCCGCGCGAGCAGTTCGGCGTCGGCATCCGGCCCGGCGGCCGCCGCGGTTTCGGCGGCGGGCGCGATCGTGCCGATCAGCGGCGGCCACGGCGTCGACCCCGCCCGCGCCACGCACACGATGCGCAGCGCGCGTGCCCGGCCGGTCGGATCGAGCAGGGTCAGCGTCTGATCGAATACCTGTCCGGCACGCAACGCGGCGGCATACGCGGCGGCCACGCGGCCGCGCTGCGCCGGCTCGACTGCGTGCAGCAGCGGAAACTCCAACGGACCGGCGGCAGGCGCATCCGGCGCAATCAGCCCCGGCGGAACGAACAGACGCCCGTCGCCGTCGCGATACCAGGGTTCGCCCCGCTGGCCGGCAATCCAGTCGGCCAGGCGGCGCGCATCGTCGGCAAGCCGTTGTTCCGGTTTCGGTGGCGGCTCGCGCGGGCGGGTCAGCGCGATCACCAGCGCCGAGTCGGCGCGGCCCGGCCGCAGCACGCGCACGCGCCCGCTCCAGCCGGTGCGCTCGTCCGCGAGCGGCGTGATCTCGACGGCACGACCGTCGGCGACGGTACGCAGCGGGTCGAGTGCTTCGAGTGGCTCGACACGCAGACACTCGTCGACGCGCAGGCCGATCAGTTCGCGCTCAGTGCGCCCCAGGAGCTGTGCGGCCGGGGCGTTCAGCTCCGCGATGCGGCCGTTGCGCACGACCAGGACCGGCGAAGGCATCGCGCGGATCGCCATCGTCCAGCCGAAGCCCGCGCCCGAATGTTCCGCTTGGCGCCGCGTGCGGCCATCGCGTCTCGCGCGCAGCGTGCGCTGCGCGCCACTGAGGCGCTGCGTGACGTTGGCACGACCGATCCACCAGATCGCGGCCAGCCAGACCGGGAAGCCGACGGAAAAGGCGTCGAGCCGGAACCCGTTGCGGCTGGCGACCAGCAACGTCAGCGCGGCCCACCCCGTGAAGTACAGTGCCCAGGCACGCTGCCAGGCGGCGAGCGCGAGCGCCGAAAGCAGCAGCGCGCCGCCAGCGGCGAACGCGATGCTGCTCGCCCCGGGCCGCTGCGGCGGCACGATCGAGCCGAGCAGTGCGGCCCAAAGCATCAACTCGGCGGCGTAGCTCAGCAGGTACAACTGGGCCACCCGCGCCGCCGGCGTCACCGGCGCGGGTGCGTGCGCGTTTTCCGAGGCGACGACGAAGCGCAGTGCGACGTTCAGCGCGAAGGCGGCGAGCCACCACCACACGCCGGGCGCGCGGTCGAGCGCAGCCAAGGCGCCAACCGCGCCGAACACGAACGCGGCCAGCAGGAAGCGCCGTTCCAGCGCAAACGACGCGCGCAGGTCGACGGCAACGGGCTGCGCAACCCGGGCGCCGGCGCTCGCGGAGGCCTTCCTGTCGGTGGGCTGGGTCTGTTGCATGTCGCTGGCCGGATGCCGCGCCCGACCGGCGTGCCGCGGAGGATCGCGTACCAAATTCGGGGGACGGCCGGATGCTAGCGACGCGCCCGCAGCCGGGCAATCGCCGGGGGTCGGATCGGGGCCGATTACGACGATCGGACGGCGCGCAGCGGACCGTCGGCGCTCGCCCGGATATTTCACGGGGTCGCCCCCGCGTGCGTACTTTCTTCTCCTTCGGCAGGCACTTGCGGTTCGCCGAGCGCAATCCGTTCCGTATCGCCGGGGCTGCGCGGGTTTGCGCGGCGCCTGCGCGGTCATCTTGCGCTCAACTTCTCGCCAAGGCCCTCCGGCCTTGGCTGCGACCGTCTCGCGCAACCTGCCGCGCGCAATGCGCTCGCGCAACTCCCGCGCCCCCGTGAAATATCCGGGGGTAAGTATCCCCCGGCAGAGCCGGGGGCTTTAGTTTGTGAGCCGCTCGAAGCGGC
>JBBIQI010000041.1:0-5649 GCA_037442465.1 Burkholderiales bacterium
CTTGAGCCACCCTCGGCGAAGGAGGCACAGCGTGCAGCGCAAGTCGCAGCGTTCTCTCGAGGGGCCGTCGGCGAGACCGACGGCGAGATTTTGCTCTACGCCTCCCGCAACGTCGTCAGTGGTGGCGTCTTCAGCACGCTGCGCAGGCTCACCCAGCCGCCGGCGAGCGCGCACAGCGCGCCGCCGCCGATGCCGAGCACGAACACCCACGGTGTGACGACGTAGTCGAACTCGAACGCGAACTGCGCCAGCGCCCAACCGGTCGCGCTGGCGCCGAGCGCGGCGAGCAGCCCCGCCAATCCGCCCAGACAGATCATCTCGGCCGTCTGCGCGTTCGCGAGCTGACGTTGGGAGGCGCCGAGCGCGCGCAACAGCCCCGCCTCGCGCACGCGTTCGTCGTGGCTGCTGGCCAGCGCCGCGTACAGCACCAGCACGCCGGCGATCAGCGTAAAGACGAACAGGAACTCGACCGCCGCGATCACCTGGTCGAGCACCGCCTGCACCTGACGGAACACCGCGCTGGTGTCCACGACCGTGATGTTCGGGTAGTCGCGCACTAGGTCGGCGGTGAAGGCGCTCTTGTCGGGCGGCAGATGAAATGCGGTGATATAGCTCTTCGGCTGCCGCTCCAGCAGACCGCTCGGCATGATCACGAAGAAGTTGGCGCGCATCGAGTCCCAGTTGACCTTGCGCAGGCTGGTCACGCGCGCGTCGACGCGATTGCCGGCGATGTCGAAGCTCAGCACATCGCCCAGTGCGATGCCCAGCGTGCGGGCGATGCCATCCTCGAGCGACAGCTCGTGCGCGTCGGGCGCGAACCAGCGGCCGGCGACGAGGCGGTTGTGCGACGGCGCTTCGTCCGCGTACGACAGGTTGAACTCGCGGTCGACCAGCCGCTGCGCACGTTCGCTGGCAAACTGCTCCGGGCCGATCGGCTGGCCGTTCTTCGCGATCAGCCGGCCGCGGATCATCGGGTGCAGCGTCGCGTCGGTGAGCCCCGCCTGCCGCAGGCGCTGCGCGATCGGCTCGACCTGATCAGGCTGGATGTTGATGACGAAACGATTGGGCGCGTCCGGCGGCGCGGCCTTGCGCCATGCGTCGATCAGGTCGGTGCGCGTGACCGTCAGCAGCAGCAACGCCATGATCCCGACGGCGAGCGCGACGAGCTGCACCACCGTGGCGACCGGCCGCCGCTGCACCGCGGCCACGGCAAAGCGCCACGAGATGCCGAGCTGACCCGTCAATGGGCGCAACGGGGCCAGTCCCTTCAGCACGAACCAGGCCGCGCCGGCGAAGACGACGACGCCGAGCGCGAACCCGCCCGCGGTCATGGCGCCGACGCGCAGATCCTTCGCCGACCACAGCAGCAGCGCGAAGAAGCCGGCGAAGCCCAGGAGATAGCCGAGCGCGACGCGTCCGCTCGGCAGCCCGATGTCCTTGCGCAGCACGCGCAGCGGCGGCACCGCACGCAGTTGCGCCAGCGGCGGCAGCGCAAAACCGAGCAGCAGCACGAATCCCACTGCGCCGCCGTGCCAGGCCGGCCGCGACGACGGCTGCGGCAGGGCCGTCTGGATCAGCCCGCGCAGCACTTCGATCAGCACGAAGTGAAACGCATAGCCGGCCGCCATGCCCACAGCGCAGGCGGCGATGCCGATGCATACGAACTCGACCGCGAACAGCCGGAAGATGTCCCGCTGCGCGACACCGAGGCAGCGCATCATCGCGCACGCGTCGAGGTGCCGCAGCGAAAAGCGCCGCGCGGCGGCGGCCACGGCGACGGCGGCAATCATCGCCGCCAGCAGTGCGACCAGTTCGAGGAAGCGCTCCGCGCGTTCGAGCGTGCGCTGCATCTCGGGACGCCCGCCTTCGAGCGACTCGATGTGCTGGCCGCGCCCGAGCTTCTCGGCGAGCCAGGCCGCGTAGGCGCGCACCGCCGCCGGCTCGCCCGCGACCAGCAGGCGATAGGACACGCGGCTGCCCGGTTGGATCAGTTGCGTGGCAGGCAGATCGGCGAGGTTCAGCAGCACGCGCGGCGCGAAATTGATGAACTGCGCGCCGCGGTCGGGCTCGACTGCGATCAGCTTGGCGACGACGAAACTCTTGTCGCCGAGCCGCAGTCTGTCGCCGGGCGCGATACGCAGCGCGGCGAGCGCCTGCGGATCGACCCAGACCGTGCCGAGCGCGGGAACGTCGCGCGTGGGTTCGTCCGGCGCGCCCACCCGATCCTGCACGCGCAGCACGCCGCGCAGCGGATAGCCGGTCGACACCGCCTTGACCGCGGCGAGCGTGTTGTTCTCGGCGTTCGCTGCGCTGATCGCCATGCTCGGAAACGTGACCGTCTCGGCAAGTGCGAGCCGGTCGGCGCGCGCGCGCTCGCGCACGGCCGCGCCGATCGGCACGTCGGAATTGAGCACCAGATCGGCACCGAGCAGTTGCGTGGCGTCGCGCTCGAGCCCGAGGCGGATGCGGTCAACGAAGAAACCCACGCTCGTCACCGCGGCGACGGCAACCATCAGCGCGGCGGCCAGCAGGCGCAGCTCGCCGGCGCGCCAGTCGCGCGCGGTCATGCGCAGCGCCTGCAGGAGCAAGTGTCGGAAGGTCATCGCGTCAACAGCACTGCATTCGCTCCCCTCGCACCGGACACGGCGCAAGCGCCGGAGACCGTGGCCGCGGAACATCCGCGCATCGCCGCCGTCTGCCCGACCCGCGGGGACAAGGAGCGCATTGTCGCCGATGGGCACGCGAGTCGCCGCGCCTCAACCTTTCGGCTTGCGCGGCCGCCCTGCGACATACGTCTCGCGCACGACGCGGTCGTCGCCGAGCACGATCAGCGCGAACAGCAGCTCCTCGAAGCGTCGCGCGCTTTCGGTCCGCCGCGCCAGCAGCGGAGTGGCGCGCGGATCGAGCACGACGACATCGGCCTCCGCGCCGGGTTCGAGGGTGCCGACGCGTCCGCCCCAGCCGAGCGACTCGGCCGCGCCGCGCGTGGCCCAGTACCACAGTTGCAGCGCGCCGAGCGACACGCCCTTGAGCCGCGCCACTTCGTGCGCGCTGCGCATCGTCGCGAACATCGAGAACGACTGCCCGCCGCCGACGTCGGTGGCGAGCGCAAGCCGCATGCCGGCCGCAAGCGACAGCGTGAAGTCGAACAGCCCGCTGCCGAGAAAGAGGTTCGACGTCGGACAGACCGAGGCGAGCGCACCGCTGGCGGCCAGCCGGTGCCGGTCGTCGCGGTCGAGATGGATGCAATGCGCGAAGATCGCGCGTTCGCGCAGCAGGCCGACGCGGTCGTACACGTCCAGATAGCTGCGCGCGTCCGGAAACAGTTGCGCGATCCAGCGCACCTCGTCGACGCTTTCGGCCACGTGGGTCTGGATGTACAGGTCCGGCTGCGCGCGCGCCAGCTCGCCGGCGGCCGCGAGTTGCATCGGCGTCGAGGTCGCGGCAAAGCGCGGCGTGATCGCATAGCCGAGCCGCCCCTTGCCGTGCCAGCGCGCGGCCAGATCGGCGCTGTCGCGCACGCCGCCTTCGGCGCTGTCGCGCAGCGGCTCGGGGCAGTTGCGGTCCATCAGGCACTTGCCGGCGACGAGCCGCACGTCGCGTGCGAACGCCTCGGCAAACAGCGCATCGACGGAGCTGGCGTGCACGGTGCCGAACACGCATGCGCTCGTCGTGCCGTGGCGCGCCAGCTCGTCCAGAAAGAAGCACGCCGCTTCGGCGGCGACTGCGGGATCGGCATAGCGCGCTTCGACCGGAAACGTGTGCCGCTCGAGCCACTCGAGCAGCCCCGGGGCGGGCGAGGCGATGACGTCGACCTGCGGCAGATGGATGTGCGTATCGATGAAACCGGGCGCGACGATGCAGCCGGTCAGATCGAGCAGCTCGTCGTCGCCAGCGAGCGTGTCGCGCAGCGCCGCGAATTCGCCGCGCGCGGCAATGCGGCCGCCGGCGAGCAGCAGCAGACCGTCGTCGACGACGCGCGCGGCTTGTTCCGATCGCAACGGATCGTCGACAAGATCGAACAGCGTGGCGCGCAGCGCGGTGCGGGGCATCGAAGCGCGTGACGAATGCAGACCGGGGCGATGGCTGCCGCTGCCCCCGGGCCTTCAGTTGGGCGGACCGGACGGGGATGGGGTCGGGGCGGCGCTGCGCACCGCACCCGAACCGTGCCCCCCTCTCGAAAAGAGGGTAGGCACCGTCAGCTGCCGCCCGCCGGCACCTTGCCGACCACGCCCTCGACGTAGAAGTCCATCGCGCCGAGCTGCTCGTCGGTGAGGCTGCCGGCGGCGATCACTTCCTTGCCGGTATTGGTCCTGATTGGCCCGGTGAACGGATGGAACTTGCCGGCGACGATGTCGGCCTCCTTCGCCTTGACCAGGTCGACGACATCTTTCGGCACCGACGGGCTGATCGCTTCGAGCTTGATCATGCCGTCGCCCATGCCGCCCCACACGTTCGACGGCTTCCACGTGCCGTCGAGCACGCTGCGCGCGACCTTCGTGTAGTACGCGCCCCAGTGGTGCGTCACCGCGGCGATCTGCGCCTTCGGCCCGAACTTCGCCATGTTCGAGTGATACGCGACCGCCATCTTGCCTTTTTCCTCGGCGGCCGCCACCACTGCGGTCGAGTCGGTGTGATGGGTCAGCACATCCGCGCCCTGCCCGATCAGCGTGTTGGCGGCGTCGCGCTCCTTACCCGGGTCGTACCACGAGTTCACCCAGATCACACGCACTTGCGCTTTCGGATTGACGCTGCGCGCGCCGAGCGTGAACGCGTTGATGCCCTGCAGGACCTCGGGAATCGGAAACGCGGCGACATAGCCCAGCGTGTTCGTCTTCGTCATCCGGCCGGCGACGATGCCGGCGAGATACCGCCCTTCGTAGAAGCGGATGTTGTAGGTGCCGACGTTGGCCGCGCGCTTGTACCCGGTGGCGTGCTCGAACTTCACGTCCGGGAACTCCTCGGCGACCTTGATCGTCGGGTTCATGAAGCCGAACGAAGTCGTGAAGATCAGCCGATTGCCCTGGGCGGCCAGGTCGCGGATCACGCGCTCGGCGTCCGCCCCCTCGGGCACCTTCTCGACGAAGGTCGTGACGACCTTACCGGCGAGCGCCTGCGCCATTTGCCTGCGGCCGGCGTCGTGCTGCGAAGTCCAGCCCGCATCGCCGACCGGGCTCACGTAGACGAAGCCGATTTTCAGCGGTTCGGCCTTCTTCGCCTCCTCCAGCTTCGCCTGCTCCTGGGGCGCCGGCGCTTGCTGCTTGCCGCACGCGGCAGCCAGCAGCGCCGCCGCGGTGGCGGCGATCAATCGGGTCAACGGCTTCATCGAGTATTTCTCCATGAACGGGATAGCGCCGCGCGGGTGCGCGCGCAGGCGGCGGATTCTATCGACAGTGCCGAGTCGCCACGACACACCTGCCGACGGTCGTTCCGAATCACGCTGCCCGCCCGCGCCGACCCGCGTCCTTCGTCGCTCCGCGCCGTAGCCGCTCGTCACTTCGAGCCGACGTTCCTTGCCATTGCGTGCTGCTGCTCCCGTCACTGAGAGGCAAGACTTCCCGTCGCTTCGAGCCGCCACGACTGTTTCCGAGCCGCCACTTCTCGTCGTTCCGAGCCGCCGCTTCTCGTCGTTCCGAGCTGCCGCTTCTC
>JBBIQI010000041.1:5749-15408 GCA_037442465.1 Burkholderiales bacterium
TCGTTCCGAGCTGCCGCTTCTCGTCATTCCGAGCCAAGGGCGAGGAATCTCAGCAGCTCGTAGCGCCGAGATCCCTCGGCGTGTCGCGCCTCGGGATGACACGCTGACGCGCAGCGCGACACAAGCGTCGCGCGCGAGACAGGTCGGCGCGCGGGACGGGTTGGCGCGCGCACGGCGCACGACGCAGATGCCGTTTGACGCGGTCACGCACCTGCAAACGCACGCTCGCGCGCGGTGCCCATGCGCCTACGCGTTCGGATTGAACGGTTTGCCGAGCGAGGCCGGCATGTTCAGCCGGATCCAGCGCGGGTTGCGCGAAGTCAGCGCGAGCACCACGATCGTGGCGAGGTACGGGGCCATCGACATGATCTGCGAAGGCACCTGGACCCCCTCGCCCTGAAGGTGGAGCTGCAGCATCGTGACGCCGCCGAACAGGTAGGCGCCGACGACGACGCGCCCAGGCCGCCACGTTGCGAACACGACGAGTGCCAGCGCGATCCAGCCGCGTCCGGCGACCATGCCCTCGGCCCATAGTGGCGTGTAGATCGTGGACAGGTACGCGCCGGCCAGTCCGGCGCAGGCGCCGCCGAACGCGAGGGCCGCCACCCGGATCGCGCGCACCGGGTAGCCGAGCGCATGCGCCGACTCCGGCGACTCGCCGACCGCCCGCAACACGAGCCCCCAACGCGTGCGGTACAGAAACCATCCCACCGCGACCGCCAGCGCCCAGGAGCCGTACACGAGCGCATGATGCGAGAACAGCATCGTTCCCAGCACGGGCCAGTCGCGCAGCACGGCGATGCCGTCGGGCGGCCGCGCCGGCAAGCTTTCGCCCGAGTACGGCAACCCGATGAACGCCGACAGCCCGGCACCGGCGAGCGCGAGCGCCAGCCCCGTCGCGTACTGGTTTGTATGCAGGCCGATCGCGAAGAACGCCAGAACGACCGCCAGCGCGGCTGCCGCCAGCGCGCCGGCGGCGAAGCCGAGCGCGTACGCGTGCGTGGCATGCGTGACGGCGAACGCGACGACCGCAGCGACCAGCATCATGCCCTCGACGCCGAGGTTGACCACCCCGCTGCGCTCGCTGAGGACGACGCCGAGCGCGGCCAGCAGCAGCGGCGTGCCGGCGTTGAGCATCGCGGCCACGAGCAGCGGCAGCGCGTCCATTAGCCGACCGCCGCGGTGCGCCGCCAGCGCAGCCGATGGTGAACGAGAGTGTCGCAGGCGAGCAGGAACAGCAGCAGCAGTCCCTGATAGACGCCCGTCAGCGAAGACGGCAGGCCCAGCCGCGACTGCGCCAGTTCGCCACCGATGTAAAACAGCGCCATCACGAAAGCCGCGCCGACGATGCCCGCCGGATGCAGGCGCCCGACGAACGCGACGATGATCGCCGCGAATCCATAGCCGGGCGAGATCGACGGCGTGAGCTGTCCGACCGGCCCGGTCGCCTCAGCCGCTCCGGCGATGCCGGCGAGTGCACCCGACGAGAGCAGCACGGTCCACAGGATGCGCCGGTCGGAGAAACCGGCGTAACGTGCCGCCTGCGGTGCCAGCCCGACGACGCGCAACTGGAACCCGATGAGACCACGCGCCAGCACCAGCCACGCCGCTGCGGCCGCCAGCAGCGCAAGCGCGAATCCCAGATGCAAGCGGGTGCCCGGCAGCAGGATCGGCATCCGCGCCGCCGGCTCGAACAGGGGGCTCTGCGGGAAGCCAAAGCCCGCCGGATCCTTCCACGGGCCGTGCACCAGATAGCTCAGCAGCAGCTGCGCCACGTACACGAGCATCAGGCTGACGAGGATTTCGTTGGCATGAAAGCGGTCGCGCAACCACGCGGTGAGCGCGGCCCACGCCATTCCGCCCGCGGCAGCCGCAAGGAGCACCGCGCCGACGAGCGCACCGCTCGAGTCGCGGCTCGCCAGCAGAGCAACGCCGCCGCCGGCGATCGCGCCGGCGATCAACTGCCCTTCGGCGCCGATGTTCCAGACGTTCGCGCGGAAACAAAGCGCCAGCCCGATCGCGCACAGCACGAGTGGCGTGGCTTTCAGCCCCACTTCGCCCCACCCGCGCAGCGACACGAGCGGCTCGACGAAGAACACGGCGACCGCCTGCCACGGACTCTTGCCGAGCAGTCCGAACAGCAGCGTGCCGCAGGCGACGGTCGCCGCCAGCGCCACCAGCGGCGACAGCCACACGGCCAGACGCGAGGGCTCGGCGCGCGCTACAAGCGCGAACGGCAGTCTCATCGCGCGGCCTCGGCCCCCGCGTGCGCGTCCCACAGGCCGGACATCCAGCGACCGATCGTCTCGACCGACACCGAACGCGCCGGCACCGCGGGCGACAGCCGCCCGCGCGCCATCACCATAATGCGGTCGCAGATCTCGAACAGCTCGTCGAGTTCCTCGGACACGACCAGGATCGCGCAGCCCTGCGCGCGCAGCGCGATCAGCGCATTGCGGATCGCGGCGGCGGCGCCCACGTCGACGCCCCAGGTCGGCTGGTCGACGACCAACGCGCGCGGCGCGCCTTCGATCTCGCGGCCGACGATGAACTTCTGCAGATTGCCGCCCGACAGGCTCGCGGCCAGCGACTCGGGACCGGGACAGCGCACGTCGAAGCGCTCGATCACGCGCCGCGCAAACTCGCGCATCGCCGCCGGCAGGATGAAACCGTGCCGATGCAGCGTATCGCCGGTCAGCAGCGCGTTTTCCGCGAGCGTCAGCTCGGGCACGGCACCGTGCCGCAGCCTTTCCTCGGGCACGTAGCGCAGTCCGAGCGCGCGTCGCTCGCGCGGACCGAGGTCGAGCAACGAGCGGCCGTCGAGCGACAGTGTCCCGGCAGCCGGCGGCACTTCGCCGGCGAGCGCCGCCACGAGCGCACGCTGGCCGTTGCCCGAAATGCCGGCGATGCCCACGATCTCACCCGCGTGCAGCGTGAACGCAAGCGGCGGATCCGTCACTGCGCGCAGGCGCAGACCGTCGGCAACCAGGCGTGGCGCGCCCGGCGGGGTGTCGTGCGCGGCGATCTGCGGGGGCTGTCCGCCGATCATCAGCCGTGCCAGGCTCGCTTCGCTCTCGTGCCTGGGATCGACGGTGGCGACCACGCGGCCGGCGCGCATGACTGTGCAGCGATCGGCGAGCCGTCGGATCTCGTCGAGCTTGTGGCTGATGAAAAGCACCGACAGACCGTCGGCGGCGAGCCGGCGCAGCGTGGCGAACAGCGCGTCGACCGCCTGCGGCGTCAGTACCGAAGTCGGCTCGTCCATGATCAGAAGACGCGGCCGCGCCAGCAGCGCGCGCAAGATTTCGACGCGCTGGCGTTCGCCGCTCGACAGGTCGTGCACCCGCCGCTGCGCGTCGATTGCCAACCCGTAGCGCGCGGCGGCCTCGCCGAGTTCGCGCCGCAGTTCGGCCGCCGGCGGCGCGGCCGGCAGGCCGAGCGCGACGTTCTCGGCCACCGTCAGCGAGTCGAACAGCGCGAAATGCTGGTGCACCATCGCGATGCCGAGCGCGCGCGCGACCTGCGGACTGGCGATCTCGACCGCGCGGCCGTCGAAGGCGATCTCGCCCGCGTCCGGCTGCACCTCGCCCGCGACGATTCTCATCAGCGTGCTCTTGCCGGCACCGTTTTCGCCGAGCACCGCATGGATTTCGCCCGCGGCCACTTCGAGCGACACGGCATCGTTGGCCAGCACCGCCGGGTAGCGCTTGGTGATGTTCGTCAGCTGCAGACGAGCCGGCATGCGTCGGGCGCGGGTGGGACCCGCGGTCTTGTTGTCGTCTCCGAATTGGCGGAGGCGGTGAGATTCGAACTCACGAAGGGCGAACCCTTGCCGGTTTTCAAGACCGGTGCCTTAAACCGCTCGGCCACGCCTCCGAAGGCGCGCATTGTGCCGCAAGCGGCGCGTGCGGCGCACCGTACTGTCGGCGCGGCCCACCGCGCGCGATCGGCGTCAGCGCGCGCGCAGCCTGGCAGTCGCCGCTTCGATCGCGTTGGCAAGATAACTCTCGTAGAAGCCCGCCGCGTCCAGACCGACCAGAGGGTCGCCGAGCGGGGTGAGGTTTGCGTCGACCAGCAGTACGACCGGAACGACGCGTGCACCGAAGCGCGCCGCGAACCGCGCCTCAGTGATCGGCTGGCCGTCGATGTCGACGAAGCTGCGCTGGCCGACGATGTCGACCTCGCGGATCAGCACGCCGGCGCGCGGATCGCGTGCGCGCGGCGCAAGATATTGGCGCCGTACGATCTGGCAGTAGGGGCAGCCCGGCGTCGTGAAGAAAAGCAGCAGCGGCACGCGTTCGCGCTGCACCCGCGCCGCCAACGACCGCACGTCGTCGATCTGCGGCAGCGTGCCCGCTTCCGACGCCGGCGCCGGAGCGAGCCGCAGGCTGAGGCCTGCCAGCATCGCCGCGGACACCAGCACGCGCCGCCGCCGCTCGCGGCGGTGGCCGGCCCGCACCCAGACACGTGTCAGCACCCGACCCGGCGATCGCGTCGACGTCGCCGCTGCATCACGCGATGCCCGGATTGCCCTGCACGCCCTTGATCGTCGGCAGGTTGAGCCTGCGCGGCTTGAGCACTTTCTGCTGGCGCAGATAGCGGGCGACGACGTCCCAGATCGGCTCGCCCTGAGCACCTTCGGCGACCGGCGCCCAGCCGGCGACCTTGTAGGTCTTCTTCGGGTCGATCGGCTTGCCGTCGAGCCGCATGTCGGAGATGCGGTTGCCCATCGTCGCGTTCGGATCGATCGTGTACTGCAACCCGCCGACGCGCACCATATCGCCGCCCTGCTGCAGGTACGGATCGGGGTTGAACAGATTATCGGCGACGTCCTCGAGGATGGTCTTGATCATCTCGCCCGACAGGTCGTTCAGCGTCGTATACGGATACGTGATCGCCGTCTGGTCGAGCACGTGCTCCATCAGGATCGTCTGCCCCGGCAGCAGGGTCGTCCCCCAGCGGAATCCCGGCGAAAACGCGATCTGCGCACCCTTGACTGCCATCAGCGCGTCGCAGATCAACTGATCGAAGGTGCCGTTGAAGTTGCCACGCCGGTAAAGCAGCCCTTCGGTGACCGCGAGCTTCTCGCCGAGCCTGGTCTCGAACGGCGCGCGCACCCGCTTGATGAAAGCGTCCATCTCCGCGTCGGCCGGCAACAGGTTGGCGAACACCGGCAGCAGCTTGTAGCGGAAGTCGACGACCTTACCGTCCTTGACGTCGAGGTCGAGCACGCCGAGAAACTTACCGTTGCTGCCGGCGTTCGTCACCAGTGTCTGCCCGCCTGCGTTGCGGACGATCGTCGGTGCCGGCACGCCGTCGTGCGTGTGGCCGCCCAGGATCGCGTCGATGCCGCGCACGCGCGAAGCCATCTTCAGATCGACGTCCATGCCGTTGTGGCTGAGCACGACGACGACCTGCGCGCCGTGGCCGCGCGTCTCGTCGACGAACTTCTGCATCGTGTCGTCCTTGATACCGAAGCTCCAGTCGGCCACCAGATAGCGCGGGTTGGCGATCGGCGTATACGGGAACGCCTGCCCGATCACCGCGACCTTGACGCCGTTCATTTCGCGCATCACGTAGGGCGGGAAGACCTGATCGCCGAAGTCGGCGGTCGTGACGTTCTGCGCGACAAAGTCGATCTTCCCCTTGAAGTCGCGCTCGACGATCTCCTGCACGCGCTTCTGTCCGAGCGTCATCTCCCAGTGCGGCGTCATGATGTCGACGCCGAGCAGCTTGCAAGCATCGACCATGTCCTGGCCATTGGTCCACAACGCGGTTCCGGATCCCTGCCAGGTATCGCCGCCATCGAGAAGCAGTGCGCCGGGACGCGATGCCCGCATCCGCTTGACCAGCGTGGCCAGATGCGCGAAACCGCCGACCTTGCCATAGGTGCGCGCGGCGGCCTCGAAGTCGAGAAAAGTGAACGCATGCGCCTCGATCGACTTCGGCGCAATGCCGAAGTGCCTGAGCAGATGCTCGCCGACCAGATGCGGTGCCTTGCCGCGCGCCTCCGCGATGCCGAGGTTCACGCTCGGCTCGCGGAAGTACACGGGCAGAAGCTGCGCATGGCAGTCGGTGAAATGCAGAAAGTGCACGTTGCCGAAGCGCGGCACTTCGTAGAGCCGGCGTGCGGCATCGGGCTGCTGCGCGAGCACATCGCGCGCGGCGATCGGCATGCCGGCCGCGGCGGCGACCGCCAGCACCTGCATGAATTCGCGTCGGTTCATCGACATCGACCTTCTCCCAAGCTCGAGTGAGTCGGCGAGCGCGACCCACTCCGCACGCCCGTTTCGACCGCTGCTGTGCGCTGGTTGCCGCAACGCTCAAGGCGGTTACGGCGGCGACACCCGTCGCCAAGCGCATAGCCACCAGCGCAGCCTGTGCGCTGAAAACCGGGCACGGTGAGTGACGCCCTCAATCAACCAGGTCCTGCTCAGCGTTTCACAGCGAAGCGGGCCAGCGCCGCGACATCTTCGGAAAACATCTCGCCGAGCTCGCGGAACACGATGCGTCCGCTCGAATCGACCACGTACACCTCGGGCAGCGCCTTGCGCCGCCCGAACCAGGACTCCGACTGCGCACCGGCCATCGCGACGGCAAACGTGTAGCCGCGCTCAGCCATGTACTTGCGCACGACCGCCGGATCCTTGTCGATCGAGAATGTCAGCACGACAAGCCCCTTGCCGCCATACTGCGCGTGCAGCTTCTGCAGGTGCGGGTTCTGGGCCGCGCAGAACGGACACCAGGTCGCCCAGAACTCGACCACGACGGTCGTCGCGCGCAGATCGGCGGCGCGCAGCACGCGGCCGTCGATCAACGTGACGTCCGACCACGCGATGCGGTCGCCGACGCCGACCGTCTGCGCGGCGCAAACCGGCAACGCTGCCCCGAGCGTCGCGCACGCCGCCACGAGCATGCGTCGACGGCGTCCGATCGGCATCAGCTTGCCGGGGTCAACGAAGGGGCGGCGCTACCCGTGCGCCGCCCCGTTGGCACGCCGGCCGTTACTGGTTGACCGGCGAGGCCGGGTCCAGCAACAGCGCCATCACGTCCTTGATCTGCGCCTCGGTCAGGATGCCGGCGTCGCCGAAACGCGGCATCGATGAGCAGGCGTTGAAGGAATGCGCGTTCCAGATCTTGGCCCACGTATAACGCAGCGTCTGCTCGGTGTTGCCGCGCTTCTTGCCGTAGTTGTACAGCGACGGCCCGATGTTGCCGAAGGAGATCTCCGTCTTCGACAGCTGGTGGCACGCGTAGCAGTTGCCGCCGGCGGGCGCACCGGGCTTGTCGTTCCACTGCAGGCCCCTACCCGTTTGCGCGATGCGCTCGCCCTGCTTGTAGTCACCGAGCCAGTTGCCGGCGGTAGGGTACTTGACCGACGCCAGTGCCGCCTTCTCCAGGCGCTCACGCACCTCCTTCGGCGGATTGTTGTGCGTTTCCGTGCAGATGCGCTGCAGTTCGGTCTGATTGAGCCGGTCGACCTTGGCGATGCCGCGGTCCTTGAAGCTCGACTTGATCACCGCGAGCGTCTCTTCCTTCGTCGGCGGCGTGTGCATCATCGACGCACAGCCGGCGAGCGCGACCGCCCCGACGGCGGCCACAACGAATTTGCTTTTCATCCCGTAGCCCCTCCGTTAGCGCTTGATCGACGGCGAATCCATCTTGCCGCCCGCGGCCTTGACCCCGAGGAACGTGATCAGGTCGATCGTCCCCTGCGAGACGAAGATCGGCTCGGGCCAGCGCTGCTGGCGGAAGCAGTCGTTCAGCCGCCACTGCATCGTGCGCAACGCGCCCTGGGACACTCGGTAGGCGGGCCAGGTCGCGAACGCGCGCTGCGCGGCTTCCGGTTTCTCGAAGTTCGGCAGGTCCTGCAGGCGGATGCGCTGATTGTCGACGCCGTGACAGGTCGCGCACGCGAAGTCATACGGGCCGGCGCGCATGTAAAAGAGTTGCTTGCCGCGCTCGAACGAGGCCTTTTCCTTCGGGTGGTTCTGCGGCACGGCGATCGGCATGCCGCGCGACTGCTCGACGACGTAGGCGGTGATCGCCTCGATGTCGGTGGCGCGCTGGCCGGCGCCGGAATACGGGCTTTTCGTCACCGCCGCCCGGTCGAACCCCTGCAGCGTGACCATGCAATGCACGAGCCGCGCCTCGAAGTCCATCACCTGGTCGGCATCGGCAAAGTAGCGCGGCAGTTGCGCATAGGCGCCCTTGACCACGCCGGGTCCGAGACCCAGGTCGCATTGCTCGAGCGACGCGTTCTTCGGGCCGCGCTTGGTCTTCCACAGTTCTTCACCGCGCGCGACCAGTAATTCGGCCGGATTGCCATCCTGCAGCATCTGCCGATAGCGCTCGATCTCCTGGATGGTCTTGTCCTTGTCTTGTCCCCCCACACTCGCCGCGGCGAGCATCAGCCCCGCACCGGCGCAAACCGGCGCCAAGGCTCGCATCCACGATGCGCAATGTCTCCCTGTCATGCGTGCTCCTTGTGATGTTCTGGACAAAAACCTCGTCCTCTGTGGGACGTCGGTCGGGTTAACTTCATGCTCGTCGGCGCCGGCGCGCATACGCCCTTGTACACGGCGATATCAAAGCCCTTCATGCGCGCCGAAACCCACACGGACGCGCCGCCCAGCAGCCGGCCCGACCACTGCCGCCCGGCTGGGCGCTGGCTCAGTTGATCGTCGCCTTGTCGGTGCGCGTCTCCCCTTTGTTGTCGACCCAGGTCACGACGATTTCGTCGCCCTTTTTTCCGCCCTTGAATCGGAACTGCAGGTACGGATTCTTCGCGACCGCCGGGCCCCACTCTGCGGTCAGCACGGTCTTGCCTGCGTGCGTGACCGTGACGTTCTGGATGAAATGCGCGGGCACCAGGTTACCGCTGCCGTCGCGGCGCTGGCCCGTCTCCATTTCGTGACTCATCAGTACGCGCACCTCGACCGCATCGCCCTGCGCGGTCGCGCGGATTCGCATTGGATCTGGCATGGAGAAACCTCCTCATGAATGCGTCGCACCCGGAAGCGGCGCGAACGAATCTGGACTCGCGGCGCAGCGGCGGCCACATCGCCACCGGCGCCAAACAACAATCGTCTGCCGTGAGGCTCAGCCGCCGCAGCCGCCCAGCGTGACCTTGACTTCCTTGGTGGCCACGTAGAACTTGCCGTCGGCCTTGACGACCGCGTGCACGTTGGAACTCTGCCCCATTTTCACGCGCGTCGCCACGCTGGGTTCCGTGCCTGGCGGCACCGTGAAGCCGGCGGCGACCACGTTCGGATTCTTCTCCACCAGGATATAGACGGCCTGCGTGTTGGGGATCTTGCTGGTCACGCCCACCGGCACGACCGCGCCGTTTTCCGCGATGTCGGGTGCGGTGATCGTGATGTCCGCGCTCGGCGTGGCTGCGGTACCGCCGAGCGCCTTGACGGCGTCGCCGAGATTCTTGCTCTCGAACGCCGCCTTGTTCCAGGCCTGCTGCTGCGCGAGCGCCTCTTCGACGCTCAGCAGTCCCGTCCCGGCCAGCAAGGCGAAAACGCCTGTCAGCTTGAGGAAATCGCGCCTTGTCTCCGTCATGACTTGCCTCCTTCGATCGATGTCGAGCCGTGCCGTTACAACCATGCAGCATCGGCGAAATTTTCGCAATCCGGCGATCCCGCAGCGCG
>JBBIQI010000041.1:15508-20036 GCA_037442465.1 Burkholderiales bacterium
GCTAGATGAACAGGCTGATGTCGGCGTTGCCGGCGAAACCCAGGAACATCGTGGCCCCGCCGAACTGCGTCTGCGGAATGAAGTCGTCCTTGGTGAAGTCGAACAGATCGACCGTCATCTGGCAGCCGATGAACTTGACGTCAGACTCGATGCACAGATTGCGCAGTTCCTCGATCGATGCCACGCCCTTGGACTTGATCTTGTTCTTCATCATCATCGTGGCCATCGACTCCATGCCCGGCAGCGCCTGCACCAGTACGGGCATCGGCACCGGCATCGGCATGGCCGGATTGGCGAGCGGACTGATCTTCAGGTCCGACAGGTCCTTCTTCAGCAACGTCAGCCCGTAGAAGGTGAAGAAGATCTGCACTTCGTAGCCGAGCGACGCCGCGGTCGAAGCGAGGATGAACGGCGGGTACGCCCAGTCGAGCGTCCCCTTGGTGGCGATCAACGCCATTTTTTTCTGGCTCACGGCAGCCTCTCGCTGTTCGTCGGCGCGCCGCGGCGGTCAGCCGCGGCGCGCGGTAGTGAATCGAGGGCGCGCAATCCCTGCGTCAGCGCGCCGCGCGGTGCGCTCAGCGGCGCTTCAGGTAGAACATGTACGTGCCGCCATCCTGCTCGGAGCCGAGCAGTTCGTTGCCGGTCTGTTCCGAGAAAGCCTTCATGTCGGCGACCGATCCCGCGTCGGTGGCCAGCACCTTGAGCACCTGCCCCGAGGACAGTTCGTTCAGCGCCTTGCGGGTCTTGACGATGGGCATCGGACAGGCCAGCCCGCGCGCGTCGAGTTCCTTGTCGTACTTCATCCGGAGTCTCCTGGCGTTTTCGGCCCTCCGCGCGCGCAGCGCGGGGACGGGCCGGTTCCTCAATTGCGCGTCACAGTGTAGCGACGAAACGATTGCGCGCACGCGGCCAGCCTATCGCTGCGAAGGCGTGGCGGCGCCTACCCGCATGGGTGATACAGCGCGCGCGAAGCGGCTCGCACAATCGACGCACGCGCCGGCGTGCAACGCAGCGCGACTGTCATGTCTGACCCGCCCGCAGGCGCCCGCCCCTCCATCCCGATCGTCGCGATTGAGCGCGCACAACGCGCCGCCACCGGCGCCGACCACGCGTGCAGCGGTGCCGAATCGTTCGCCTTGATGGTGCTCGGCGATTCGATGGTTCCCGAATTCGAAGACGGCGACATCATCGTGATCGAGCCCGAGGGCTTGGCCACCGACGGCTCGTTCGTGCTCGCCTTCTGGCAGGACGAATGGTTCTTTCGCCGACTCGTGCGCGGCGACGACGGCTGGCTGCTGCGCGCGCTCAACCCGCGTTACCCGGACATCGCACTGCCCGACCTGCGTCCGGTGCGCGGCGTGATCACGCAGAAAAGCCGGCCCGGTCGGCGACGGGCACTGAAGCGCTACGTCGACTAGACCCGGGGCGCCGATGCCGCGTGCCGATCTCGCCGCGCTCGTCGACGTCGTGCAGCGCAACTGCGATCTGGCCGACGCGCGCCATGCGCGCGAGAAGTCGATGTGTACCTACCTGCTCGACATGCGCGAGCACTTCCGCTGGGCCGAGCAACTTCCGCTCGGCGCCGCGCCCGACCGCGCGCGGCTGTCGGCGTGGATCGCGCAGCGAGAGCAGGTCTGGGAGCGCATGCCCGCGGCGAATGCGACCTTCGCCCCGCTGCCGCTGGGCGGCGGCATCGACCCCTTCGACGACGACGCGGCCAACCGCTACCTGTCTGCGCATGGCTGGGTCTACGGCGCCGGCGTCGGGCTGTTCGGCGCGCCGGTGTTTTTCCTCGCCGAGCGAGCGTCCGAGCAGGTCCGAGACGGCACACGCGTGGTCGTAACCGAGCGCGAGTGGGCGCGCGGCATGGCGGCCCCGCCGGCGGTCAGCCGCGGTGACACCGTGATCGTTCGGCTCGACGCGCTGCGGCGCTGGCTGTGGACGCGCGTGGAGGCCGGCGGCCGGCGCGGCGGCGATAACGCATTCGCCGTCGCGCTGCGCGCTTATGCCGACGTCAACCCGGCGGTTGCCGTTGAGCGCATGGCGCGCGGCGAAGCCGAAACGCTGATTCTGCACGAGCTGGGCGAGTTGCGCGCGGGCGCGTTGCTGGGTGCGGACTGGCAGCGCATGGTGGTGGCGAGCCCGCGCCGGACCGAGCTCGTGCTGCGCGCGGTGCGCGATCTGCTGGCCGACTGCCTGGTCACTTTGCCGCGATTGCTCGCGCGCGACGCGTACGCGTCGCTGCTGTTCTGGTACGCGAGCTTCGACGGGCTACGGCGCCGGCTCGCGCCCGAACTGGCCGAACCGTTCGGCGCCGGCGCGCAGCGCGTCGATCGCGAGGCTCTCGCCGACGCGGCACGCGCCGGCGCGGAAAATTGGCTTGCGCGGGCACGCGAACTGCGGGCAGCGTGGAACGGCGGCGGCAGCGCCGCGCTCGCCCACGCCGCCGACCTGCTGTGCCCGCGTCAGTGATCGGCCGTCTGCTCTCGCGCCTGTGCTGACGGCTCCGGCACCGCGCTCGCGCGCCCGGTCGCGCCTTCGAACCATGCCAGCTTGTCGCGCAATCTGACGACGTCACCGACGATCACCAGCGTCGGCGGATGCAGCCCCGCCTCCTCGACCCTGCGTGCCAGTTCGGCCAGCGGCGCGACGACGACGCGCTGCTGCGGGGTGGTCGCCTGCTGCACGACGGCCGCCGGCATGTCGGCCGGCATACCGTGCGCGATCAGTTGCTCGCACAGCGCGGGCAGGCCTAGCAGGCCCATGTAGATCACGACGGTCTGCTTCGGCCGTGCCAGCCCGTGCCAGTCGAGATCCATCGTGCCGTCCTTCAGATGCCCGGTCACCAGCACGCACGATTGCGCGTAGTCGCGATGCGTCAGCGGAATGCCCGCGTAGGCGGCGACCCCGCAGGCGGCGGTGATTCCCGGCACGACCTGGAAACGAATGCCGGCGGCGGCCAGCGATTCGATCTCCTCGCCGCCTCGGCCGAACACGTAAGGATCGCCGCCCTTCAACCGCAGCACGCGCTGGCCCTGCCGGGCAAGCTCGACCATCAACGCGTTGATCTGCTCCTGTCGCATGGCGTGATCGGCGCGCCGTTTGCCGACGTACACACGGCGCGCGTCGCGCCGCGTCAGTTCCAGGATCGCCGGCGACACGAGGTTGTCGTACAGCACCACATCGGCCTGCTGCATCAGCCGCAGCGCTGCGAACGTCAGCAGGTCCGGATCGCCGGGACCGGCGCCGACCAGATACACCTCCCCCTCGGGGGTGCGCTGCGCGCTCTCATCGAGTTCGCGCGCCAGCGCTTCTTCGGCCTGCCGCGGCCGGCCCGAGAACACCAGCCCCGCGATCGGCCCCTGCAGCACGCGTTCCCAGAACGGCCGGCGCGCGGGCGCAGGCAACGCACGCTGCACGCGTTCGCGAAAGCGCTGCGCCAGCCGCGCGAGCTCGCCATACGCGGCCGGGATCAGGCTTTCCAGCCGCGCGCGCAGCAGCCGCGCAAGCACCGGCGATGCGCCGCCGGTGGACACGGCGATCAGAACCGGCGAACGATCGACGATCGCCGGCAGGATGAACGAACACAGTTGCGGATCGTCCACGACGTTGACCGGGGTGCCCTGCGCCCGCGCCAGCCGCGAGACCTCGGCGTTGACCGAGCGGTCGTCGGTGGCGGCGATGACGAGCGCAACGCCGGCCAGCACCTCGCGCGAAAACGCCGCGGCGCGATGCTCGATGCGCCCTTGGCGTGCGAGTTCGGCCAGCGTGTCGCACAACTGCGGCGCGGTCACCGTGACGCGCGCGCCGGCGTCGAGCAGCAGTTGTACCTTGCGGGCGGCGACTTCGCCGCCGCCGATCACGGCGCAACGCTCGCCGGCGAGCTTCAGGAAGATCGGCAGATGGTCCATCGCTACCAGTAGGCGAGGACTCGACCGCCTTCGACCTTCGACTGCCAGCGCTTCAGCGGCGTCGAACCCTTGGCAATGCACTCGCCGGTGGTGATGTCGAACGCCCATTCGTGCTTCGGGCAGGTCAGCCGCGTGCCCTGCAATGCCAGGTGCGGAATGTTGGTCGTCTGATGCGGGCAGCGGCTGTCGTAGACGCGATATTCGTCGCTGGCGCGATAGACGAACAGGCCACGCCCGTCGCAATCGACGCGACGCGTTTCGCCCACCGCGAGTTCGTCCGCACCCATCACGTCGCGCCAGGCGGCCGGCTGACCGAGCGCGCCGGCCTGAAACTCGGGCAGGTCCATCGCCAGGATCACGTCCACGGCCCACACGATCTTCGCCAGCCCCAGGGCGGGGAAAGCCATCAGCAGCGCGTCGAGTACTTCGGCCGGGGTGCAGCCCTCGCGCAGCGCGCGCGTCAGGTACTGGCGCAGGCCGCGCTCGGTCTGCGCATGGACCTTGGTGATCACGGAGATCAGGTTACGCGTCTTCGGGTCGAGGTTGCGGCCGGCCTCTTTCAGAAACTTCAGGTAGTGCCCCATCGCCTCGGGGCGGGCCTTCACGAGGAAGTTCAG
>JBBIQI010000042.1:0-19962 GCA_037442465.1 Burkholderiales bacterium
TGGAAAGTCCCTGCGTTGCCTGCGGTCAAGCGTCGGCGGGCTTGTTGCCGAAAGAACACGACGAGCGGCTCTAAAAAGGACAGGCTGGTGAGCTGCGCGCCGCGGCCCACTGCCTGCGACGCGCGCATAACGATGACGCGCGGCGACGAACGCGATCGATCAGGCCGCGTTGAGGCTACAGGCGCGCACCGCGGCCGAGGCTGCGCCGCTTTTCGAAGATCGCCTGACAGCTCGCGCAGCGCTCCGCGGCCGGATTGGCTGTCAGACGCGCCAAGCCGATCGGCTCGCCGCAGTCGGCGCATTCGCCATAGATACCCGCAGCGACGCGTGCGAGCGCGGCATCGACCTGCGCCAGCTCGTCGGCCGTGCGCGACAGGTGCGCGACGTCGGCGTGGCGCGCCGCTTCGGCCGCGCCGTCGTCGTCGGTCTCCTCGGCACGACGCGGCAGCCCGGCTTCGTCGTGCCGATCCGCTCCATGGCCGTGGAGCCGGGCGTCGACCGCGGCCGCCAGCTCGGCTCTGCGCCCGCGTAAACGCGCGTGCAGTTGGGCGACTTCCTGAGGGTTCAGCGGCTTGGCTTCGTCCATCGCGCGATCCTTGTCGGCAGCCGAGGCTACGCACTCATGCTGCACTCCCGTTGATACGCGTCAATGTCACGGACAGCGTCACACGGCAGTCGGTTCTTGCACGATAATGCTGCAACGCGACATCCGGCGATCGGCCGGTTCCGGCGCCGCGGGCCGTTTACGAAGTGGGCTGCGCGCCGGGTCGCACACGCGGCTCACGCGCAGTCGGCTCGAACGGAATCATGTTCACTTCCCACTACCTGCGCAAGGCGCTCGCACCCCGCTCGGTTGCCGTTGTGGGCGCCACCGAAAAGCCGGAAGGCCTCGGCAGGTACGTCTTCGACAACATCGTCGCGGCGGGCTTCAAGGGCGAGGTCTATCCGGTCAACCCGAAGTACAAGAAGATCGGCGAACACGTCTGCTATCCGTCGCTCGCCGCGCTTCCGCAGGCGCCGGAACTTGCGGTGATCGTCACGCCGGCGCGCACCGTGCCGACGCTGATCGACGACGCGGGCAAACGCGGCATCCGCGCGGTGCTCGTGCTGTCCGCGGGATTCGCGGAAATCGGCGAAGAGGGACGCCGACTGCAGGCGCAGGCGCTCGCCCGCGCGCGTGCCCTCGGCATCCGCATGCTGGGTCCCAACTGCCTGGGCATCATGCGGCCGGAAATCGGGCTGAATGCGACCTTCGCGCGCACCGGTGCGCGCCCCGGGTCCGTCGCGCTGGTGTCGCAATCGGGCGCGGTGGTTGCCGCGCTGCTGGACTACGCGTGGAACGCCGGCTTCGGTTTCTCCTCGGTCGTGTCCACCGGTGCGGGCTCGGACGTCGAGTTCTCCGAGATCCTGGACTTCCTCGCGCTCGATCCGGCCACGCGCAGCATCGTGCTGTACGTCGAGGGCGTGCATGACGCGCGCGCTTTCATGTCGAGCGTGCGCGCGGCGGCGAGCGCGAAGCCCGTGATCGTGCTGAAGGTCGGCCGCCATCTGACCGGAATGAAGGCGGCGATGAGTCATACCGGCGCGCTGGTCGGCAACGACGAGGTGTTCGGCATGGCGCTCAAGCGCGTCGGTGCGATCCGTGTGTACGCCTACAACCAGATGTTCGCGGCGGCCGAGGCGCTCGCCTCGGGGCGACTGCCGCGCCCGAATCCCGGCAACCGGCTCGCGATCGTCACCAACGGCGGCGGGCCGGGCGTGCTGGCCGCGGACGCCGCCGCCGACGCCGGCGTCGCACTCGCCAAGATCTCGCCGCAGGCGATGGAGCAGCTCGATGCGGTGCTGCCGCCGACCTGGTCGCACGGCAACCCGGTCGACATCATCGGCGACGCCGACGCCCGGCGGTTCGCGCAGGCGATGCAGATCCTCGTCGACGACAAGAACAGC
Organism: Burkholderiales bacterium; assembly: GCA_037442465.1. Classification (GTDB taxonomy): domain Bacteria; phylum Pseudomonadota; class Gammaproteobacteria; order Burkholderiales; family Burkholderiaceae_F; genus DSNY01. The sequence continues at coordinate 1,948 of JBBIQI010000042.1, forward strand.
GACGGTGTGCTGATGCTGTTCTGCCCGACGATCAAGCTCGCCTCGGAAGACGCCGCGCGCGCCGTGCTGCCGGTGATGGAGGCGACCGAAAAACCGGTCGTCACCGTCTGGCTGGGCGAAGCCGACGCGGCGCGCGGTCGCGCGGTGATCAAGGCGGCGGGACTGCCCGCGCTGACCAGCCCGGAGCGCGGCGTCGAGTCGTTTTCGTATCTCGCGCAGTTCGTCCGCAACCGCGAGCTGCGGCTGCAGATCCCGCCGCCGCAGGTCGACGAATTCGCGCTCGACCTGCCGGCGGCGCGCCGCATCGTCGAGCGCGCGCTGCTGGCCGGCCGGGCGCTGCTGGACGAGCAGGAGGCGAAAGCGCTGCTCGGCGCCTTCGGCATCGAAACCGCGCGCGGCATGCTCGCGGCTTCGGCCGACGAGGCCGCGCGCGTGGCCGACCAGATCGGCTATCCGGTCGTGCTGAAGGTCGTCGCCGCCGGCATCACGCACAAGAGCGAAGTCGGCGGCGTGCTGCTGTCGCTGCAGTCGGGCGCGGACGTGATGCACGGCTTCGAGACGATCCGCGCGCGCGTCGCGGAGCGCGCCCCGCATGCGAAGTTCGTCGGCGTGCTGGTGCAGCAGATGATCCGCCGCCCGCACGGCCGCGAGCTGATCGTCGGGCTTGCGCGCGACGCGACCTTCGGTCCGGTGATCACCTTCGGCATGGGCGGCATCGCGGTCGAGGTGCTGCGCGACTCGGCCGTGGCGCTGCCGCCGTTGAACCGGTTTCTCGCGCACGAGATGGTGTCGCGCACGCGCGTGGCGAAGATGCTCGACAGCTTTCGCGGGCTGCCCGGGGTGGACCTCGACGCGCTGCTGGATGTGCTGCTGAAGGTCTCCGACCTCGCGTGCGAGATCCCCTGCATCCACGAGCTGGACATCAACCCGCTGCTGGCCGACGAGATGGGGGTGGTGGCGCTCGATGCGCGCGTTGTCCTCGGCGACGGGCCGCTCGCGCCGGACGCGACCTATTCGCACCTGGCGATCCATCCGTATCCGAAGAACCTCGCGCGCGCGACGCGGTTAAAGACCGGCGAGACCGTCCTGCTGCGGCCGATCCGTCCCGAGGACGCGCAGGCCGAGCGCCGTCTGGTCGGCCGGCTGTCGCAGAAGACGATGTACATGCGCTTTCACGCGCCGCTGCGCGAACTCACCGCCGAGCGGCTCGCGCGCTTCACGAACATCGACTACGACCGCGAAATGGCGTTCGTCGCGATCGATGCGAACGCCGATTCGCCCGGCGGCGAAGGCGAGATTCGCGGGGTGGCGCGCTACACGCGCAACCCGGACGGGGCGACGGCCGAGTTCGGCATCGTCGTCGAGGACGCGTGGCAAGGGCGCGGGCTCGGTCACGCGCTGATGGAAGCGATCGAAACCTGCGCGCGCGAGCGCGGACTGACCGAGATGATCGGTTACGTGCTGCTCGAAAACGAGGAAATGGGCAAGCTGATGCGCGCGCGCATGTACGACGCGCGCCGCGACGACGAAGACCCCAGCGTTGTGCGCTTCAGCAAGCGGCTGCAGCCGGTGGCCGCGCCACCTGCGCTCGGTTCGGTGGCCGTGCGTGGCGAGACGGCGGCGACCGTGCCGTAGAGCGGCGCCGTGGAACGCGTCGACTGCGTCGTCGTCGGCGCCGGCGTGATCGGCCTGGCGGTCGCGCGCGAACTGGCGCGGCGCGGGCGCGAGGTGCTGGTGCTCGAGCGCGCACACACCGTGGGCACCGAAACCAGCTCACGCAACAGCGAGGTGATCCATGCCGGCATCTACTACCCGCAGCACCTTCTGAAGCGCCGGCTGTGCGTCGAGGGCAGGGCGCTGCTGTACGCGTTCTGCAGCGAGTACGGCGTGGCGCATCGCCGCTGCGGCAAGCTGATCGTCGCCACGAGCGACGCGCAGGCGCCGCAGCTCGCGGCGCTGGCCCGGCAGGCCGAGGCCAACGGCGTGCCCGACCTGCGGTTCCTCGCGCCGTCCGAGGTCGCGCGACTCGAACCCGAAGTGCGTTGTGTGGCTGCACTGCTGTCGCCGTCCAGCGGCATCGTCGACAGCCACGGGCTGATGCTGGCGCTGCAGGGTGACGCCGAGCGGCACGGTGCGCTGTTTGCGTTCGCCACGCCGGTCGAAGGCGGCGCGGTGCGCGACGACGGCATCGAGCTGCGCACCGGGGGCGCGGCGCCGACCGCGCTCGTCGCGCGTGCGGTGATCAACAGCGCGGGTCTGGGTGCGCAGGCGGTCGCGCACGCGATCGAAGGCGTTCCGGCCGCGACGATCCCGCCGCTTCATCTGGCCAAGGGCAACTATTACACGCTGGCTGGGCGCAATCCGTTCGCGCGGCTGGTTTATCCGATCCCGGAGCCGGGCGGGCTCGGCGTGCACGTGACGATCGATCTCGGCGGGCAGGCGCGCTTCGGCCCCGACGTCGAGTGGATCGAAGACATCGACTACACGGTCGATCCGCGCCGCGCCGATGCGTTCTACGCGGCCGTGCGCAAGTACTGGCCCGCGCTACCCGACGGTGCGCTGCAGCCCGGTTACGCGGGCATTCGCCCGAAAGTCGAGCGCCCCGGCGGATCGAACACCGACTTCGTGATCCACGGCGCCGCGGTCCACGGCGTGCGCGGGCTCGTCAACCTGTTCGGCATCGAATCGCCGGGACTGACCGCGTCGCTCGCGCTCGCGCGCTACGTGTCCGCTCTCGTTCAGTAGCCCCCAACTTGAGAGAAGACGGGGGACTTCAACGGCGCATCGTGCATCGCTGTGGTCCTTGCCGGTCGTACGATCGCTCGCCGATAGAATCGCCGCCTTCGCCCAGAGCCACTCGCCATGAAGCCAGCCGCCGCCGTGCATCGTGTCGTCGTTTTCGTTGTCGCGGCCGCCGCGTTGGCGTTTTCGCCGTGCTGGGCACAGTCCGCGCGCGCCGACGCCGCGCGCAAGACCGAGGCGGCCACGCCGCGCGGCTTCGCGTGGGAAGCCGCGAAAGATGGCCGGCGCGTGCTGCTCGTGGGCACGATCCACGTCGGCCGCACCGCGCCGCCGCCGGCCGACTGCAGCCAGCGCTTCGCCGAGGCCGCGGTGATTGCATTCGAAGCCGACGTGTTCAACGCGCAGAGGGTCGGCCAGCTCGTGCAGCGGATGGCCACGTATCCTCAGGCGGAGCCGGATCTCAAGTCGCGCCTGCCCGCGCCGCTGCGCCAGCGCGTCGAGGCGCTGCTCGTGCGCTACGGGTTGGATTCGCCGACCCTGTGGCGGATGAAACCGTGGATGCTCGCCAACACGCTCGTCGTCGTCGAGGCGAGCCGCCTGGGCTTCAACCCCGCGTACGCGACCGAGGCCGCGCTGTACGAATTTGCGCGAACCTGCGGCAAGGCGATCGTCGAGATCGAAGGGATCGAAAGGCAACTCGGAATTTTCGACGGCGCCAGTGCCGAGCTGCAGATCGCCTACCTCGAACTGGCGGTCCGCGGCATCGAAAGCGGCGAAAGCGAACGCGAAGTGCGGCGCCTCGTCGCGGCGTGGGAGAAGCGCGACGCCGCCGACATCGAGCGCGTGCTGGCGACGATGCGCGCGTCCACGGGTGCGGCCGAGCGCTTCGTCGTCGAACAGGTGATCGACGCGCGCCATCCGGCGATGGCCGAGGCGATCGAACGCTTCGCCGCGAGTGACAAGCTGCATCTGGTCGCGGTCGGATCGCTGCACTACTTCGGGCCGAACGGGCTGCTCGCGCTGCTGCGCGGGCGCGGCTACACGATCAAACCGCTCAACTGAGGGCGGTCTACCGCGCGGCTGCGCGTGGCCAGAACAGGTACGCGTCCATCGCCAGTACGCCGGCGTTCACGCCGGCGTCGATGCGTTCGACTTGCGGCGCCGGGCCCGCGGCCGCGAAGGCGATCGCCAGCGGCAGAAAGTGTTCGTCGCTCGGATGCGCGCGCAGCGCGTGCGGCGCGCGCTCGCGCCAGGCGGCGAGCGCCCCGCGGTCGTCGTCGCGCAACGCGCGGTCGACCCAGCGCCTGAACTCCTCGACGTAGGGCGCGGGCGGCGCATCGCCCGGCTGCATTCCATGGCGACGCACGTGCGCTATCCACTCCTGCAGGTTGTGCGTCAGGTGGCCCGAGCCGACGACCAGCACGCCTTCGTGCGCCAGCGGGGCCAGCGCGGCGCCGAGCCGCAGGTGATGCGCGGCGTCGAGCGACGGCTGCACCGAGACCTGCGCCACCGGGACGTCGGCGTGCGGGTACATGTGCAGCAGCGGCACCCACGCGCCGTGGTCGAGTCCGCGGCAGCCGTTGCCCGATGCGGGCAGGCCGGCGGCCTTCAGCAGATCGAGCGCGCGTTGCGCGATCTCCGGCGCACCGGGTGCGGCGTAACGCAGCCTGTACAGCTCGGGCGGAAAGCCGCCGAAGTCGTGGATCGTTTCGGGACGCGCGCTCGTCGAGACCATCGGCAATTCGGTCTCCCAGTGCGCCGAAGCGACCAGGATCGCGCGCGGCCGCGCCAGGCGCTGCGCCAGTTCTGACCAGGCGCGCTCGGCCCGCCCGGCATGCAGCGCGTGCATCGGCGAGCCGTGCGAAACGAACAGCGTCGGCAACATCGGGTGCGCCGCAGCGCCGCGGGTAGCGGCGCTGCGCGGCTACTTGACCAGACCTTCGGCCTTCATCGCCTCCTGAACCGCGGGTCGCGCGGCCACGCGGGCGACGTACTCCTTGAGCACCGGCCACTTGGCCAGGTCGATGCCCGTCCACTGGCACCAGTTCAGCACCGTGAACAGATACGCATCGGCGACCGTGAACTGCCGGCCCGTCAGATAGTCCTTGCCCTTGAGCTCGGCGCTGAGCCAGTCGAACCGGCTCGCGAGCCGGGTGCGTTGCCGCTGCTTGAGGTCGTCGCTCGCGGTCGGATCGAACAGCGGCGAGAACTGCTTGTGCACTTCGGACGTGATGAAGTTGAGCCACTCCTGCAGGCGGTAGCGCTCCAGCGTGCCGTTGGGCGGGGCCAGAGCCGCGTCGGGTTTGCGATCGGCCAGGTACTGCACGATCGCCGGGCCTTCGGTGAGCCGCTGGCCGTCGTCGAGTTCGAGCACGGGGACGTAGCCCTTGCCGTTGATCTGCAGAAAGTCGCGGCCGTCCTCGGTCTTCTTCGTCTTGGTGTCGACCTTGACCAGCGAGAACGACAGGCCAAGTTCGCGCAACACGATGTGCGGCGACAGCGAGCAGGCGGCGGGCGAGTAATACAGTTTCATCGACAATCTCCTCGGTGGGGTCGTACGGAGTGCGGCCGCGTGCAGGCCGCCTTTCGTCTGGAACCTATTCCTTGATGGCCTCGACGGGTACGTGGATGGTCACCTCGTCGCTCACGTAGGGCGCGTGTTTGCCCATGTTGAAGTCCGAGCGCTTCACGCGCGTCACGGCATTCGCGCCGCAAGCATCCTTCTTGGCGATCGGGTGCGGCATGCAGTGAAACGAGGTGACGGTGAGCCGCACCGGCCGCGTGATGCCCTTGATCGTGAGCTGTCCGTCGGCTTCGACCACGCGGTCGCCGTCGAACTTCAGGCGATCCGCCTTGAATGCGATGGTCGGATGCTTGGCGGTATCGAAGAAGTCTTCGGCCTGGATGTGTTCGTTGAACAGCGCATAGCCGGTGTCCACGGACTTGGCGTCGATCGTCACTTCGATCGAACCCGTCCGCGCGGCGCGATCGAGCACGATCTTGCCGCTCGTCCTGGTAAAGCGATGCGCCTGCGTCGAGTAGCCGAAGTGGCTGTACTCGAAGCGCGGATACGTATGCGTGTTGTCGATCACGTAGGTCTCGGGCGCCGCCGCGGCGGCGGCCGGCAGCAGTGCCGCGAGGGCGTACAGCAGAGGACTTTTCATCGCGAGCTTCCCTTCCTGTTGGAAACGGCGGCCGCAGCGCCGCTGGCGGCTGCGACCAGATAAAAACGGATCTCGACTTCGTCAGCCACGGCGCTCGTGTCGGACCAGGCGCCTTCGCCGATACCGAATTGCAGGCGCCGGATCGGAAACGCGCCGCTGAACACCGCACGCTCGCCCTCGCGACGCAAGGTCACCGGCGCGCGCACCGGTTGCGTGCGGCCTTTGATCGTCAGGTCTCCGGCGACCTCGTAGCGGTCGCCGCCGAGCGCGCGCACGGCGGTGGCGACGAAGCGCGCGGTCGGATGATTCTTGGCGTCGAACCAGGGACGCGTCAGCGCGGTGTCGTTCGCCTCCGCGAGCCCGGTGTCGATGCTGGCGAGGTCGATCTGCACCGTCGCGCGCGAGCGCTGCGGCTGCGCCTCGTCGAACGCGAACTCGGCGGAGAAGCGCGCAAAGCGGCCTTCGATCGGCGCCCCCATCGCGCGGTAGGAGAACGTGACACGGCTGCGGTCGGCGAGCAGCCGGTCGTATTGCGCGGCGGCCGCAGCGCCCGTCGCGAGCACCGCCCCGGCGGTCAGCAACGCGCCGGCAACGACGCGCATCATCGCGCGGCGTCCGGCGCCGGGCAGCATTCGCCGCAGCACGTCATCGCGGTCGACGAAGCGGTGTTTCAGCGCGGCACCGACATGCACGGCCACCAGCGTCGCCAGCGTGAGGTTGAGCCCGAGGTGCACCCAGCGCAGCACCTCGCCGAGCGCCTCGTCCCGCGGCAGCAAGTCGGGCAGCCGCAGCACGCCCAGCCAAACGGTCGGCACGCCTTTGGCGGAACTCATCAGCCAGCCGGAAAGGGGAACCGCGAGCATCAGCCCATACAAGGCGGCGTGCACTCCGGCGGCGGCGCGGCGCTCCCATGCAGGCAGATGCGGCGGCAGCGGTGGCGCCGGATGCGCACGCCGCCACGCCAGGCGTGCGGCGGCGAGTATGAAAACGGTCACGCCGATCCACTTGTGGTAGGCGTACAGCTTGAGCTTTTGCGGCGTCAACGGCAGGCCCTGCATGTAAAGGCCGAGCGGAAACGCCACGAAGATCAGCAGCGCTACCGCCCAGTGCAGCACGATCGCGGTGCGCGTGTACGTCGTCGTCAACTGCGGCTCCTGGAGGCGAGGTGTCCCGATGCCGCCGGACGCGGCGACGCGCACTGTAGGTCGACCGGAATTCGAGATAAACGTGCCCCACTGCAAAGAACCGTTGCGGATTCCGGGATAATGTCGCGATGGATCGGCTCGTCGCGATACAGGCGTTCGTGCATGTCGTCGAGGCCGGCAGCTTCGTGCGCGCCGCCGAGCGGCTCGGCACGTCGACTTCGACGCTGTCGCGCCAGGTCGCGGAGCTGGAAGCCAGCCTGGGGGCGCGGCTGCTGAACCGCACCACGCGCAAGCTGTCGCTGACCGAGGGTGGGCAGGCCTTCTACGAGCGCGCCGTCCAGGTGCTTGCGGATCTGCAGGAGGCCGAGGCGCTCGTCAGCGCCACCTCCGCCGCCCCGCGCGGGCTGCTGCGGCTGACCTGCTCGCACGCGATGGGCGTGCAGCGCGTGGCGCCGGCGATCGCGAGCTTTGTGGCGCGTTATCCCGAAGTGCGTTTCGAGGTTTCCGTGTCCGACCGCATCGTCGATCTGGTCGAAGAGGGCTTCGATCTGGCGATCCGCATCGGGCAGGTCGGCAGCGAACAGCTCGTCGCGCGCCGGCTCGGCACGATGCGGCTGCTCGCGTGCGCCGCGCCGGCCTATTTGAAGGCGCGCGGCACGCCGCGTGTGCCGGCCGACCTCGCGGCGCATGCGGTGATCACCTATGCGTATTCGCCGAACCCGCGTGTCTGGCGTCTGGTCGATCGAACGGGCCGCCAGGAAGAAGTGCGCGTCGGCGGGCCGCTGCACTCGAACAGCGGCGATCTTGCGGTCGCCGCCGCGATCGCCGGACTGGGCATCGTGTTCGAGCCCGATTTCATCGTGGCCCCGGCGCTAGCCGCCGGATCGCTGGTGCGCGTGCTGCCCGAGTACGAAAGCGTGCCGGGCGACATCTGGGCCATCTATCCGAGCCGGCGCCACCTGTCGGCCAAGGTGCGGCTGTTCGTCGATCACTTCGCACAGCAGTTCGCTGCGTCGGCCGCGGGGAAACCCGCGGCGGCGCGCCGACCCTGAGCGCTTGCGCGTCGCACCAATAGGCGCGGTCCTCTAGATGTCGCGATTGACGGTCTGCGCGGGCGTAAGAAATAGTACGAACGTTCGTCTTATGAAAGGCGAGGGTCGGTGCTGTTGCCCCGGCCCTCACAGTTTCCCCGCCGCCCGATGCCGCCACCGCCCGCTCCTCTGCCCGCGCCTGTCGCCAAAGCCAGGCGCGCCGAAGCGCGCCCGCGCAAAGGCGAGGCCACGCGCGCGGCGATCGTCGAAGCCGCGCTCGCGCTGGCCCGACGCGACGGGCTCGAAGGGCTGACCATCGGCGTGCTCGCGGAGCAGATGCACATGAGCAAGAGCGGCGTGTTCGCGCACTTCGGCTCGCGCGAAGAGCTGCAGCTCGCGGTGCTCAAGGAGTACGCCGCGCGCTTCGTCGACCAGGTGTTGCGGCCCGCCGTGCGGCGGCCGCGCGGCCTGCCGCGACTGCGCGCGCTGCTGGAGAACTGGCTCGCGCTGCTGGCGCGCGAACTGCAGCAGGGTTGCTTGATGATCTCCGGCGCGAGCGAATACGACGACCGTCCGGGGCCGCTGCGCACCGCGGTCGTGCAGATCGTCGAAGGCTGGCGGCATGAGCTGCTGCGCGCGATCGAGCAGGCCAAGGACGAGGGGCACCTGCGGCGCGACGTCGACGCCGAGCAGCTCGTCTTCGAGATCCACGGGTTGATGCTGGTGCTGCACCAGGATGCGCGGCTGCTGCATTCGCCCGACAGCGTCCGGCGCGCGCGCGCCGGACTCGCGCGGCTGCTCGATGCGGCGAAGGCCAACGCGCCGAAACGCCGCGCCGCCGGCGCGGCGTCGAACCGATCGCCGGCACGGCACAGCGCGCCGCGCGCAGCGCGACCGATCACGTAGTCGAAAAGGAGACACGTATGCCCATTTACACACCGCCCCTGCGCGACCAGCAGTTCGTCATGCACGAGCTGCTCGGCGCGGTCGACGAACTGCGCACGATGCCGCGCTACGCGGACATCGACGCCGACACGCTGAACCAGGTCGTCGAGGAAGCCGGCAAGTTCTGCGCCGAGGTGCTGCTGCCGATCAACGCGAGCGGCGACGAGCAGGGCTGCAAGTACGACCCGGCCGACAAGTCGGTCAAGACACCGAAGGGGTTTCGCGAGGCCTACGACAAGTTCCGCGCGGCGGGCTGGCAGGGGCTCGCGGCCGAGACCGAATACGGCGGCCAGGGCCTGCCGCACCTTCTGCAGATCGCCTTTTACGAGATGCAGTATTCGACCAACCAGTCCTGGGCCATGTACCCCGGGCTGACCGTCGGTGCATACGAACTGCTGCTCGTGCACGGCACCAAGGAGCAGAAGGATCTGTACCTGCCGAAGCTCGCGTCGGGACAATGGACCGGGACGATGTGCCTGACCGAGCCGCACTGCGGGACCGATCTGGGCATGCTGCGCACGAAAGCGCAGCCGCAGTCCGACGGGACGTACAAGCTCACCGGCACCAAGATCTTCATTTCCTCCGGCGAGCACGACATGGCCGACAACATCGTGCATCTGGTGCTCGCGCGGCTGCCCGACGCGCCGCAGGGAACGAAGGGCATTTCGCTGTTCGTCGTGCCCAAGTTCCTTCCGCGGGGCAGCGGCGCAGCCGCGCAGACCGGTGCGCGCAACGGCATTTACTGCGGCGGCATCGAGCACAAGATGGGCATCCACGGCAACTCGACGTGCCAGATGATTCTGGAAGGCGCCACGGGCTGGCTCGTCGGCGAACCGAACAAGGGACTGGCCGCGATGTTCGTGATGATGAACGGCGCGCGCCTCGCGGTCGGCGTGCAGGGGCTGGGCATCAACGAAGCCGCCTACCAGAACGCTGCCGCCTACGCGAAGGAGCGGCTGCAGGGCCGCGCGCTGTCGGGCCCGAAGGCGCCGGACAAGCCGGCCGACCCGATCATCGTTCATCCCGACGTGCGCCGGATGCTGCTGACCGCGCGCGCGTACGCCGAAGGCGGTCGCGCGTTCGCCTACTGGGTCGCGCTTGCCGCCGACAAGCAGTTGCACCATCCGGACGAGTCGGTGCGCAAGGACGCGGCGGACACCATGGCGCTGATGACGCCGATCGTCAAAGCCTTCATGACCGACAACGGATTCCAGTGCGCGTCGCAGTGCATGCAGGTCTTCGGCGGGCACGGCTACATCCGCGAGCAGGGCATGGAGCAGCTCGTGCGCGACGCCCGGATCAACATGATCTACGAGGGCACCAACACGATCCAGGCGCTCGATCTGATCGGCCGCAAGGTGCTGATGGACAACGGTGCGAAGCTGAAGAAGTTCGGCAAACTGGTGCAGGACTTCATCGAGGAGCACGGCACCACACCGGCGATGAACGAATTCGTCACGCCGCTGGCGGATCTGGGCGACAAGCTCACCAAGCTGACGATGGAACTCGGCATGAAGGCGTTCCAGAACCAGGACGAGGCCGGCGCCGCTGCGGTCGACTATCTGCGTGTCGCCGGCCACCTCGTTTACGCGTATTTCTGGGCGAAAATGGCGCGCATCGCGCTGACCCGGATCGAGCAGGATGGCGACCGGGTCGATCCGTTCTACACGGCCAAGCTGGCGACGGCGCGGTTTTATTTCCAGCGGCTGCTGCCGGAAACCGCGTACCACATCCGCGCCGCGCGCTCGGGGGCCAAGAATCTGATGGAACTGCCGGCGGAACTGTTTTGATTGCGGTCTCCCCTTTCAAGGGGAGGTGGGGCGGGGTGGGGTGCCTGGCGTCGAGAATACATCCCCACCCCCTTGCCTGCCCTCGTGAACGGCAGCGGTAGCGGCATGGTTTCGTAGGAACCCACTCGAAAGAAGACCAATGAGCAACTTCATCGTCAGAAAAGTCGCCGTGCTCGGTGCCGGCGTAATGGGCGCGCAGATCGCGGCGCATTGCGTCAATGCCAAGGTGCCGGTCGTGCTGTTCGACCTGCCCGCGAAAGACGGGCCGAAGAACGGCATCGTGCTGAAGGCCATCGAAAACCTGAAAAAGCTGAATCCGGCGCCGCTCGGCAACAAGGACGACGCCCAGTTCATCGAGCCGGCCAACTACGAGGACCACCTCGAACTGCTGCGCGGCTGCGACGTCGTGATCGAGGCGATCGCCGAGCGGATGGACTGGAAGCACGACCTGTACCGGAAAGTCGCGCCCTTTCTGCGCGCCGACGCGATCTTCGCGTCCAACACCTCGGGCCTGCCGATCGAGCGGCTCGCCGAGGTCATGAACACGGAGCTGAAGCAGCGCTTCTGCGGCGTGCACTTCTTCAACCCGCCGCGCTACATGCATCTGGTCGAGCTGATCCCGACGCCCGCGACCAGGCCGCAGATCCTCGACGATCTGGAGACCTTTCTGACGAGCACGCTCGGCAAGGGCGTCGTGCGCGCCAAGGACACACCGAACTTCATCGCCAACCGCGTCGGCATCTTCGGCATGCTGGCGACGATCAAGGAGGCAGAGAAGTACGGCATCCCGTACGACGTGGTCGACGACCTGACCGGCGCCAAGCTCGGCCGCGCCAAGAGCGCGACGTTCCGCACCGCCGACGTCGTCGGCCTGGACACGATGGCGCACGTGATCCGCACGATGCAGGAGACGCTGCCGGCAGCGGTCGATCCGTTTGCCGAACACTTCGCTACACCGCCGGTGTTGAAGGCGCTCGTCGACAAGGGCGCACTGGGGCAGAAGGCCGGCGCCGGCTTCTATCGGAAGGACGGCAAGGTCATCAAGGTGCTGGACCCGAAGAAGCAGGACTACGTGGAGTCGACCGGCAAGGCCGACGAGCTGATCGTCCGCATCCTGAAGAAGAAGGACGCCGCTGAGCGGCTGAAGCTGCTGCGCGAGACCGATCACCCGCAAGCGAAGTTCCTGTGGGCGATCTTCCGCGACGCGTTCCACTACATCGCCGTGCATCTGGAGTCGATCGCCGATACCGCGCGCGACGTCGACTTCGCGCTGCGCTGGGGATTCGGCTGGAGCACGGGCCCGTTCGAGACGTGGCAGGCGGCCGGCTGGAAGCAGATCGCCGAATGGGTGCAGTCCGATATCGACAAAGGCGAGGCACTCGCGAAAGCGCCGCTGCCGAAGTGGGTCTTCGAGGGACCGGTGGCGAAAGCCGGCGGCGTGCACACGAAGGAGGGCTCGTGGTCGCCGGCGAAGAAGAAGTTCGTCGGCCGCTCCGAGCTGCCCGTGTATGCGCGCCAGATCTTCCGCGCGCCGCTGCTCGGCGAAGGCGCACCGACGGGGCACAACGGCGGCACGACGATCCACGAGGACGATTCGGTGCGCATCTGGAAGCTCGACCAGGGGCTCGCCTCCGAGGTGCTGATCCTGTCGCTGAAGACCAAGGTCCACGCGATCGGCCCCGGCGTGCTCGCCGGCATGAACAAGGCCGTCGAGCTGGCCGAGTCGCAGTACCGGGGGCTTGTGATCTGGTCGCCCGACGATCCGTTTTCGGTCGGCGCCGACCTGCAGGCGATGATGCCGGTGTTCATGGCCGGCGGCGCCAAGGCGATCGGCCCCGAGGTCGCCAAGTTCCAGCAGACGATGATGCGGCTGAAGTACTCGCAGGTGCCGGTGGTCGCCGCCGTCAGCGGCATGGCGCTCGGCGGCGGCTGCGAAACGCTGCTTCACTGCGCCAAGCGGGTGGCGAGCCTCGAAAGCTACATCGGCCTGGTCGAGGTCGGCGTCGGGCTGATCCCGGGCGGCGGCGGGCTGAAGGAAGGCGCGCTGCGCGCAGCGGCGGCCGCGCAGGCGGCGGGCATGACGGACGTATTCCCCTTCATCCGCAACTGGTTCACGAACGCTGCAATGGCCAACGTCTCGAAGTCCGCGCTCGAGGCGCGTGCGATGGGCTATCTATTGCCGAGCGACACGATCGTCTTCAACCCGCACGAACTGCTGTGGACGGCGATCGGCGAGGCGTTTGCGCTGCACGCGACCGGCTGGCGCCCGCCGTTGCTGGTGAGGAGCTTCCCGGTGGCGGGCCGGACCGGCGTAGCGAACGTCAAGGCGCAGCTTGTCAACATGCGCGACGGCGGCTTCATCAGCGCGCACGACTTCTTCATCGCCAGCCGGATCGCCGAGGTGATGTGCGGCGGCGATGTGGAGCCGGGTTCGCTGGTCGACGAGCAGTGGCTGCTCGACCTCGAACGCAAGCACTTCGTCGAGCTGGTGGCGCATCCGAAGTCGCAGGAGCGCATGATGGGCATGATGCAGACCGGCAAGCCGGTCAGGAACTGACCGGCAGGCCGGTCACGCGACCGGCCTGCCGGTCGGCCGCAGCAACGGCCGCCGGCTGATTCAGGAACGAGGGGGCTCGGCTGGCCCCCTCGTGCTCCCCCAGCCATGTTTAAGGGTCTTCGTGGAGAACCGGAAATGAGACAAGTGCAGGACGCCTACATCGTCGCCGCGACGCGCACGCCGATCGGCAAGGCGCCGAAGGGAAGTTTCAAAAACGTGCGGCCGGACGACCTGCTGGTCGCGGCGATCCAGTCGGCACTGAAGCAGGTGCCGAACCTCGACCCGAAAGCGATCGAGGACGCGATCATCGGCTGCGCGATGCCGGAAGCCGAGCAGGGGCTGAACGTCGCGCGCGTGGCGGTGCTGCTGGCCGGGCTGCCGGCCAGCGTCGGCGGTATGACGATCAACCGCTTCTGCTCGTCGGGGCTGAACGCGGTGGCGATCGCCGCCGACCGCATCCGCGTCGGCGAGGCCGACGTGATGATCGCCGGCGGTACCGAGTCGATGAGCATGGTGCCGATGACCGGCAACAAGCCGTCGTTCAACACGCGCGTCTTCGAGCGCGACGAGAACGTCGGCATCGCCTACGGCATGGGCATGACCGCCGAGCGCGTCGCCGCGCAGTGGAAGGTCACGCGCGAGATGCAGGACGAGTTCGCCTACCAGTCGCACATGAAGGCGATTGCCGCGCAGAAGGCGGGCGAGTTCGCCGACGAGATCACGCCGATCGATGTTGTCGAGAAGTTTCCGAACCTCGGCAGCCGCGAAGTCGAAGTCAAGACGCGCAAGGTCGCGCTCGACGAAGGCCCGCGCGCCGACACGAACATCGAGGCGTTGGCGAAGCTCAAACCCGTGTTCGCCGCCCGCGGCAGCGTCACCGCCGGCAACAGCTCGCAGACCTCCGACGGCGCCGGCTGCCTGATCCTCGCCAGCGAGAAGGCAGTCAAGCAGTTCAACCTGACGCCGCTGGCACGCTTCGTGTCGTTCGCGATCCGCGGCGTTCCGCCCGAGATCATGGGCATCGGACCGAAGGAGGCGATCCCGGTCGCGCTGCGGCTCGCCGGGCTGAAGGCCGAGGACATCGGCTGGATCGAGCTGAACGAAGCGTTCGCGGCGCAGGCGCTCGCGGTGATCAACGACCTCGGACTGGACCGCACGAAGGTCAACCCGATGGGCGGTGCGATCGCGTTGGGCCACCCGCTCGGCGCCACCGGCGCGATTCGCTCGGCCACCGTCGTGCACGCGCTGCGCCGCAAGCAACTGAAGTACGGCATGGTGACGATGTGCGTCGGCACCGGCATGGGGGCGGCCGGGATCTTCGAGCGGGTGTGACATTGGGGTTGCGCCACAGAGACAGCGAGAAGTGACTTTCTCCATGTCTCCGTGTCTTGTGCACTGCGCTCCAACCACCGAGTACCAATGACCCATCGGCACCCCGTCACGACGCCGGACGGCTTCGCGCTCGCCGCCACGACGTTCGGCGATCCGCGCACCTGTCGCGCGGGGGTGCTGATCGCGCCCGCGATGGGTGTCGAGCAGCACTTCTACGCGGCCTTCGCACACTGGCTCGCCGAGCAGGGCTTCTTCGTCGTCACCTTCGACTATCGCGGCATCGGGCAGTCACGACCGCCGCAGTACCGGCGCTCGCTGCGGGGGTTCGAAGCCGACGTGTCGACCTGGGCGCAGCGCGACTGCGCGGCGATGGTCGCTTTCGTCGTCGGCGCCGTCGGTCCGAAACCGCTGTTGTGGGTTGGTCATTCGCTCGGTGGGCAGATCCTGGGACTCGTGCCCAACCGCGAGCGCGTCTGCGCGATGGTGACGGTCGCTGCCGGCAGCGGTTACTGGCGTGAGAACAGCCCGACGCTGCGCCGCTACGTGTGGTGGCTGTGGTACGTCGTCGCGCCGCTGTCGCTGCGGCTGTTCGGCTACTTCCCTGGCCGCGCGCTGCGCAAGGTCGGCGATCTGCCGGCCGGCGTGATGGCGCAGTGGCGGCGTTGGTGCCTGCACCGCGAGTACCTGGTCGGCGCCGAAGGCGACGACGTGCGGCGGCGCTTTCTGGAGGTGAACACGCCGATCCTGTCGCTGTCGTTCGCCGACGACGAATACATGTCGCTGCGGAATATCGAGTCGCTGCACGGCTTTTACGCGGCGGCGCCGCGCGAGATCAAGCGCGTGGACCCGCGCCGGCTCGGCGCGGCGCGTGTGGGTCACTTCGGTTTCTTCCGCCGGCGCAGCGCAGAGAAGCTGTGGCCGCTGGCGGCCGATTGGCTCGGGCGGCAGGTCGAGCGCCGCGGCGCCGGTTGCGTCGAGGGGATGCCGGCATGAGTGTGGCGCAGCGCTTCTTCGACGCCTTCATGCTCGGCGACCACTACACGATGGGCCAGCTCTACGCGCCGGACGCGACCTTCAGCGATCCGATCTTTCCGCTGCTGTCGGCCGACGAAGTGCGGCTGCTTTGGCGCATGCTGCTGACGCGCGCGCGCGACTTCAGCGTGTCGGCCAACGTCGAGGAGGGCACGCACGGCGCGCGCGCGGTTTGGATCGCGCGATACAGATACGGCTCGCGACCGGTGCGCAACCGCGTGTACACCGAGATGGTGATCGCCGCCGGCAAGATCGTGCGGCAGGTCGACCGCTTCAGCTTCTGGCGCTGGTCGCGGCAGGCGCTCGGCTGGAAGGGGTGGCTGCTCGGCTGGACGCCGTGGCTGCGCAACCGCGTGCGTGCGCAGGCGGCGGAGGCGCTGCGGCGTTTCGCGCAGCAGGAACGACAGGGCAGCAAGGAGACGCGATGAGCATCAGGACGGAAACCACGGGCGGCGTGGCCCGCATCGAGATCGCGCGGCCGGAGAAGAAGAACGCGATCACGATGGCGATGTACCAGCAGATGGCCGACTCGATCGCCGCCGCGCACGACGACGGCGGCGTGCGCGCGATCCTGATCCACGGTCAGCCTGACATCTTTACCGCCGGCAACGACCTCGAGGACTTCATGAAGCATCCGGCGCAAAGCATGGACGCGCCGGTATTCAAGTTCATGCAGGCGCTCGGCTACGCCGAGAAGCCCGTGGTCGCGGCGGTCAACGGCGTCGCGGTCGGCATCGGCACGACGATGCTGCTGCATTGCGACCTCGTGTACTGCGCCGACAACGCGATGTTCTCGATGCCGTTCGTCTCGCTCGGCCTGTGCGCGGAGTTCGCCTCCAGCCTGCTCGTGCCGCTGGCGGCCGGCTACCACAAGGCCGCGGAAAAACTGCTGCTCGGCGATCCGCTGAGCGCCGAAGAGGCGCTCGAGATGAAGATCGTCAACCGCATCCTGCCGCCCGACGAGGTGCTCGCCTACGCACAGAAGCAGGCCGCGCGCTTCAACGCGCTGCCGCCGGCCTCCGTGCGCGAGACCAAGCGGCTGATGAAAGCGGGCTTTCGCGGCATCGTCGAGAAGATCATCCTGGACGAAGCGCAGACCTTCGGCCGCATGCTCAAGAGCCCGGAGGCGAAGGAAGCCTTCACCGCGTTCTTCGAGCGTCGCAAGCCGGACTTCTCGAAGTTCAGTTGACACTGTCCCGCTCACTGGCAGCGGGCAGAGAGCAGGGGTGAGGGGTCTGGGCCCGCGCGCAGCCCCTATAGATCGAGGCAGCCGACAATGAAACTGCGACCCGACGTGAGCATCGAAGCGCTGAACGCGCGCGCATCGACGCGTCTGCCCGCGCTGTTTGGCCTGAGGGTCGTCCGCGTCGATCCGCGCGAACTCGCGATGCGGATGGACATCCGCCCGGAGTTCCTCGCGCCGAACGGCTTTCTGCACGCGGCCAGCGTGATCGCGCTTGCGGACACCGCCTGCGGCTTCGCCACCGTCGCGCACCTGCCCGACGGCGCGGAGAGCTTCACGACGATCGAGCTGAAAGCCAACTTCCTCGGCACCGCGACCGAAGGCACGCTCGAAGCGGTCGCGCGCGGCGCCCATCTGGGTCGCACGACGCAGGTGTGGGACGCCACCGTCAGCGAAGTCGCGACCGGCAAGACGCTGGCGCTGTTCCGTTGCACGCAGATGGTGCTCTGGCCGAAGAAGGCGTGACGGCGCGCCGGGCCGCTGCTTGATCCATCTCGCCGCCAAGATCGTGCTCGGCCCGTTGCTGCTCTGGCAGGCGCGCCGCACTCGTCGCACGACGCCACGGCTGCCGGTCGCGGAAGGCGCCTGCGCGGGCGAAGTCGGCTCGGGCGAGCCGCTGCGACTGCTCGTCGTCGGCGAATCGACTGCAGTCGGCGTCGGTGCCGCGCATCACGGCGAAGCGCTGGCTGGCGAGCTGGCCGTGCGGCTCGCGGCGAAGCTCGGCCGGCGCGTGTGCTGGCGCGTGATTGGCGAAAACGGCGCAACCGCGCGCCGCACGCTGCGACTGCTCGAAACCGCCAGCGGCGTGGCGGACCTGGCGGTCGTCGCGCTCGGCGTCAACGACGCCATCGAGCAGACGCGCGTGGCGCGCTGGTCGCGCGACGTCGCCGCGCTTGTCGCCACCTTGCACGCGCGAATGAGCGTGCGCGAGGTGATCCTGCTCGAGGTGCCGCCGCTGGCGCACTTTCCGGCGCTGCCGCGCCCGCTGCGCGACGTGCTGGGCTGGGACGCGCGCCGGCTCGACGTGGCGCTCG